>CANSCI010000041.1 GCA_947645355.1 uncultured Dorea sp. | reverse complement strand
TAAAAATATATCGGGAGATATATTGACAAATTTCAAATATTGAGATAGGAGGACAATAATATGGGTGAGAATACGAAGAAGGGCCGGACATTGGTCAACAAGGAGATATTCGGGGAAGTAATTACGCAGCTGGCAAGAACCAATGAAGACATTGTAGTCTGCGACACGGATCTGATGCGGTGCTTTGGAACAAAGAAGTTTTCCAGGGAGTTTTCGGACAGGCATATTAATTTTGGCATTGCGGAGCAGAATTGTATGGCAGCTTCTGCCGGGCTTGCCCTCTCAGGAAAGAATGTATTTGCCAGTTCGTTTGCCAATTTTGCCACGAAGAGGGCCTGCGACCAGGTGAGCATATCTGTCGCTTACAATAAAGCGAATGTCAAGGTGTGCGGACTGTATGCGGGGCTCACAGCCGAGAAAAACGGCGGCACCCACATCGGTGTAGAAGATGTGGCGTTGATGCGGAGCATTCCGGAAATGTGTGTGGTAGAACCAGGGGATACCTGGGAGCTGGAGGCAATTACAAGATTTCTGGCAGAGTACGACGGGCCAGTATATTTCAGACAGCCTAAGATGTATCTGAGAAATGTTTATGAGGACGTTCCGGAGTTTGTCCTGGGAAAAGGTGTCTTGTTGAGAGAGGGGACCGACGTAACCGTAATTGCTTCCGGGATTACCGTGGGGATTGCGTATGATGCGGCAGCGCTGCTGGAGGAAAAGGGAATATCCGCGAGAGTCATCAATCTGCCGTCTGTCAAACCAATAGACGGAGAACTGGTCCTGAAGGCCGCAGAAGAGACACAGGCAGTGCTCACCTGTGAAAACCATAATACGATCGGCGGCCTTGGAAGCGCGGTAGCAGAGGTACTGGCAGATGCGGGTGCACACGTCAGACTTCGCAGGCTGGGGATCCAGGATGTGTTTGGGGTGACGGCGTCTCTTGCTTACCAGCTTGAGAAAAATGGATTGACAAAGGAAGCGGTTGCAGCAGAAGCAGAAATTCTGTTAAGCAAATAAATGAACGTAGAAGGAGGAGAACAATGAAATCATTAGACGCATTTATGTACGGACCAAAAGATTTACGGTTGGAAGAAGTGGAGGTTGCACAATTAAAGCCGACGCAGATCTTGGTGAAACTGCATGCATCCGGTATCTGCGGCTCTGATGTGGAATGCTATCTGGGGCATTCTAAGGAAGGCCGTTATGACCTTGGGCCATATACGCCGGGACATGAGTGGTGCGGCGAGGTCGTTGCTGTGGGATCCGATGTGATCTCCCTGAAGGTAGGGGACAGAGTAACCGGTGAATGTGCAAATTCCTGCAACCGGTGTGACATCTGTAAGGAAGGTATCAACAATTCTTATTGTACGAACTGGAATGAAGTAGGATTTATGCCGAGCGCCCCGGGCGGAATGGGAGAGTACCTGATCGGTGAGGAGCAGTTCTGCTATAAGATCCCGGATAACATGACTTATGTGGAGGGCGCCCTTGTAGAGCCATGTTCTGTTGCCTATTACAGTATCTACGGCAGAGACGGGTTCGTATCCAGGACGGATGATTGTGTAATCTTTGGGGCAGGAGCGATCGGACTATTTGCGGCAACGATCTGTAAAGCAGCCGGGGCAAAGGTAATTGTGGTAGAACCTATTGAGTTCCGAAGGAAGATGGCGGAGGAGATCGTGGGAGTCGACCTTACCATCGATCCGTTCAATGAAGATGTGGAGAAGGTAGTATTTGCCAACACAGGCGGCCAGGGAGCGTCTCTGATCGTAGAATGTACTGGAAGCGACCAGGGAGTGGCTGCGACGGTAGATATTGCAAAAGCTCATGGAAGGATCCGCTTTATCGGCCATTCCATCGGAAGGAAGATTCCGATTGAAATCGGGAAAGCCATCTGGAAAGGGCTGAATCTCCAGGGAAGCGCAGGACAGCCATGGTTCTTTACCAAGACCATCAAGTTTATGAGCAGAGTGAAGGATGACATTGACTTTACAAAATTTATTACAGGCTACTATAAGCTTGCGGATATCCAGCAGGCATTTGATATGGCGATCGAGCACAAGGACAAGGCAGTGAAGGTAATGATCACCATGAATGAAGAGGAATAGACCATAGAGAAACAGATGATAGAACACAAGAAGGAGGAAATGAATATGGCATATGACAACAGCATGTGGCTGACCACCGAGAATCCTGCAATTGTATTCGAAGATACAAAGGTAGGACGCTTAAAAAAGAAAATCTGGGATATGTCAGAGGAGGAAGTGGATAAGCTCTTAAAGGAGCGCTATGAGATCCCGTCTCCGTCGGAGATCGGGATTGCCAATACTTATATCCAGACGACACCGAGGTATAAGGTAATTGAAAAGAGAAAGAAAAATGATGTTGTACTTGTACCGGTAGGATGTACAGAGTGCCACGGCATGCATACCGTATCTGCGCTTGATACGTTCCAGTGCCAGTCTATCGTAGAGGGCGTGCGCCGTGCAACAGCAAAAGACGGCAGAGAAGTAAGTATTGCATACAATCCGCTCCCGTACGGAGCACATCCGTATCATCATCTTGGAATGCCGGGGACGGTAATGCTTCCGCAGGATGTGGCAGTGGAAAATCTGGTTGCAGTGATGCTTGGCCTGTGGAACGACGGGTTCCGCAAACAGATCTATATTAACAACCATGGACAACTGTGGGTGCTTGAAACTGCTCTGCATGAGTTCCTGTACCGCTACCAGCTTCCGTGTATTATCCAGGTTATGGACTGGCACCGTGCGATCAGGGAATTTTTCTTCCCGTGTGCAAAAGACGATATGGTACGCACGCCGTTCATCCATGCAGATGAGTGTGAGACATCCGTAGGTATGCTGTGTTTCCCGGAGGGTATGGTAGAGCTTGACCATGCGGACGAAGCACACAATAACAGCTATTTTGAGCCGGGCAGATTTGACAATTCTACAGATTCCTTCCACCGCCCGCAGCGCTGGAGCGAGACGGAGATGACATGTCCGATCACCTTTAAGGGGACGCCGGAAGGTGTTGTCGGGAAACCGGGAACCGCAGAGGCAAGAAGGGCAAAGAGGCCGATTCTGGCAGCCTGCGAATATCTGACATACTGTGTCGATGAGATCCTTGGAAGCTTCCCGCCGGGAACCGTACCTCCGACCGAAGAGGTCACACACCGCACGAAGGAAGAGATGGAAGCGTTCTTAAAGGAACCAGGATCTAAAGGATGGCGTTCGGTATACGGGCTGCCGAAGGTCGGCATGTAGAAAAAAGAGGTGACAGAAGATGAAACGTGAAGGTGCTTTGAACGGGATAAAAGTCCTGGACCTAAGCCGTGTGCTGGCAGGGCCGTTCTGTACGATGATGCTGGCGGACATGGGCGCTGAGGTGATCAAGATCGAGGTGCCCGGCAAAGGGGATGACAGCAGGAATTTCGGCCCGTTTGTCAACGGTGAGAGCGGTTATTACATGAACATCAACCGGAATAAGAAGGGCATCACTCTGAACCTGAAAGGGAAAGGGAAGGATCTGTTTCTTGAGATGGTAAAAAAGGCGGATATGGTGGTGGAAAACTACCGTCCGGGCGTTATGGAGAAGCTGGGGATCGGTTATGAGGAATTAAAAAAAGTGAATCCGGGGATTATCTACGGGGCAGTATCAGGTTTCGGACATTATGGCCCTTATACGCTCAGGCCGGGGTATGACGTGATCGGGCAGGCAAGCAGCGGGCTTATGAGCGTAACGGGCTGGCCGGACGGCGGCCCTACAAGGATCGGCACGGCCATGGCAGACAGCCTGGCCGGGTATTCCCTGACCATCGGGCTTCTGGCGGCGCTGCAGTACCGTAATCAGACCGGGATCGGACAGAAGGTGGATATCGGCATGATGGATGCGGGGATTGCAAGCATGCAGATCATTTATCCCATCTATACGATGGGCGGGAGGATTCCCGAGAGGATCGGGAACCGCTATGAGTCGAATTATCCCACAGACACCTTCCGCACAAAGGATGGGATGATCGTGATCGGGGCGGCAAATGACAAGCTGTGGCAGAAGCTCTGTGAGGTCATGGGAAGAAAAGAGCTGGCGGAGGATGAGCGATATGACAGAAATCCGAAACGGGTAGAGCATTACCGGGAGATCAAACCGATTATTGAAGCATGGACGCTTGAAAACAGCAGCAAAGAGGCTATGGAACAACTGCTTAAGGCCGGCGTCCCTGCATCCCCGATCAATAATCTGGAGCAGGTAGTGCACGATCCCCATGCCAATGCAAGAGAGATGTTTGTACATGTAGAACATCCGGTGGCGGGTGATACACTTTTGAACGGGTCGCAGTTTAAGATGACGGTCACGGATCCTGTTATCGACACACCGGCGCTGCTGTTAGGCCAGCACAACGGAGAGGTCTATGAAGAACTGCTTGGACTGGACAGCAGCCGGCTTGAGGAACTGAGAGAGCAGGGCGTAATATAGAACCGGAGGTCAGTATGGAATTACCAAAGAAGATGTTGCCAGACAATATAACGATTATTGAAGTAGGGCCAAGGGACGGCTTCCAGAATGTCAGGGATTTTATAGATACGGAGGATAAGGTCAGGATCATAGAGCTGATGCAGGAAGCCGGAGTCCGTGCCATGGAAGTAACATCCTTCGTACATCCGAAGGCAATCCCCCAGATGGCGGATGCAAGGGAAGTGGCGGAAAGGATCCGAAAGAGGTTTCCGGATCTTCGGATGATCGCGCTGGTACCCAATGAGCGGGGCGCCAGAAATGCATTTGACTGTGGAGTGCGGGAAGTAAGCTATGTCATATCGGCCAGTGAAGAGCATAATCTTGCCAATGTGAAGCGGACAATCACAGAGTCCCTGGAGGAGTTAAGGCGGATCCGGGAGAGGGTTCCGGATCTTGCCGTGAGGCTTGATATTGCCACGGCGTTTGGCTGCCCATATGCGGGGGAGGTGCCGAAGGAAAAAGTGTTTCTGCTGATTGAAGAGGCCGTTAGGGCAGGAATCAGGGAGATTGTACTGTGTGATACCATTGGAATTGCACATCCGCTTCAGGTGGCAGACCTTGTAGAAAAAGTACAGGAAAGATACCCGCAGGAAACCTTTACGATGCATCTGCACAATACCCGGGGACAGGGACTGGCCAATATATTTGCGGCAATGCAGCGGGGAATCGCCTCATTTGAGACATCAGTGGGAGGGCTTGGAGGCTGCCCGTTTGCGCCGGGAGCGGCAGGGAATGTGGCCACGGAGGATCTGGTCAATCTACTGGATTATATGAAGATCGGGCACGGGATCCGCCAGGAGGAGTTTCTTAAGGCAGTTGCCTGTGTGAAAGAAAGAGTACATGCAAATTTGACAGGAAATATGTTGAGGGCCTGCAGATATGAACATATATAGGCAGGCGGGAAAAGGATAAAAATCGAGGTTTTAGGAATGGAAAAACGAAATGATAAAGAATACGTTGCCGGATTAATTGCCCGGGCAAGGAAGGCACAGGAGATTGTAGGCGGGTATTCCCAGGAACAGGTAGACAAACTGTCCCGTGCAGTCGGCTGGGCATTGGTACAGACAGACACAGTGACGAAGATCGCGGCGTTCTGCCAGGAGGAGACCCGTATGGGCAACTACGAGTCCAAGCAGAATAAGCTGTACAAGAAGGTGAGGGGTGTGTTGAGTGACATCAATCCCCAGAAGACAGTAGGCGTTGTAGAGGAGGATCCGGAGACAGGGATCCGAAGAATCGCCAAACCGGTGGGTGTGATCGGTTCCCTGATCCCCACGACTCAGCCGGAGTTATGTCCGGCGACCCAGGGGATCCTGGCGGTTAAGAGCCGCAATGCGATTGTATTTTCTCCCCATCCGAGGAGCCAGAGGACAACTTATCTGGTGACGGAGATTATGCGGGAAGTTCTGAAAAAATACGGCGCGCCGGAAGATCTTCTGATCTGTGCCGAGCATCCGACTATGGATATGAGCCGTGAGATTATGGAACAGTCGGATCTGGTGATCGCAACCGGCGGCGCCGGCATGGTAAAAGCAGCATACAGTTCAGGGACACCGGCGTACGGCGTGGGCGTGGGCAATGCGGTTGTTGTGATTGACGAGACGGCGGATCTTAAACAGGCGGCAGCCAATGTAAGGATCAGCAAGACCTTCGATTATGCGTCCGGATGCTCCTGCGACAACTCCATCGTAGTAAGCAGCAAGATATACGATGAATTTATAGAGTGCCTGAAGGCAGAGGGTGCGTATCTGACGACGGCAGAAGAGAAGGATAAGCTGGAAAAGGCCATGTGGCCGGACGGCCATATGCTCAACCGAGATATCGTAACCCAGCCGGCAGAACGTATCGGAGAGATTGCAGGCATTGACGTGCCGGAAGGGACGCAGATGATCCTGGTGGAAGAGAGCGGAAGAGGCAGAGAGTTCTTATTCTCCGGAGAGAAGCTCAGCGTTGTACTGGCAGTCTACCGATATGGAGAATTTGATGAGGCGGTACGTATTGTCAACGAGATCCATGCATATCAGGGTGCAGGACACTCCTGCGGCATCCAGTCCAATGATGAGGAGCATATCCTTAAGCTGGCACTTGAGACCAAGACAACCCGTGTGATGGTAAGGCAGCCGCAGAGTGTAGGAAACAGCGGAGACTGGAATAACGGGATGCCGTTTACCGGTTCCCTGGGCTGCGGCACATGGGGCGGCAATATTGTATCGGAGAATATTACATTAAAGCATTTCCTGAACAACACTTGGCTTTCTGTACCCATCAAGGGTGTGATCCCAAGTGATGAAGAACTGTTCGGGGATGTGATGAACGAGTAAGAAAGCGGGATCCGAAGGAGAGAATTATGGAGAATGGCAAGAAAAGTCTAAGGTGTTCGATTGTAAGAGGGGGAACCAATAAAGGAATTTTTATCCGGGAGAATGAGCTTCCTTCGGATCCGGAGGAAAGAGATGCCGTAATCAGGGCTGTGTTCGGCAGCCCTGACATCCGGCAGATCGACGGGCTTGGAGGAGCGGATGTCCTGACGAGCAAGCTTGCGGTCATAGGGCCGCCCTCGAGGGAAGATGCGGACGTGGATTATACATTCGCCCAGGTGAGTTTTGAGACAGACAAGGTAGATTATAACGGGAACTGCGGAAATATATCCTCCGCAGTGGGACCGTTTGCGATAGATGAGGGAATGGTGCGCGCGACCGGTGAAATGACAAGGGTCAGGATCCACATGAAAAATACCGGCAGGATCCTGACGGCGGATGTTCCTACCGAAAACGGGAGATCCCGGGAGGCCGGTGATTTGCAGATTGACGGGGTTCCAGGAAGCGGGGCAAAGATTACCCTTGACTGGTCGGATACAGCCGGAGGAATGACCGGAAAACTGCTGCCCACAGGTAATGTAAGAGATGTATTGGAAGTGGACGGGAAGTCCTATGAGGTGACGCTTATAGATGCGGGCAATCCGCTGGTATTTATTAAGGCAGAGTCTTTGGGTATGAAAGGGACGGAGAACCCGTATGAGATCGAAAATAACGCATCGCTGATGCGGTTGATCGAGAGGATCCGCGGGGAGGCGGCGGTTTTGTTTGGATTGTGCGAAAAGCCTGAGGAGGCTGCGAAAGAGACTCCTTATAATCCGTTCTTTGCCATTGTATCAAAGTCCCGGGACTATGTGGCTTTGAATGGGGAGCCTGTGAAAGAAGAAGAGATCGACCTTGTATCCCGGCTGTTGTTCATGCTTCGGATGCATAAGGCGTACCCCATTACAGGAACTGTCGCAACGGCGGCAGCGCTTCGCATTCCCGGGAGCGTAGTGTGGGACGTGCTGAAGGAAGAGGCAAGGAACAGGAAAGAGGTCTATATCGGACATCCGTCGGGAAAGATCCCTGTGGAATCGGTGGTATCAGTGAACGGAGAGTCTGTAGAGATTCAGAAGGTGGGCGTGTACAGGACGGCAAGAAGGATCATGGACGGCCGGGTGTACCTGCCGCAGAGGTAATTTGCAGATGGCAGGAGGCGCCTGCCGCATAGATAAGGGTGGTGGAACATATGGGAAAGACAATTGCAGAGAAGACTATCGCAAGGGCATCCGGGGAAAAAAGTGTAAAGCCGGGGGATATCGTCTGGGTCAATGTGGACCGGGCAATGATGGATGATATCTTAGGCCCCAGGATTCAGATTGCAAAGCAGCTTGAGCAGCTTGGAAGGCCTGTGTGGGATCCAAAGAAGGTCGTTATTATCTCTGATCACTATACGCCGCCTGCAAGCATCCACCAGGCTGAGATCGTAAAATTTACCAGAGAGTGGGCCAAAAGCCACGGGATCGAACAATATTATGAATATGAGGGGCCGTGTCATCAGGTGATGGCAGAGACGGGGAATGTAAGACCAGGAATGATCGTGCTGGGTACAGATTCTCATACCTGTATGGGCGGCGCTTTAAATGCATTTGCCAGCGGCGTAGGTTCTACAGAGATGCTGGGCATCCTGGCAACGGGGAAGACGTGGCTTAAGGTGCCGGAGACCATACAGGTGGTGTGGGACGGCCGGCTTTCCGGCAATGTCATGGCCAAGGACATCTCACTTTGTACTATCGGAACTGTGGGGCATGCAGGTGCTACATATATGTCTGTTGAATATCAGGGAGAGACGATACAGAAGCTGCCTATGGACGAGCGGATGGCCATTACCAATATGGCAGTGGAAATGGGAGCAAAGGCCGGTCTTATGCCGTTTGACGATACCGCATGGTTCTATCTTAAACGGCTGGGCATTGAAGATTATGAGTCCTGCAACAGTGACGCAGATGCACAGTATTATCAGTCTTATCATTTCCAGGCAGATGAACTGAAGCCTCAGGTGGCGTGTCCTCATGAGGTGGATCACGTAGTGGATGCAGACCAGGTGGGAGACATTCCGATTCATCAGGCTTATCTTGGCTCCTGTACCGGAGGCCGTTTAAATGACTTAAAGGCAGCGGCTGAATATCTGGAAGGGAAAAAGGTAGCGAAGGGTGTGCGGCTGCTGGTATCTCCTGCGTCAAGAAAGATATGGAAGGAGGCAGACCGTCTTGGATACCTTTCGGTGATCGCGGAGGCAGGCGGCGTAATCATGGCGCCTACCTGCGGTGTATGCGTGGGACTTCACAGCGGGCTGATCGCGTCCGGGGAAAACTGCATTTCATCCAGCAACCGGAACTTCCTGGGTCGCATGGGCAGTAAGGAAGGGAACATATATCTGGGCTCGCCGCTTACAGTGGCGGCAAGCGCCGCGGCAGGAAGGATTCAGGCTGCCGAATGTTAGATACGGGAGGTGTCATATGATAGAGGGAAAAGCTTTAAAATATGGAAATAATATCAATACCGATATTATCTCGCCGCCGCAGTACATGGAACTGTCCATCGAGGAGGCGGCCAGATATGCCATGAGTGCAGTGGATCCTGATTTTTACAGAAAAGTAAAAAAAGGAGATCTCTTTGTGGCAGGAGATAATCTTGGTTCCGGCTCCAGCAGGGAGACTTCCCCGCTGACATTAAAATATCTCGGCATCAGTATGGTGGTTGCGAGGTCTTTCGCAAGGATCTTTTACCGCAACCTGATCAATGTAGGGATTCCTGCGGTAGAGTGCAGGGAGACGGGGCGGATCCGGGAAGGGGATCTGCTGAAGGTTGATATGAAGAAGGGTGTCATCAAGAACCTGACGAGAAAGGAACAGTACAGATGCCAGAAGCTTCCCGGGCATGTGATGAAGATTATTGAGGCGGGCGGGTTGTTTTCCTATCTTATGGAAGAGGAGATCTAAAACGAAAGCAGGGGTGAGAGCATGAACTATACCAGAGAACTGTTGGAGAGGCAATGTGTAAAATGCGGGGCGGACGAGGGAGTGTCCCCGATCCCGCAGGAAGGGGAATTCACCAGGGTAAGCCAGGTCACAGAGCTGTCGGGTTTTGGCCACGGAGTGGGAACCTGCGGACTGAAGCAGGGCGCGTGTAAATTGTCGCTGAATGTTAAGGACGGGGTCATAGAGGAGGCGTTGGTGGAGGTTCTGGGCTGTACGGGGATGACTCACTCAGCGGCCATGGCATCGGAGATCCTGCCGGGGAAAACGATCCTTGAAGCATTGAATACAGACCTTGTCTGCGACGCCATCAACGTGGCAATGCGGGAAATCTTTCTGGCATTTGCCTATGGACGTACACAGACGTCTTACTCCCAGGGCGGCCTTGAAGTCGGGGCGGCCATGGAGGATCTGGGAAAGGGGCTTAGGAGTCAGGTAGGAACCAGCTATGCAACCAGGCTGAAGGGGCCGCGCTACCTGGAGATGACGGAAGGGTATGTCACGAAAATAGCGCTGGATGACGAAGCGGAAATCATTGGGTATGAATATATCAATGTAGGGCAGATGCTGGAGGATATCCGGGAAGGGATGGAGGCGGGCGAGGCACTTGCAAAGGCGACAGGAACCAGTGGAAGATACGAGGAAGCGGATCGTTATATTGATCCGCGCAGGGAGTAGGTGCGGCATATGGCAAGATTTCAGAATATGGATAAGAAAATAGGACAGATCGAACAGTTCCTGCAGCAGTATGGGATTGACTCTCTGGAGGAAGCAGATGAGATCTGCCGGGGAAATGGGCTGGATGTGCCGGCTGTCATAAAGGGAATACAGCCCATCAGTTTTGAGGATGCATGCTGGGCTTACATCACGGGAACTGCGGCTGCGATCAGCGCGGGTGTAAAGACAGCTTCCGAAGCTGCAATGAAGATCGGGGAAGCCCTGCAGGCATTCTGTGTGAAAGGTTCTGTGGCGGAAGAACGGCAGGTAGGAATCGGACACGGGAAGCTGGCGGCCATGGTATTATCTGAGAAAGTCAGCTGTTTTGCTTTTCTGGCAGGCCATGAATCTTTTGCGGCGGCTGAAGGGGCCATCGGGATCGTGCAGTCGGCCAACCGGGTAAGGAAGACTCCCTTAAGGGTGATCCTAAATGGACTGGGCAAGGATGCGGCAAAGATGATCTCACGGATGAACGGGTTTACTTATGTGAAGACGGAGTTTGATTATAAAGAAGGGAAGCTGTCGGTCATAGACGAAAGATCTTATTCTAAAGGAGAACGGGCACAGATCCGCTGCTATGGCGCCCATGATATCCGGGAAGGGATCGCTGTGATGGAACTCGAGGATGTGGATGTGTCCATCTCCGGAAACGGCACAAATATGGTGCGGTATACACATCTGGTGGCCGGGGCATATAAGAAGAGATGTCTGGAGAAGGGAAAAGAGTATTTTGCCTGTGCGTCCGGCGGAGGCATCGGAAGGACTCTGGGGCCGGATGAGACATCGGCAGGTCCGGCATCCTACGGGCTTACGGATTCTATGAGCAGAATGTACGGGGACACGACATTTGCAGGTTCCTCTTCCGTACCGGCTCATGTGGCAATGATGGGCTTCATCGGCATGGGGAACAACCCTATGGTCGGGGCTACGGTAAAGTTGTCTGTGGCGGTGGAAGAGCTTATGAAGAACAGACGCTGCCAGGAAAAGAATGAGCAGTAACAGGCAGATAAATGGGGGATGGCGATGGATTACAGGATATTTGACAGTATGGATGCTCCCGCACTCAGGCAAAAAGAGTCGGAGGATGACCAACACTATATGGAGCGCATTTTAAGAGAGGTCTTTGCAGAGGAGACGCCTGACGGTGGAAAACATATCTACGAGATGATGGACTGCAGGTTTTCCGGGTGCAGTTTCCAGGAGAAATGGCTGGAGGCCGGATTTGTTGTGGAGAACTGGGAACTGAACCCAAAGGAGACTATGCACGGAGGACTGATCGTGACTGCTGTTGACATGGTGTGCGGGCTGCTGGTCCGGTTTTTTAAAAGGAGTATGGGCGCGGCTACGGTGCATCTGTCGGTAGATTTTTTAAGACCGCTTATGTGCGGGGAAGAGTTTCTTGTGCGCGCGGATCACGAAATACGGTTCACGGATCATTTTTCTTGCCGCGGAGGTCTTAAGGAAGGACAGCGGGGAACTGGTTGCTGCTGCGTCAGGGACATTTGTATAGAAAGAGGTAGGACTATGGGAAAAAATAAATTTGCAAAGCTGGCGGAGCCTGTATGGATCGGAAGTATGCAGGTGAAAAACCGGATTGTGTTTCCGCCGATGAACACGAATCTGACTTCGGAGACGGGCTGTGTTACGCCGGAACTGGAAGCATATTACATAAGAAGGGCAAAGGGCGGTGCAGGGCTTATTATTCTGGAAGCGGCGAGTGTATCCCAGGATTCCCGCAACCATCCGAGGCAGCCGATGATCTGTGACCGCCGTTATGTGGCCTCCTGGGCGCGGCTTGTGGAAAAGCTCCACCGCTATGGGGCAAAGGTATCGGTGGAACTGGTACATTACGGGAGCGAGGCTTCCATGCCGCCCAGGATTTCACCGTCCGGGCTGTCAAAATACAAGGACGATCCGGGGCACATTCTCAGTGTGGAGGAGATCCGCCAGGTTCAGCAGCAGTTTGTGGACGCGGCTCTGTATGCGAAGCAGTCAGGAATTGACGCCATAACGCTCCATGCATGCCACGGGTATCTCATTGCGGAATTTCTTTCTCCGGTGTTTAATCAGAGGGAAGACGAGTACGGCGGAAGCTTTGAGAACCGATGCCGTTTCCTTCTTGAGATATTGGAGAAATGCCGCAGGGCGCTTGGCTCAAAATATCCGATTATGGTGCGCTACAGTGCGGATGAATTTATAAAAGGCGGGCGGACTATGGAGGAGGCTGTAGAACTGGCAAAGATACTGGAGGCTCATGGAGTGGATGCAATTGATATCTCTGCGTCGCAGCCGTCGGCGTACCTGATGACGACACCGCCTTATTGTCTTCCCCATACGAAAGGGCTTTTAGTTCCGTATTCTGAGGCTATTAAGCAGGCAGTGAAGGTGCCTGTATTTACGGCCATCGGAATCCGGGAGCCGGAATATGCCGAGCAGATCCTTGAGCAGGGGAAGGCAGACTTGATTGCTCTGGGAAGGCCGCAGATTGCAGACCCGGATTATGCAGATAAAGTGTTCCGCGGATGCCCGGAGAAGATACGGCATTGCCTCTCCTGCGAGTATTGTCTGGATACGCTGGACGATGACCGGCAGATCTGCTGCGCCGTGAACCCGGAGGCAGGGAGAGAGGCGGAATTCGCAGGTATCGGGAGAACCGGATGGGAGGCCGGAACCTGGGGCTCTGAAAAGCCCGGATGGGAGTCAGGACTGCCAAGCGTCAGGAAAGCCTGGCGGAAGAAGAAAGTAGCGGTCATCGGGGGAGGCCCTGCCGGTATGGAGGCAGCCAGAGTGTCGGCAATGAAAGGCAATGAGGTGGTTTTGTTTGAGCAAAGGGAAGTGCTTGGCGGCACATTAAATGCGGCAAAGATTCCGCCCAATAAGGAGATGATCGGGAAGCTGGCGGACTGGTATGTCCGTGAGCTGCGTGAGCTGAAGGTGGAGGTGCACCTGGGGACAGAGGCAACGGAAGAGATAATTGACGATTACGGTCCGGACATGCTATTTCTGGCCTGTGGTTCTCATTACATAAAGCGGATTAAAGGGAGCGGGCTGCCCAATGTGATGAATGCCTATGAGGCGCTGACCAGCCCGGAGAAAGTGGGGAAAAATATTGTGATTGTCGGCGGAGGGGCTTCCGGCGCCGAAGCTGCGGAATATTTTTCCGGATCTCTTTATGACATTACCTGCCTGGGAGCTGAGGAGCTGGGCGGGAAGGTGCGGTTTCAGGCGGCAAGGAAAGAAGGAACGTCGGATAAGAATATTACGGTTGTGGAGATGCTGGACGGTATCTGCAGTGATATGGATGTATTCTGCAGGGAGGCTGTGTTATTTACGCTTGAACAAAATGGCGTCAGGCTCTGCCCGTCCCGGCGGGTGGAAGAAATTACCGGTGAGGAGGTACGTGTGTATAATCTGCTGGAAGAAAAGGAAGAAGTCCTGAAGGCAGACACGGTGATCCTGGCAGGCGGATTGAAGCCAAACGGCGCAGATTGGTTCCAAAATAAAGACTATCCGGTAATCCGGCTTGGAGATGCTGTCGCCGCCGGGAAGATCAAGGATGCCATCTATACGGCATATGTCCAGGCGGAGAAGGAATTTTAGAATATACTTTGAAAAATAAAGTTTCCGTGTTAAAATGATAGAAACAAATAAGAGATGTGAACTTTCGGAGGCAGAATGGACAGAGTCAGGAAACCAAAACAAGATCAGAGCAGACATTTGAATAAAAATAAAGTAAAGGGAATGACCGGCTGCGCGTTACTGGCAGCCGGTTTTGCGCTTCTTTTTATTTCCAGAATCTTCCGGGGGTTTGCGGACTGGTACAGCGCGTATATTTACCCTGTGTGGGTGAACACCGTGGGAAGGATTATGGGGTATGTGCGTATTTCTGTGTCGGAGGTTCTGCTGTATCTGCTGCTGCTGATCCTTGCAGTTCGTGCGGGAGAACTGGGACTGGCAATTGTGAGGAGAAATGGATTTAGAGAGAAGGCGAAAGTCAGGCTGGCGAATCTGATTTTGCTTGCCGGTATGTTATTTTTCCTCTATGTGGCAAATTGCGGGATCAACTACCGCAGGGAGACTTTTTCAGAAAGCGCCGGTCTTTCCGTGGGAAAGTATTCGGTGGAGGAATTAAAGGAGACATGCCTGCGGCTTACCGGAGAGGTTAATGATGAAAGCCGTAAGGTAGAGCGGAATCCGGACGGGACAATGACACTGGAGGATGTATCTTTAGCCCGGGAGGCGGCAGAGGCTATGGGCAGGCTGGGAAGGAAATATCCGGAACTGTCGGGCTATTATCCCCAACCCAAGGGGCTCTTGGTTCCGTGGATTCTGTCAGTTCAGAACCTGTCGGGGATCTATTCTCCATTTGCAGTGGAGGCTAACTACAACAGCGGGATGACAGATTACAACATTCCTTTTACGGCTTGTCATGAACTTTCCCACTTGAGAGGATTTATGGAAGAGAAGGAGGCCAATTTTATCGGTTTTCTGGCCTGCCGGGAGTCAGAGTCAGAGGAGTTCCGGTACAGCGGCAGCCTGATGGGGTGGATCTACTGTATGAACGTACTGTACCGATCAGACTATGATGCCTGGGAGGAAGTAAGGGGAAGCCTTGCGAAAGAAGTGGAAGCTGACCTGAAAGCCAACCGGGAGTTCTGGGCACAATACGACGGGGCGGTGGCGGAGGTGGCCAACCGGGTGAATGATACATATTTGAAGGCAAATGGGCAGTCAGAGGGCGTGGAGAGCTATGACAGGATGGTAGATCTGATTGTCTGGCATTTGAAAGAGGAAGGGAATAAAAAGGAATAAATATTTTGTGATTTCGTTAAAAATCAATGGTAAACTTTTTGAAAATCCGTGATATAATTTTTCATAGGAAGGACAGACAATCCAATTTGTACCGGCGGAGGATAAGAATTATGAACGGAAATGAATGGAAAGCAGCTATTGAAACATTTATTACAGATTATGTAAAGGAATACCCTGACAAGAACCATCTGCCCCACCTGTGGCGGACGCCTCTGGTAGGCTATGCAGATGCATTTGACCCGTACATACAGAGGCTTCCTGAGATTGTGGCTAAGGTACACAGGCTGCCTCAGGATATTATGGAGGATCCGAAAGTGGTGATCTGCTATTTTATCCCATTTACCAGGGAACTTGAACGGACGAATGTGGGCGTGGCGAACAATGCGGCCTCCGAGAATTGGGCGCAGGCATATAAGATTACCAACGCGATGATGGCCAGATTAAATGAGGATCTGGCAAATGAGATTATACGCCTGGGCGGCCGGGCTGTTGTGCCGGAAGGGGCCGGGATGCTGAAAGAGCTTTTGAAGAGCAGCTAGTCCCAGCGGCATTTGGCCTATGCAGCCGGGCTTGGAACCTTCGGAATCAATAATATGTTGATCTCACAGGAGGGGTGCTGCGGGAGGTATAATTCCATCGTGGCGGATATTCCGGTGGAGCCGGGGCATCATCTGGAGGAGGAAAACTGTCTGTACAAGAGCCGGGGGATTTGCCGGAAATGTGTTGATAATTGTTTTTCCGGCGCTTTGACAGTAGAGGGATTCGACCGGGAAAAATGCTTTGCCGCATGTGAGAAGAATCTGGCAGTGTATGGCGTAGATGTCTGCGGGAAATGCGATACTAATATTCCGTGTGCGTTTACGACCCCGGGGAGAAAAGAGAACGTGCAGGAGAATTAATTTAGAAAATTTTAAGGAGGCACATCATGAAAATAGAAGAAATGTCATGTATTGACTGTATGGTCAAAAATTGCAGCCATGAGGATAAGGAGTTCCCGGCTTTCTGCCCGACAACCAACATGGATCCGGAGATCCTTGGGCAGGCAATGGCTTGCTACGAAGAGGATGAGAATCGTAAGGTTATGGTTGCGGCAGCAGAGGTAGAGTTTGATTATTATTGCCGGCAGACCCGTGTGGAGGAGATTATGTCCTTCGCAGAGAAGATCGGCGCAAAGAAAATCGGGATTGCTACCTGTGTCGGGCTCTTGAAGGAGAGCCGCACGCTGGCGGCCATCTTCCGGAAAAGGGGCTTTGAGGTATATGGTATCGGCTGCAAGGCAGGAGTTCAGAAGAAGACGAGTGTTGGGATCCCGGAAAGATGCAACGGGGTTGGTGAAAATATGTGCAATCCGATTCTCCAGGCGAAGATGCTGAATGAGGCAAAGACAGATCTGAACGTAGTAGTGGGATTGTGTGTCGGGCATGACAGCTTGTTTTATAAATATTCGGAGGCGCTCACCACGACAGCCGTGACAAAAGATCGGGTTCTGGGGCATAATCCGGTGGCGGCACTTTATACGGCAGAGTCCTATTATAAGAAGTTGCTGGAGGATCAATAAAATCGTTAAAAAATTAACTTGGGACGTATTAAAATTGAACTTTACTACGTCACGAATTGGCGTATTTTATTGTAGTTTGATGCCGGACAATGCCTGTGCAAATGTATTGTTGATTGGTTCATCCTGCTGTTTTTTTAAATATTTCTGGACATCTTTTTTTGTGACGCCGGCTCCTTCTTTTTCCCGTCTTGCCTTGAAGGCTTCCAGCTTTTCCTTGTATCCGCATACACACACGAAGGTCTCGCTGTCTCCCTTTTTGATGAGCTCCATTTTTTTGTGGCAGTTCGGGCAGCGGGCGTTGCTTGTACGTGCAATCGTTTCCCGGTATCCGCATTCACGGTCCTGGCAGACCAGGAGACGGGCATTTTTCCCGTTGACGCTGAGCATACGTTTTCCGCATCTGGGGCACTTGGTATTTGTCAGGTTGTCGTGGCGGAAGGTACCGTCGGCGCATTTGATTTCCTGAATCAAGTCCCGGGTATAGGTCTCGATCTCCTGAATAAATGAGGCTTCTTTGTGTGTACCTTTGGCAATGTCGGATAGCTCCATCTCCCACTTGGCAGTGAGCTCCGGTTTTTTCAGATCCTCCGGTACGAGAGTCAGAAGCTGTTTTCCCTTGGAAGTAATCAGGATTTCATTTCCCTTTTTTTCGATCAGGAAGGAGTGGAAGAGCTTGTCTATAATGTCTGCCCTTGTAGCGACTGTACCAAGTCCGCCGGTTTCGCCCAGTGTACGTTTGGCTTTCTCATCTTTGGTTTCCATATATTTTGCCGGATGCTCCATGGCGGTAAGGAGGGTGGCCTCCGTAAATCTTGCCGGGGGCTTTGTTTTCCCCGAAGTGACAGAGATTCTGGAGATGGGGAGTGAAGTACCTTTTTCTACTGTGGGGAGCGGCTGGTTCGCAGAATGATGGAAAGCGTCTGCCTCATCGTCTGCTTCATCCTCGTCATGTGCTGAAAATGTATCAGAAGCGTACACGGCTCTCCAGCCCTCGGATAGAATGATCTGTCCTCTGGCAATAAAAGTCTCCCCTGCCGCCGTGCCTTTCAAGGTAGTTTGTTCATATTCAAAGACAGGGTATAGGACACTGATAAATCGTCGGACAACCAGATCGTAAATCTTCCGCTCCTCATTGCTCATATGCTCAAGCTGGGCATATTCTTCCGTGGGGATGATTGCATGGTGGTCGCTGACCTTCTTATCGTCCACGAAGGATTTCCCGGTTCGTATGGGGGCTTTTAGAAGCCCTGGGATGAATTGCTTATATGGGCCTGTGTTACAGGCCTTCAACCGTTCCTTGATTGTAGGGACAATATCCGTGCCGATACAACGGGAGTCCGTACGGGGATAAGTCAGCACTTTATGGTGTTCATACAGCCGCTGCATAATGTTAAGCGTTTCCTTTGCCGAGAATCCGAACCTTTTGTTGGCGTCTCGCTGCAATTCCGTTAGATCATAGAGTCCTGGCGACGGCATTTTTTTCGTTGCTTTGTGTACCTCTGTTATGGTAAGAGATTCATTTTCTATACGTGTCTCGAGATCCGTGATAAAATCCCTGTGAAAGGAGCGGGAACTTCCGTTTTTGGCATGCTGCCATGTCCATTTGACAGATCCGGCCACACAGGAAAGACCATAGTAGTCCTGCGGTTTGAATGAACGGATCTCGTCTTCCCTATGTGCAATAATGGCGAGAGTGGGCGTCTGTACGCGTCCGCAGGATAATTGTGCATTGTATTTGCACGTCAGGGCGCGGGTGGCGTTGATTCCGACCAACCAGTCGGCTTCTGCACGCCCTCTGGCGGCGTGATACAGGGCATTGTACTCACGTCCGTCTCGGAGATGGGCAAATCCTTCCCGGATAGCTTTGTCGGTGACAGATGAGATCCAGAGGCGGCGGATGGGCTTGCGGCATCCGGATTTGTCCAGGATCCAGCGGGCAACCAACTCTCCTTCCCGCCCTGCATCGGTGGCAATGATGATGTCCTCTATGTCTTTGCGAAACAGCTGAGTTTTTACGTTGTGGTACTGCTTGGATGTCTGCTTGATTACTACCAGTTCCCATTTTTTCGGAACCATAGGAAGATAGGACATGTTCCATTCTTTGAATTTTTGGTCGTATGCCTCGGGATCTGCCAGGGTGACCAGATGACCCAGCGCCCAGGTTACGATGTATTTTGAGCCCTCAAGTGCTCCGGGAAGATTTTTATGGCAGCCCAGAACCCGGGCAATATCGCGGGCAACCGACGGCTTTTCTGCTAATACAAGTGATTTCATATGCACCTCCTGAAAAATGTATCTTGTTCAAAAATAGAATGTAAATCATAAATCTAATCTCATATATATAGATGTACTCATAGGGCTATCGTTATAACAATTGATTGAATAAAACCCGAATTTTTCATACATATGAATTGCCTTTTCTAAAAAGGGGAGGGTATCTAGCAGCATGTGAGAATAGCCGATTTCTTTTGCGTCAATTATAATTTTCTGTACCAGTAGTTTACCGATATTTTCTCCTCTGAATTGCGGTCTTACATAAAGACGCTTCATTTCACAATTCTTTTCATCTATTTTTTTCAACCCGATACATCCTGCGGCTTCCCCATTACAATAAGCCAAATACAATCTTCCGGAAGGCATACCATATTTTTCTTCTAAATACTCTATTTCTTTATCATAGTGCTGAAGATCAAGATATTTTTTAAATGTATGGTCGTGGGCTATTAGCATATTGGTGTATTCAGCAAATAGAGCAGTTATCTCTTGCGCGTGCAAATACGCCAAAACAATTTCAATATTCATTGCGGCTCCTCCTGGAATCAAATTTATCTTTTACCTCAAATGATAGACTTATATGGTGATAAAGTCAATTCAATATAAGACTATTGCATAAGTTAGCACAAGTTATTGCACAAGTCACAATTGCACATGCTCTTACTGCGTCAAATGCTCCGGCGGCAGTCAGTCATTGCGAAGGAATCAGGAAATGGGTATAAAGGATGCGTTGCCCTTGTATGAGGCATTTGAAAGCAATGTGAAGAAAGAGATCCCAGACACTCGGATAAAAGTGCAGAAAACCCAGATCTCATTTTATAACAGACATTTATTTACATGTGTTTCCTTTATAAAAGTCCGGAAAAAGAAGGACTGCCCCTCAAGCTATATAGTGATTACGTTTGGATTAAATCGTAGATTAGATTCACCAAGGATTGATGCGGCGACGGAGCCTTACCCGAACCGGTGGACTCATCATGTTCTTGTGTCGGATGTAAATGAGATTGACGATGAGCTGATGCAGTGGGGCGGAGAGGCAGCTGTTTTTTCGAATAGAAAATAAAATATTGCAGAACTGCTTTTATCTTGTAAACCGATTGTGATTAAAGGCAGCCAGAACTTTGGGGGCATAACGCTGGCTCATATGTAATTGAGTCAGATTTATCAGGGTGATGGTATTGTTACGGATGCTTTGAATTTTATCTAAGGAAACAAGGCAGCTTTGACTACATTTGATAAATCCATATGGCGCCAGTAATTTTTGCTCGGTTGTAAGGGAGCCGTATTTGTGGTAGACATCATACTCGGTATAGATAGTAATGGAGTGTGACTTTATTTTTAAATAGTACATGTCCGTTATTTTAATCCTGGTTACTGAACTTTTTGTTCGGCAGAAATACTCCCTGTGCATGCTGGAATAGAGCCGCATTGCCGCTTCAAGTCCGGATGTTCCATATTGATTTAAGAAGACAGTAAGAGTGTTTTGTAAATCTTCCGATTGTGCTAATTCTTGTATCCAGTCCATAATTTGCCTGTCCTTTTCTTTTTTCTCTATATTCCCTATATATAAAGACAATTAAGTCGACAAAAACTGACGGTATTTGTGAAAATTTAAGAATATTTTTAGGATATGATGTTAGAAAGGGCGGATGTGATGGGAGGGATTTGTCATATACTGGAAAGGGAGGGGGAAGTGGTGTAAAATAGAAAAAAAGTATGAGCGGGGGATAGTTTAAAATTATGCGTTGGGTCTGAACGATGGATAATTGAATATTATCTGTTGATTGAGTAATAGAAGTAGGAGAAGCA
>CANSCI010000040.1 GCA_947645355.1 uncultured Dorea sp. | reverse complement strand
TACAGTAACTGTACGGTCAAGAGGAAATATGAAAATGAATGAAAAAAATAAACTGCTCACCATCGGCCAATTTGCCGCGCTGCATGGAATCAACAAAAAGACACTGATGTGGTACGACGAGATCGGCCTGTTTAAGCCCGCCGTAATCCACCCGGCAAACGGATACCGGTACTACAATTATTACCAGAAAAAGTATCAGCTTGGCCGCCTCCATGACGCGTCCTACGGGACGATGATCTCCACCGATAAGCTGTATGACGGGAATTTTAGCGACTACGACAATCTGTTCATCGAGATCCCGGTTCTATAGTTTCGTCCATGGAATCCCCTGTTTTTTCAGATATTTGTTCAACGCAGCATTATACATTTCCTCGTCTATATCCTCAGAATCGCCCTCAAATCCATCCTTTCCGCGGGCGTACATCGTTCCTGTGCTGCTGCCTGAATAACTCCACACCGCATCCACAAGCGCAGGAGCCGCCGAGCCGGCCACCGGCCGGTAGAACAGACTTCCGTTCCAGGTTGTCCCCTCTTTTTGCACAGATTCTCCAATCACATCATTTTCACAGATGAAGTAAAAGGAACTAACCCCCATATTTTCCGCGGCGAAAAGTCTCTCCGACTTACCATTTACCCATGTATAGATATCATAAATCGTGTACTGTTCCGGGCTTCCCTCCGGGACATCCGCAATAAACAGTTCCGAAACTCCGTTATGGTCAATATCCATACAGGTGTAACTCAATCCGACCCGCAGCTCCCCATAATCATCAAATGCATTCCAGCTCACATAAGGGTAAGTCTGCGTAAAGTTGTCGTCTCCTCCCGTCATCAGCATCCCCTTCTGATCCCGGTACTGCCGCAAAACCTCAGCATATGCCTCCTCCTCATTGAAAGCGCTCTCCTCTTCTTCAGCCGCTTTAAAATCCTGAAGCTTGTGCCACTTAAGGTCAGATCTCAAAGGATGCTTATTCTCCATTTCTTCATAAAATTCTTTTGTTGCATCCGAAAGCCCCAGGCCGCCCTCATCTACGCTGTAATATTGCTCCATATCCTGTGTGGCGCCTTCCTTTACTGATAGTTCAGCCCTGCCTTCCTGCAGCTCATAATAGATCACGCCATTGCTGCCGGCCCCCCCGCTGCCGTTTTCTTTTAAGTACCCGTTGTCACAAATATAGTAATGCACGCGTTCTCCGATGTAATTTTGTTCACCGAGCGAGGCTGCTCCGAAGCCCCTCCCTACTTCCAGTTGTTTCGCCCCTCCGTCTTCATATCCGTATAATTCCATGAGAATATAGTTTGAGCCGTCCCCATCAAGGAAATATCCGATAAATAACTCAGGCACGTTGTCCCCGCATAAGTCCGCCAGTGTGAAATAAAGCGGAGCCGGGCATCCATTCCCCAAAAGAAGCGGGTTCACATGGGGATACTGCTCTGTACTTCCTGAAAATCCTCCGGCTTCCGCCTCCTGATATTCTTTCAGAATTGAAGCATAATATTGCCCTGCCGCTGTATCAGCCTTAAACTTCTCCTCATACTTTTTAATAAGCTCAACATTCGCCTTCTCGATTTCACTTAGCTCACTTTCATAATTTGCATCAAAGACTTCTGGTTCAATCGTTCCCTCATACCAGCTCTTCGATTCAAAATATGCCTTATACTTTTCATCCGTATAGATTCTGCCATGCCGGGCAATAATCTCATTCCTCGCAAATCCCAGTTCTTCCTCGGTCAGCTTCTCCACATCCGCGTCTGTCAGATACTCCTTATCACTGTTGGGGAAAATGAACTCACTCTCGCCGGTTTCCTCCTTCTTCCCCTCGGATTCCCTGACTTCCGCCTCCTGCCTGGCAGGCTTCCCGGCCTTGTCGTCATTTTCCTGTTTTAAAGCCAGGAAAGCAGCCACAGCTATAAGCAAAACACCTCCAATGATTCCGGCTGCAAGAAACAGCTTTTTCTTATCCTTTCCCTTTTTCTCCGTCTCCGGTAATTCCTGACCTGATACTTGGCCCGGTTCCTGACCTGATTCCTGAGCTGATCCCTGTTTTGGCCCGGGTTCCGATCCCGGCTCTGGTCTCGATTCCGTCACTGCCGCTTTCCGCTCAATCGCTGTTCCACAATCCGGGCAGAACAATTCACCCTCATTTAATTTTCTTCCACATTTTCTACAAAACATCTTTCGCTTCACCTGCCGCTTTCCTGAATTTATCTTTTCTTAACTTTGCCTCTGGCCGCCGGAAACTCCGGCAGCAAATGGCGCCGCAATAACAATCATAAAGATATCGTAATTGAATCAATGACATAGCCGTCTAAAAGGCTCTTGCTATTTTCATGGGCTCGAACCGTGATCGTCCCATACATTCCTTCCTGGGAAAATCCTCCGGCAAATTCTACGGTCCCGTCTTCCCGCAGTGTCCCTTCCCCCAGATATTCCATCTTCATTAGTCCATAATCGCCCGCATAATACCTCAACCGGTATGCGCCGGAATCTGTCACCTCAAAATTCGCCCGGATTGCCTCTGTAAAACCGCAGCCAAGAGTATTGGTACAGAAATTCTCCAGTTCTTCCTTCGTAAATTCCGCATAAGCTTCCCCTGTCCCGGACTGCCACAGATCCCCCTGAACCACCTTTCCAAGGAGATTCTTTCGGAGAAGAAGATCCCTGAGCAATGGCATCATATCATTCTGATTAATGTCTGCCAGAGTCCCCGTTGCCTGCGAACTACCGCGCTGAGAACAGCTGGCTTTGACTGCGCAGCTTATATATTCTACGGCATCCTTCCACTCCCAGGATGCAGAGATTGTATTGTCCGGCGTTCCCGGATTACTGATCATCAGGTGCTTAAGACGCAGACCGCCGGTTGCACTGGCAGCGTCCAACTCCCATTCTGACGAAAAGGTACTTTGCGCCTCCTCCGGCGTCTCTGTCCCGCCGGTATACTTCCCGCTGATCCTGACACGGTCTTCAGATATCTGCATTGATTCTGTAATAACCGGACCAGCCATCTCAGTGAGCGTATCCTCCGGGCTGTCCCCATTCCACCAGAATGTTCCTTCCTCAGGATTGGGCTTAAGGATCAGATAATTTGAGACTTCCTGCTGCGACAATCTCCTCCCGAAGCTGCTCTCCAGATAAGCCAGGAATCTTTCTATATTCAGTTCATAGTTCGCATGGCGGGCATCGGAGGAGTCCATCGCTACTCCTTCAAATCCTTTTCCTCCTGCTGCCTTTATCATATCCAGCGCCATCCACAGGATGCTCTCGTCCGGCAGAGTGTCTATCTTAACTTCCCGTTCCCTCCATGTGTCTGTTACATGCCGGGCGGCGAAGGACATCTCCCACTGGAGCAGCTGCTTCTGGCCTTCGTTCAATTCATACACCCGTTCCTCAAATACCGGCATCTCAGGTTCCGGGGCGGCACCTTCTGCATCCTCCCCGGCCTCTAATGCCCCGCTTTCCAGTTCCCCGGCCTCTGCTCCCGGCAGCATGGTCTCCGAAACTTCTGCTCCTGCCATGGGTTCTTCCTTCTTTACCATATGAAATACCACTGCTGTTGTGATTACACCTGCTGCGGCGATCCCCAGCATGTAAGCCGCCGCCTTTTTCGTCACGATTCTCGCACCTGCACCCGGCTTCGGGCTCCCAGAACGAACCCCCGTCAGATCCTCTGTCAGACCGCTGTCTCCGTCGGTACTTCCAGACTGCCCCACGGCCAGTTCATCTGCCTGAACGGCAGATGCAGATATGCCCAGACGGCCGCAGATCGCATGGTACATATTCTCCGCACCCTTTGCGGAAAAGGGCCGGTTCCCTTCCAGCATAAAATGCATTGCCATGATCCAGGCCGGAATCCCGACGGAGCGGAATTTGTATCCCTGCTTTTTCTCCTGCTCCTCAATATATTCCCGCAGATGTTTCCTCGCAAGGTACAGCCTGCTCTTCACTGTACCCACGCTGAGATCCATCATCTGTGCAATATCTTCCACCTTCTGATGGTCATAATAGTATGCCAGGATTACCGCCTTTTGTTCTTCTGCGAGTCTTGCTATACACGCCCGGATCGCTTTTGCATCCTCCTGCCTTATATATTCCTCCACCGGCTCTTCCTCTTCCTGCGGCACTTCCTCAAAAAAGTCTTCCTGCCCCTCATAGATCAGAGTCTCCCCGTGGTTCTTTCTCATCATCTTTGTTCCCTGACGGAAAGTAATCCCCGCAAGCCACCCATAGACACTCTCATTGTCCTTCAGGCTCTGAATATTCTGGTAGGCTGCCAGATAGACCTCCTGCACAAGATCCTGCGCCCGGTGCTCGTTATGCAGCAGATAGCGGGCCCTGGAATATACAAAGGAATGGGTGCGGGCATACAGAACCGCAAATCCATCCTCCTCCCCTTTCTTCAGCCGTTTTACCGCATCCAGCACCTCCGGGTCTATCGGCTGAGCCGTCTTTCTTTCATCTGAATGACTCTCTTTTCCGGAGAAGACCTTCTCTCCGCAGTTTCCGCAGAAAACGGCATCCTCCTCCAGTTTTGATCCACACTTTGTACAGTACATTTCTCATTCCCTCTTTATCTTATTTATCCACACTAATGTCCTATATTTATCTTATCGTCAGACTCGCGGCAAAGGCTAAATTCCCCTTCCAGACTACTTTACTTACGGTACTCGGCTTGAATACTCACTTCCGACGACATTGCCAGTACATTTCCCTCCAGATCCAGCCAGATTCCTGCATCTATTTCATCATCCCCGACAGAATCCCAACCCCAAACAGATATCTCCTGTATTCCTAAATCTTCGTACAATGTTTGACCTAAAAATACATCCTCCAACTCCTCATCCGCTATATTTTGCGGAATTCTTTTCCCTGTTTTTAACAAAAACGCTTCACTATCTGTTGTCAGCACATGATATGCAACCTCTAATGACCTTACTATCTCTTGAATAGCAGTAGTCTGATATACCATTTCATTCTCTTCATTAATACAGCCGACTGTACTCCCCTTTATCACTGCCTGCAAACCATCCTTCCATTCACTGCCCATTGCATCATACTCTATCGGAATTACAATCAGATTTTTCTGATCAATATAACCACATTTATACCCGGATCGTGCCTTAATCCAACCGTTTTCCTCTATTTCCCCCAGGAAATCATACACCGCCGGAATCACATTTTTATTATCCTTATCAATATATCCATAACGCCCGTTCACTCCAATCTTTGCAAGCATTTCGTCACCGGAACTGTATGCCATATCATACTGTGCAGGAATGACCATTTCACCCTTTTGGTTTACATAGCCCCATTTTTCTCCCTGTCTAACCGGAGCCAGGCCGTTCTTCCCAAAACGTCCAGCATTATCATAAATACAGGAAATGACCGGTTCCCCCTTTTCATTGATATATCCCGCTCTCTCATTCTGCCATACTTTGGCCATTCCATAATGAAAGGCGCCGGTCTCTTCATAGGCAAAAGGAATGACTATCTCATTTTTCTCATTGATCCACCCCCATTGTCCATTAACCTCTGCGCGGATCAGGCCATTCTTCCCTATATATCCAAGAGAATCATAAACCAGCGGAATCACTTCTTCGTTTTCTCCATCCACATATCCGAACTTGCCTTCTGACTCTACCAGATAATAATCCCGCGTCCTCATAGTCCCTTCTTCCAGCCACTCCACATTGTCATATATCCGGCCTTTCGCTGCTCCTTCTTTATCAATAAATCCCCCCGCTACACAATAGCCTTCTTCATCATACCAACCGATAGGAATCAGACCCGTCTGTGTCGAGTGCAAAGCACAGAATACAGTTGGCGCATCCTCCCGGGCAAGCTGCCGGACAACCTTCCCGGTTCGGTCAATCAGGCAACTTTTTCCTTCCAGATCTGCCACCGCGACATCCTGATCATTAAATAACGATGCATCCTCAAACTGCGGCTGTATCACCCACTCGTCCTCTGTATTCTTATATCCAGCCAAGTTTCCTTCTTTCACCGGCAGCAAAATATCTGCGTCCGGTGTCCGCTTTACCTCCTGCTTTTTACTCCATTTTCCTCCCGCTCCTTCCCCCGGCAGCAAAATGATTGCAGCGGCGCCCGCAGCAGCCAGCAGAACGGCCAGAAGTACCCCGAGAAGCACATACTTCTTGCCGTTTGGCCTTTTTCTCTGATTTTCTTCTTCATATGCAGGCGCGGCCGACACTCCGCCGGCGTTCTTCCTGTCCTTTGCAGCACCTGCAAGCGGTTCCCCGCATATCTTACAGAATTTTCCTCCCTCCTGGTTTTCTGCCCCGCATTTTCTGCAATACATACTTATTTCCTCCTCATTAGCAAGTATTTTTTATATCGAACCTATTGGACATACTCCTTGGGACACTCCCACAGCGAAAGCTTATTCCATTTTACGCCGGTCAACAGGGAATATTTCCCTGCAAACTCCTCATATTCCGTCTTTGTAATCTCCTGAGCTGCGAAACGGGACGCCGACGCATAATAATAACGTCCGTTTTCCTCATCTGTCATATTTGCTTTTGCTTCTGTCTCTGCCCCTTCCTCTGCTGCCTCAGTTCTTACTGCTTCCTCCTCCCTGAGACTTGACTCTTTCTTCGCATAACTGCTTCGGATCGCTTTTCCGGCGAAACTCAGCACTATTAATATGACCAGAATAGCAATCAGTGCCGCTCCGGTATAGATCAGCATCTTTTTTCTGCGCTTTTCTCTCTGGATCCCCTGTTCCTCTGCACTTTCCTGATTTTCCGTAATTGGAAGATTCTCAGCCATTTTTTTTGATTTTTGTAATCTGGCGCCGCATTTTTTACAGAATTGACCGCTTTCCTCGCTTCCACACTTTGGACAGTACATTCTTCTTTTCCTCCTACAGTAAACTTAAGATCTGTTTTTTCTTCTCCTCAAACTCTTCCTGTGTAAGAATACCGGCATCCAGCAAACTCTTTAACTGAAACAACTGCTGTGTATAATCCGGTATCCCCTGATCAAAGGGAGCCGGAATCTCCTGCGTCTTCTCCAACAGATCCTCTGACTCTTCTGTCAGATGTGCCGTCTCATCCTTCTGTTTTCCGGGTCACATCAGACATCGGATCATGCCGTCAATTTGCCGGTTGCATACAAACAACAATCCATGCATCTCACCAGTGTCTATATTCTGAAGAGTGAGCTGTGCCTGGGTATCTTTCTCAACCTCTTCTATACGGCTGTTTTCACTCGATTTATCAATTGATCTTCCTCTTGTTTTTGTCTTTTTTGCACCGCCTGCCCCTACTGCTGTGCCTACAATGGTCCCGAGCCCCGGCGCAAGCGCTGTTCCTATCGCAGCGCCGGCCAGCATCCCCATCCGGTGTCCGCCTGTTCTGGACCGTTCTTTGTACCTTGTGTTTCCTTGCGATGTGCTATTTGAAATTGTAGCGAATTCAGAACCTTCCCACTCATAAGAAACTAAACGATACAACACATTGTCCAGATAATCAAAATACACATAACCGTCCTTCCTCTGGCGAAGCTTGGTGACGGAGTTCACGCCAAGCTGCTTATACCCGAATAGCAGCTGCAGCGGCACTGCCGTGTGTGTCTCACACATTTCCCGATGTTTCCTCTCCCGGATGCTTCCCTCAATCCTCTGATCCAGGAAACGATCCAGCCGACTGGCGCCGGTTACTGCATAATCACTGATTTTTTTCCATGGATTCGTTTTTTCCCCGACTCTGCCCGACACATTGTTATCCGTCATATTACTCTCTGCCTGCTTCACTCTGGAACGGCAGCCCGGACAATACATGTCTGATTCCTCCAATCTTCTCCCACACTGTGTACAGAACTTGTTTTTTCCTCCTGTGTTTCACTTTATCGTCAGATACCGGTATATCCAGTCCTTTTTGCGGCAAACTAAACACCGGTACATTTAAAATAATTTTAACTCGCACCGACTTAAAAAACAATCTTTATTTCTGATTTATATTAAGATAATTCCGAGGTGATAAATTTGACTTATCCTGAAAGAATGCGTGCCTTAAGGCAGGACAATGATTTATCCCAAAGAGAAATCGCAAAAATGCTCGGGATTGCCCAGACAACCTATTCTCAATATGAATTATACAAACGTCCCATGCCCATAGAATACCTGATTGCACTGTGCAGATACTATCATGTATCTGCCGATTACATGCTCGGACTTTCTAATAAAAAATAGACACTTTTCCCCCCTTTATTAGATAAGTACCGGAAAAGTGTCCTATGGTTTAATTATTTTGAAATTTTTTTTATTTTTTAGTATTTTTATCTAAGACCTTCTTCTGAGGCCCCATTCAGGCTTTCGTCCACATCAGCATACTGTCACTGACCGCAGCCGTTAATCTCCCATCATCCCTAAGCCAAGAAAGATAAGAACGCACCGTACTGCCGACCAGTGCATACTGCTCAAAGTTCATAGAGAGTCCATACCCCTGAAAGATCTTCTTTAGAATTCCTTCAAAGGATACCGGCTCCCGGCAGATAGAAAGAATCCGGTCTGCCGCCTCATATACCCGCTCCCGATTATACCGGACGAGATCCTTGATATCATCCGAGACCTCTGCGTGAGACGGAATAAACACGGCGGCTTCCATATCTTCTACCAGATCCAGTGTTTTTAAATAAGCCCCCACATCATAAATAAAGGAAACTGCATATTTTTCCAGCGTCTCCTTACTGCTGATACAATCTGCGAGAAACACGATTCTTTCCGGAACTTCAAAGCCCACCATGTCAAAGGAATGTCCTGGGAGAGGCATCACCTTTATCTCGCTGGGAAAGCCTGCGTCCGAGAATCCGGACACCTCACTCTCCTGCGCCATCAGAAACTTGTGCCGCAGATCCCTGCTGGGATATCCCCCGTACAAAAAGGCGGGTTCTAATACCGTGCGGCGTGTAAAATATCCCTCTATACCGCCGCAATATATCTTACACCCTGTCTGCCCCTGCAGGTAGCGGTTCCCGCCGATATGGTCGGCATGAGAGTGGGTATTCAGGATGCCGGCAAGCTTCCAGCCTTTCTCTTCCAGAATTTTCTTCACTTTTCTGCCTGCATCCTTATCATTGCCGCTGTCGATCAGCCAGACATAATCTTTGTCCTCGCAGTAAACGCCGATCTTGGCCGGACAGTCAATATAATAACAGTTCCTGCCCACCTGCACTAACTCATACATCCCTGCTCCTCCTGTTTCTTACCTTTCACCTGGCGGCCAATCTGACAGCCCATCCAGTGCATCAGGCAACCCGTACTCTATGAAAATAATTTCTGGTAAATATGATAATCTTCATCTTTAAATACATTAAAGATGACCCGTTCCATCTGTGAAGAGGTAAGATATCTGTCCACAGTATCCACTGCGATCTGTGCTGCAAGCTTATTGGGAAAATGAAATTCTCCCGTAGAAATGCAGCAAAATGCAATAGACTTAAGCCCCTCTTTTTCCGCAAGCTTCAGACAACTCAGATAGCAGGATTTCAGTTCCTCTTTGTTTTTCTCCGTCACCTGCATCCCAACGATCGGCCCCACAGTATGAATGACATGTCTGGCCGGCAGGTTATAGCCTCCTGTGATCTTTGCCTTCCCCGTGGGTTCCTCATGCCCCTGTTCCTCCATAAGCTGTGCACACTCGTTCCGAAGCTGGATGCCTGCCGCCGAGTGAATGGCATTATCAATACAGCCGTGACAAGGCACAAAACAACCGAGCATCTGACTGTTGGCGGCATTTACGATAGCATCCGCCGAAAGTCTTGTGATATCGCCCTGCCACAGAACGATCCGATCACGATTCTTAATCTCCCGGCACGGATACACATCCCCCGCAGCCGGAAGATCCTCACATTCCACAATCCCTTTTTCCTGCAGCTCTTCCTGCAGAAGCTCGTCCTGCATTTTCCTATACTGGCCGGATGCCTCCCCGGGAAAACGTACATTCATCAAGCTTCTCAAAAGTCTGCGCTTTCCGCCGTAATCCACCGGGCTCTGAATAGCGGCATATCCCTCGTTTTCTTTTTTCAGATATGCAACCAGGCTGTCTACACGCTCTTCTCTTGTCATACTATTCCTCCATACTTCACATAACATTCGGTAATCCTTATAGATATTCCCGGATTACCGCATAGGCCTCATATAGTTCTCTGTAACCCATCCTGCAGTTGGCCGGGCTTGTAGACGGAAGGCTCAGCGCCTCTATCCCCGTATCCTGACAGCAATACTTCTTATATAGCTGCGCCGCCTTTGTCCCAGTTGTAAAGATAACCTTTACACAGGAATTTTTCAGAATAATATTCAGGTCGTTTGGCACGGGATTGCGGATACTGCTGTCCTGTGCCCCTCTGATCTCACATCCTGCCAGTACATCCCACACCGCGATCCGATTGCGAAGCGCAAATGCGATCTTATCTTCTTTTGTCACAGGCAGCTCTTCTTCGCATACATCAGACACCACCCTCCAGAAACGGTTGCAGGGATGTCCGTAATAAAACCCGGCCTCCCGGGACTTCGGGGACGGCATGGTTCCAAGCATTAAGATTCTGGATTCTTCATTGTAAATCGGTTTAAATTCATGGGTTACACACTCTAATTTCATCAAAGTCCATCCTCACATCAGACCCATTTTCCCTCTGATTCTGCTCCACACATGCCCCTGCACGTACTCGTAGGCTCTGTCATACAGAAAGAAACCTATCTGCCCAGCCGCCGCAAAGAAGAATACCATCTCCGCCGACAGTCCCCTGCCGAAAAGGAGTTTTTGAAATCCAAAAAGCATCGGAATATACATCAGGTTGAAAATGGTATATTTCACAATCCAAAAAACAGCCTTCCGGTTTCTATTGCCCGAAAGTCTCCCGATCCGCGGATATACAGTCTCATTCAGCAGAATATAAAGCCCCATAGCTCCATAGGAAAGAACATACAGCTTATTGGGCGACACAAGAAATCCGAGAAAAACTCCGGCCAGGTAAAATGCCGCTCCCATGCCTGCCCCGGCCTCCCTGTGTACGATCCCCACAAAATAGGAGGCAGCCGCAAGCAAAAACAGGGTATTAGTCTCTATTACACTTCCAAGTGCAATGCACACAATTGTAAATGCCAGCATAAGTCCGCAAAAAGCTATTTTCTTTGCTGTTACATGCATGAACAAAGATCCCCTCCCATACATTCACATAAGGTATCTGCAATCCACAGGTCACAGCACATATTGCCGGTGCCGCAGGGGGTGCTGTCATTTCCGTAGCGTCCTCCGTACGGACCGGACTGGTACTGCCTTGTATTAAAGCTTAACTGATTCAGAAGCTGGCGGTATTGAAGGTTATTTGGCTCCATATTTACCGCCTGCGATGCAAACTGCTGAGCAAGCACATTATTTCCAAGGCCTGCATTTGCCGCTGCGCTCAGATAATACCATTCTGCATTGCGCTCGGGCATACGGCTTAAAAGGTTCAGTGCATCCTGAAAACGCCGGTTGTTGATAAAATTATACACCGCCTGAACCTCTGTATTCGAAGACTGCCCGGAACTGCTCTGCTGATAGGTGCCGCCATAACTGTAGCCATATCCATAGCCGCTTCCGCCCTGCTCCCGCTCCTTCATGATCGCATCATATGCTTCCTGTATCTCTTTGAATTTTTCCTCTGCCAGATCCGCCAGCGGATTATCCACATTGGCATCCGGATGGTATTTTCTGCTGAGGTCACGATAGGCTCTCTTTATTTCATCATCTGCTGCGTTCCTGGAAACCCCAAGTACATCATAAGGATTTTTTGTCATTTTCCTGATTCCTCACTTTTCTGTTCGTATAGTTTTCGATAACGTTTCCACACACCATCATATAATATATTCCGCAAAATGTCTATGTCTAAAACAAGGGGAAGCTTTTCAAATTCTGCGGTGCATTCTCCCAGCATCATACACAGCATCTGCCGGCACCGTTCTTCATACTCTGCCTCATCTTTAATGTTCTTAAGCGGATTGTAGCTGCCGCTTTTTATATCCTTTTCCAAGTCATCACAGGCATCCATAATATATATGAATTTTCCAAGATAAAATGCCATCCTTCTTAAAGTATCTTCCCAGCAGTCCTTTTTGTATACAAAGAGTTCTGCCATCAGGCGGCCGAAGCACCCTGCCGGCAGATCCACCTGCGCTGCATTCTCTTTCTCATATGCGGTGACAGCCTTTAATTCCCGCTGTATAGCCTTGCTCTGCCTGGGGTATTTCTTTATGGCCCTTTTAACTCTTCTCCTCAAAATGCAGGTTCCCAGGAATCCGGACGCTTTTTTCTCATCCTGCCAGTCATCCTTCAGATGATAATAGGCAAGAATCAGATTCAGGTCGGCCGCATACTCTGTGATTTCATTTTGAAGGACTGCCTGGGGTTTCACAGGGTGGACTTTACACCTTGATCTTGCTGCCTTTGTCTCATTTTCATAGAGGGACGTAAGGAGGACGATCATAAACGTCATATCGTAGGTCAGCGTCAACTGCCCCAGATGTCCGTATTTTTCTTTTAATGTATGGCAGAGGCCGCAGTAATAAGCCTTGTATCTCTGAAAATCTTTTACTTTTAACTCCGGCTCATTGGCCGTCACATATCCGAACATAGGAATCTCCTGTTTTATCAATATCTGTTTTCATCCTGCTTTACTTACATTACATCTTACACATAAAACGCTTATTTGGCAATGGGCTTCTATTTCAATCAGTCGATTTGGACAATGTGTTAAATTCTTTTCAATTGTACTATATTTTAAAGTGTGCTATACTTCAATTAGTCCGTACTGACCACAAAGGATCTCCTGCGTGAAAAGGCGTGCAGCTTCTAAAATATGTTATTCATACAATGAACACATAGACAGGGGTTTATATACCCTTTGGAACCTGGCGCCCAAGTGTCAGGTTTTTTCGTGCACCTGCCCGGTACACGACAATCAGGATGGTACTTCTGTCCACTGAGGACATTCTTTGTATTATTATCATTATCATCGGAGAAACCATGGAACAACAGAGACATCTTATTGACAAACTGAATTACGGAGGCTCTCTCTCCAGAGAAGAGTGGATCCTGCTCATTGAGGGCCGCTGCGAGGAACTGGCACAGTACCTGTTCTCACTGGCAAGGGAAAAATGTCAGGAGCATTACGGGCGTGACATCTATATCCGGGGATTGATTGAATTTACCAATTACTGCAGAAATGACTGCCTGTATTGCGGCATCCGCAGAAGCAGCCGCAAGATACGCCGCTACCGGCTGACCAAAGAGCAGATTCTCTCCTGCTGCCGCAGCGGCTATGAACTGGGCTTTCGCACCTTCGTCCTCCAGGGCGGCGAGGACGGTGCCTTTAACGACGAAGAGATGGCCGCCCTTATCACATCTATCCGGAAGTCTTATCCCGACTGCGCCATTACATTATCTATCGGCGAAAAGGACCGGGAAAGTTATCAGGCATTTTTTGATGCCGGCGCCGACCGCTACCTGCTTCGGCATGAGACCGCCAATCCCGGCCATTATGCACGGCTCCATCCCCCCGGGCAGACACTTAAGCACAGGAAACAGTGCCTGTTTAACCTGAAGGACATCGGATATCAGGTGGGAACCGGCTTCATGGTGGGCTCCCCTTATCAGACCACTGCGGATCTGGCAGAGGATCTGCTGTTTATCCAAAATCTGAACCCGCAGATGGTAGGAATCGGGCCATTTATCCCTCACCATGACACACCTTTTGCCTCTGCCCCCGCCGGAACGCTGGAACTTACTTTATTCATGCTGGGACTGCTGCGCCTGATGCTTCCGAAGCTGCTGCTGCCGGCTACCACAGCCCTCGGAACGATCCATCCCCGGGGCCGGGAGCTTGGGATCCTTGCCGGGGCAAATGTAGTAATGCCCAACCTGTCGCCGGCTGACGTAAGAAAAGATTATGCCCTCTATGACAACAAGCTCTGTACCGCCGCGGAATCCGCGGAATGCAGAAAAGACCTGGAGAGACGGATGGAAGCTATCCAATACAGGGTCGTCACAGACCGGGGAGATTCTCTGAATCATTCTGCACAAGTCACACCAGCCATAAACTGACGGGCGCAAAACCTTCATAGCATAGTTCCTTTTGCATACGGAGGAAAATATACCTTTGTACACCGACAATATCCTCTGCACTTAAGAGGATACATATATATTTAAGTAAACAGGAGGAAATACCATGTATGATGTAAATTCAAAACATGCCGACGATTTTATCAACCATGACGAGATTCTGGACACCCTTGCCTATGCCGACGAAAATAAAAACAACCGGGAGTTGATTGCATCCCTCATAGAAAAGGCCGCGCTCTGCAAGGGACTGTCCCACCGGGAGGCCTCAGTCCTTCTGGCCTGCGAGGATCCTGAATTGAACGAGAGGATCTTCCGCCTCGCAGAGCAGATCAAAAAGAACTTTTACGGGAACCGCATCGTACTTTTTGCGCCCCTCTATCTCTCCAACTACTGCATAAACGGATGCACCTATTGCCCCTACCACATGAAAAACAAACACATTGCCCGGAAAAAACTGAGCCAGGAAGAGATCCGCCGCGAGATCACAGCGCTTCAGGACATGGGCCACAAACGTCTGGCGCTGGAAGCCGGGGAAGATCCGGTGCACAATACGATGGACTATTACCTGGATTCCATACGCACCATCTACAGCATCAAACATAAAAACGGAGCCATCCGCCGGGTCAATATCAACATTGCCGCCACAACCGCGGATAATTACCGTCTGCTGAAGGAGGCCGAGGTAGGCACCTATATTTTATTCCAGGAGACCTACCACAAGGAAAGCTACCTTAAGCTCCACCCCACAGGACCAAAACATGATTACGACTATCACACAGAGGCAATGGACCGGGCAATGGAAGGGGGAATTGACGACGTAGGAATCGGAGTCCTTTTTGGTCTGGACAAATATCGCTACGAGTTCGCCGGCCTTCTGATGCACGCAGAGCATTTAGAAGCCGCCTTCGGCGTCGGACCGCATACCGTCAGCGTGCCTCGTCTGCGCAATGCGGACGATATCGACGCAAGTGCATTTTCCAACGGCATCGACGACGACACCTTTGCCAAGATCGTTGCCTGCATCCGCATCGCAGTCCCCTACACAGGCATGATCATCTCTACCCGGGAGAGCCAATCCACCCGGGAACGGGTACTCCATCTTGGCATCTCCCAGATCAGCGGCGGCTCAAAAACAAGCGTAGGCGGATACTGCGAACCGGAGCCGGAGGACAAAAAATCCGAACAGTTTGACGTCATCGACAACCGTACTCTGGACGAAGTTGTTCGATGGCTGATGGGTATGGACTATATCCCCAGCTTCTGTACCGCCTGCTACCGGGAAGGCCGGACCGGAGACCGCTTCATGTCCCTGTGCAAAAGCGGGCAGATCCAGAACTGCTGCCATCCCAACGCACTGATGACACTGGAAGAATACCTGATGGACTATGCTTCCCCCGAGACCAGGCGCATTGGCAAAGCACTGATCGACAGGGAGGTACTGAACGTTCCGAATGAAAAAGCACGTCAGACAGTTCTCGAGAATCTGAGGCTGATTCGCGAGAATAACCGGAGAGACTTCCGCTTCTAAATGTTAATTGGGGACGTAGTAAAGTTTAAAAGTGCTACGTCCCAAACTGCATTTTGACCTGTACCTTTTTGAACTATTTTGATAGGAGAACTGTTATGAGTTTTAATACAACCCCTTCTTCCGAACGGATTCACATAGGAATCTTCGGCAGGCGCAACGCCGGAAAATCCAGCCTGATCAATGCGCTTACCGGCCAGAACCTTGCCATTGTAGCTGACATAAAGGGAACCACCACAGACCCTGTTCTGAAGGCCATGGAGCTTCTTCCCCTTGGGCCGGTGGTGATGATCGATACCCCGGGACTGGATGATACCGGGGATCTGGGCATGCTGCGGATCCAGAAAACGCACCAGATCTTAAACAAAACGGACATTGCCGTCCTCGTCCTGGACAGTACAGAAGGCATCAAAAAAGAGGATCTCAATATCCTTCAGAAAATCCAGGATAAATCCATCCCCTTCTTAGTAGTTTTCAATAAGTGTGACGCCGGCCATACGCTGCAGGCTAACAAAGCCGCAGACATCCTGCGCGTCTCTGAAGAACAGATCCTTTCTGTCAGTGCTTCCACCGGCGCCGGGATCCACCAATTAAAAGAGAAACTCACCTCCCTTGCCCCGTCGGAGGAATCTGGCCGCCGGATCGCCGGTGATCTCGTACACCCCGGAGACTTTGTCGTTCTGGTAGTACCCATCGACAAAGCGGCTCCCAAAGGTCGGCTGATCCTTCCGCAGCAACAGACCATCCGGGATCTGCTGGATGCTGGAGCCGCGGCGATTGTAGTCAGAGATACAGAACTAAAAAATACGCTGGACAAACTGGGACGGGATCCCGCCCTTGTAATTACTGACAGTCAGGTCTTCCCCCAAGTCAATGCTATCCTGCCGGGGAGCGTCCCTTTGACCTCCTTCTCCATCCTGTTCGCAAGATACAAAGGGAACCTGGATGCTGTCTCGGAAGGCGCCAAAGTTCTGGACACATTAAAAGATAACGACACTCTCCTCATATGCGAAGGCTGCACCCACCACCGCCAATGCGACGACATCGGCACCGTAAAGCTGCCTGACTGGATACAAGAATATACACACAAACACCTGCATTTTGAGTTCACCAGCGGAACGGAATTCCCGGCAGACCTCACAAAATACCGGCTAATTATCCACTGCGGCGGCTGCACCCTCAACGAACGGGAAATGAAATACCGCCTCAAATGCGCTGCCGATGCCTCCGTCCCCATAACCAACTATGGAACCGCCATAGCCCACTTAAAAGGAATTCTCCCCCGCACCCTGCAGCCTTTCAATTCCTGCACCGCCAGTCAAAACGTGTAGTCTGCAAAAGCCGCAGAGCCCAGGAACCAGTGTACTGGTAATATCACGGCAGCCGCACAGTGACCGAAATGCTGCCTGACCTGTCTTCTGAGCTCTACGGCTTTCGCGGTATCCCCTCTAATCCGCATTACTTGCCGCAATCTTCACTCTGCTCCACAGGTCTCCAAGCAGTTTCTTCGTGTCTTCATTATAGACAAATACTTCATCCTGTGCATATCCTGTCCTCGGAATATATGCATTAATCCCTTCGTAGACTCCCCCGTCTCCATAAATATCGTCCATAACCTCCTGGTTCGCGGAAGTATAGCCCACATAACTGGAATTGTCATAGGCTCCGTCATAATCACTGGCGAAGTTTATAAACGCATGAGCAAGCTCCGGATTCCTAGCATTTTTCGGAATGACCATAGCATCTGACCATAGGTTCGTTCCTCCCTCCGGAAGGTAATACCCCATATCTTCATTTTCATCCATGACATAAGTAGCATCCCCGGAATATATAAGCCCCAGCGCTTTCCTCCCCTGTGCCATGTTGTCAATGATCTCATCCATGACAATCTCTGTCTCCATCGTCTCCACACACTGAACCAGCCAGTCATAGGCTTCCCGGATCTCCTGTTCATTGGTCGTATTCATAGAATATCCAAGAGCCTTCAGAGCCATCATAAAGGAATCCCTCTCTGAATCATACAGATAGACATCTCCTTTGTATTTCTGATCCAGAAAAATATTATATCCTTTTTCTTCCAGGTCTTTAATATCAACTTTATTCTTGTCATATACAATACCTACCGTCCCCCAAAAATAAGGAACCGAGTAGTCGTTCTCCGGATCATACGGCAGCCCCTTTACATCCTCCGCGATCTTATCCATACAATCAAGCTTCGAATGGTCAAGCTTCTGCAGCAGATCCTCCTCAAGAAGCCGCTGGATCATATAATCACTGGGCACCAGAATATCATAGGACTCCCCATTTGCAACTTTAATGTACATCTGCTCATTGGAATCAAAATTTTCCTGGACAACTGTAGCCCCTGTCTCTTCTTCAAAATCTCCAATAATATTTTCGCCGGTATATTCGCCCCAATTGTACAGATGAAGGGTCTGCCCCTCAAACGGTCGGTCGGGACTCCCGCCGCCAAACTTTATCACACACACAACTGCGGCAGCCGCCAGAGCCGTAACGGCTCCCGGGAGGATCCTTCTCCTTGCGATCACATCCTTTTTACTCCGCTTTGCCGTCAGCATCGAAGCCAGATTGATAATCAGAAGTACAGCGGCAATAATCACTACCATCAATGTAGAGACGGCATTAATACTCGGGTTCACCCGCTTGCTCATTGTATATACGATAATGCTCAGATTCTTTACCCCGCCGCCTGTCACAAAATAAGAAATAATAAAATCATCCACTGACATGGTAAATGCAATGAGTGCCCCGGATATAATCCCCGGTGTGATCTGCGGGACGATCACCTTAATAAGCGCCTGCCACGGCGTCGCGCCCAGATCCATTGCCGCATCCGCAAGATTCGGATCCAGCTGCCGCATCTTCGGCATAATCGACAGCATCACATAAGGGATGCAAAACGCAATATGCGCAAGCAGCATAGTAATATAACCCTTCTGCACATTGAAGGTTATAAACAACAGCATAAATCCAATCGCTGTCACAATCTCCGGATTCATCATTGGAAGGTTATTCACCTGTTCCATCAGATTCCGCACAATCTTCTTCGACTTACTAAGCCCAATTGCCGCAATAGTACCTGCGGCTGTCGATATAAAGGTGGCCAGAAGTGCTACGCTGAAGGTCGTATAAAGTGCCTCCATCATATCATTGGACTCCAGCATGTGCTGATACCAGCGCAGGGAAAATCCTGTAAAGCTGGTCAACGATTTTCCGTCATTGAAGGAAAAGATGATCATATACAGAATCGGCAGATAGAAGAACGCCATCATCAATATCATAAGTATTTTGCCAAACGGCCTTTTTCCTTTATTGTTCATGGCTACTCCTCCTTTCCGCCCTGGTTGCGGATCTCCGTCTTCCTCACAACCATCATCAGGAACATCATGATCATAGCCATAATCATGGAGACCGCACTGCCAAAGTTCCACTCTCCAACCGTAATAAACTGATTCTCGATCATATTTCCGATCAGGAAATATTGTCCTCCGCCCAGAAGCTTCGGAATGAAAAAGGAACTAACTGCCGGCAGAAATACCAGTGTAATACCATTAATAACCCCCGGCAGGGACAGCGGAAGCGTGATTCTGCGAAATGTCTGTGCCGGACTTGCCCCAAGATCCGCGCTTGCCTCCAGAAGCGAGTGATCCATCTTCGAGAGAGCCGTCTGCACCTGCAGGATCATAAACGGCAGGAAATTATAGACCATGCCGAGCAATACTGCCCCTTCCGTGTACAGAAGCTTCGTATCACCTAATCCAACCAGGCTTAAGAACTTCTGAATCATTCCCCCGTCACTGAGCATGCCGATCCAGGCATAGGTTCTGACCAGCATATTGATCCATGTAGGAAGCGTAATACACAAAATCAGGCCATTCTGCACCTTTTCACTGCTCCGGGCAATAAAATATGCCGCCGGATATCCCAGCAGAAGGCAGATTGCCGTTGTCTTTACTGCAATTGCAAATGAACGCCAAAGTATCAATAAAAAGTCCGGGTCGGTAAAAAACTTAATATAATGCTCCAGCGTAAAGGAGAACGGAATAATACTGTTGCCCTGTTCCATAATGGAATATACGGCAATCAATGCCATCGGCATCACCAGCATCAAAACCGCCCATACGATATAAGGCAGCGCCAGCTGCGAAAACCGCTTCATCAGTATCCCACCCTGGACATAACGTGGATATCCTCCGGGAAAAAGGTCAGGCCGACCTCCTGGCCTTCCTCCGAATAATCCGTCGTATGTATCATAAACTCTCGCCCTGTCGTTGAGAATGTAATCTTGTAAATACCCTCTGTTACATCCTCTGCCTCAAAGTCATAGTCAACACTGATATCAATGCTCTGATCTTCATCACTTAACTTCCACCCCTGAGCATTGGCCCATGTCTTGAGATCTGTGTCAAGCGCCTGGGACTCTGTGATCTCGTCCACAGTTTTAATAAAATTAAATGCCATGATACCCTCATTGGCTTTCTCATTTTTTACAAATGGCTGGTCAACCACAAAAATCGTGCATTCAATACTTGTACCGTTTGCTGTAGTAAAGATTACAGGATACTGCCCCTCTTCCTCAGACAACTCATACTCCACTTTGGCAATCGAGACATAGTCGTCGCTCTCTACCTCCCACGCCTGGGCATTGGCGAGGGCAATAATATCCTTATCGTCCATATCCTTCACATCATCGACATCGACATAAAAATTGTTGGCGCTGATCTTTTCCTTCCCATCCTCACTGGTTACATCATGATCCCTGATCACCCGCATATTTACCGTCACACTTGTTCCGGGTACAGTCTCCACCATAATCTCATAATGAACCCCCTTAAACAGAACGCTGAGCACCTCACCGGTCATCTTCCCGTCCTTTACATCTACGATATCAATATCCTCAGGACGTATCACAACATCTACCTTCTCATTCTCCCGGAACCCGAAATCCACACAGTCAAAGGTAATATCATCGAAACGCACTTTATAATCCTCGAGCATCGTCCCGGACAATATATTACTTTCGCCGATAAAGTTGGCCACAAACCGGTTGGCCGGTTCATTATAAATATCCTGGGGCGTACCTACCTGCTGAATCTCGCCGTTTTTCATGACGACGATCTTATCAGACATCGTGAGGGCTTCCTCCTGGTCGTGGGTAACAAAGATAAAGGTAATGCCGACCTCCTGCTGGATCCGCTTCAGCTCATACTGCATTTCCTTTCGAAGCTTCAGATCCAGCGCCGCCAGAGGTTCATCAAGAAGAAGCACCTTAGGCTCATTTACCAGCGCCCTCGCAATGGCAACCCGCTGCTGCTGCCCGCCGGACAAAAGCGTCGTATTTTTATCCTCATAGCCCTCCAGGCCGATGAGCCTCAGCATCTTCATAACCTTCTGGTCAATAATATCCTTGCTGATCTTCTTGATCTTCAATCCGAACGCAATATTTTCATACACACTTAAATGCGGAAAAAGTGCATATTTTTGGAATACCGTATTAAGCTCCCGCTCATACGGCGGCTTTTTGCTGATCTCCTCTCCGTCGAAGATTACTTTCCCCTCATCCGCGTCCAGAAACCCGCCCAGGATCCGCAGCAGTGTTGTCTTGCCGCACCCGCTTGGGCCAAGCAGCGTTACAAATTCATTTTCATATATATCAAGATTGATTCCTTTCAAAACGATCTGCCCGTCAAAGCTTTTTACAATATTGCGGAATTCAATAATTTTCTTTTCGTTCATCTTACATCC
>CANSCI010000039.1 GCA_947645355.1 uncultured Dorea sp. | reverse complement strand
CGGCCAGTGTAGTAGAAGCCATTGACCGATTAGAAAGAAAATGGGGCGATATGTTCACAAAGGTATTTAGAAGCATTACCGTAGATAATGGCGTGGAGTTTTCAGACTATGAGGGGTTAGAACGGTCCGTATTACATGAGGGAGAAAAGCGGACCTTTGCTTTTTACTGTCACCCATATAGCAGTTGGGAGAGAGGGAGCAATGAAAATAATAACCGCCTTATCCGCCGACACATACCGAAAGGGGAAGATTTTGACGAGAAGCAGGACCGGGACATTGAATATATAGAAAACTGGATAAACAACTATCCAAGGGGAATTTTCGGTTTTAAGACGTCCGCACAACTCTTTGAAGAGGAAATAAAAAAACTGGCTTAGAAAAAATTTCAAAAACTTGTCGCAAAACTATTGACAAAATATAGAAAGTATTCTTTTTAATATTTTATTTTTCCCGGTGCCAATAAAATGATATCATAGACTATTTTGCAATCAGCGAAGCGGAGATGTGTATGAGATTATTGAAATTAGTGCTTGTAGATGACGAACCGATTTTACTGGAAGGGCTTCTTAAGACCTATGACTGGGAGGCCATGGGGTTTGAGGTGGCCGCAAGCGCCAGGAGCGGGGAGGAAGCTATCCGGGTGATCCGGGAGACAAGGCCGCATGTCGTGCTGACCGACATCCGGATGAAGCAGGTGTCCGGCCTTATGGTCATGGAAGAGGCCGAGAAGGAAGGACTGGACTGTCTGTTTGTGGTGCTCAGCGCCTACAGGGATTTTGAATATGCCCAGCAGGCCTGTGACTTGGGTGCGTTCGCGTATCTTTTAAAGCCGATTGAGGACGATAAGCTTCTGGAAACGATGCAGAGTGCATGGACGGTATGTATGGAGCGGATCGAGAACGAAGAAAAGTACGATAACTGGGAAAAGCTGCTTGTCAGCGAAGAGGACAGCTTCCTGCAGGTTATTGTGCAGAGGTATGTCCAGAACCGGATTTCGGCGGAGCGAATGGGAGAAGTGTTTGCAACGCTCAATGGCGTGTTGGAGGACGGGGACAAATTCATTACCGTATATGCGGATATTGACCTGGCATACAAGATTACCAATTCCCTGGATTATGAGGCGGCTCGGTTTGCCATGATACAGATGCTGGAGGAGCGGATCCGGGAACAGTTTTTTTACTGGAAGTTTGAGAATGAGGACGGAAATTATATCTTTATCCTTAAGACGAAGGACAATGCATCGGTGCGGGAACTAAAGAGGATTCTTGAAGGTGTCAAGGAAAAGAAGAATTATCCTGTGATCGCCGCGATCTCCAAACCGTATAAAGGTATTCCCGGCATTCGAAGAAGTTATGAGGAAGCAAAGAAGCTTTTCTGTCTGGCAGGTGTATCAGGGGCAAGTGCATTTACAGTATCGGATGATATTGAGGAGAAGGGCGGGAAGGCTTATCCAGAGGACACAGAGCTTCTGATCGTCAATGCCGTCAGGAGGAATCATGCAGGAGAACTGAAAGAGGCATTTATCCGTTTTATCTACGGACTTCCCCAGGATGAGGATCAACAGTGCCAGTACATGCATAAGGTCATGCTGCAGACGGAGTTTATGCTGAAAGATTCCTATGGGCTGACGGATGATATCAAAGAACAGTTTCAGAATTATTATTCCAACCTGCGCAATCTGAATGCGGCCAGAACCGTGGATGTCTGCTACAAGATTTTGTGCAGGGTTATTGAGATGCGCACAGAAATTGCAGATACGGATGCGGTGAAGTATTTTAAAGAATACATCACGGAAGCAGTTGCGTATATTGAAGAACATCTGGACGACGAAGAATTGACAATTGTATCGGTTGCCGAACATGTGTATCTTAATTCGGTTTATTTTGGCCGTGTGTTCAAGAATACCTTCCAGATGACATTTAAGAAATACCTGATGCAGCGCCGGATGGAAAAAGCAAAAAGGCTTTTGGAGGATGGAAAGATAAGCATCGGAAATATCTGCGACCAGGTCGGGATCAGCAACCCGTCGTATTTTTCTCACCTTTTTAAGGAATATACGGGAAAACTCCCAAGCGAATATAAGAAGGAATATGAGGGATGACAAAAGGGAAGATTTCAGGGATCCAAAAGAAATATCTAAGCTATACGCTGGCGCTTCTGATACTGGCGCTGTTTTTGTCAAGCATCGGGGTGTGGTTCTATATGCGCAGCAGTATGATAAGCGTCATTGTGGATAAGTATGAGTTTATGAATGAGAAAATGGGGATCTCCATGGACATCCTCTATGATAAAAGTGACGAGGTGACGGCAGAGTGTATTATAGATGATAATGTACAGAAGAGCCTTCGTGCCAGAGGGCTGGATGGGGTGGAAAAGAATGTGCTCAGAAAGTATTTTGCATATATAGATCTGAGTAATATCTCTCAATACTGCTATGTTGACAATAAAGAAAATGTTTATACCAAATCTTACTCTCAGGTTTCTTATGAGGATTTTACAAAGAGCGGATTTGCAGATCTGCTTTCCGGAGAGTATTCAAAGACAGAGTGGATATGGACAAAGGATACCTTGTTTGGAACCGGGAAGGAAGCATTGTTTGTGGGCAGGTATGTAAGGAGTATGGATTATGCCCACAAGCCGGGAATGATCTTCCTTAAGATGGACGAAGGGTTCCTTGGGAGTCTTGTGAAGGAGGCCGGAGATCAGTCGGGAGAGGTTGCAGTCGGGATCGTGGATGAAAACGGGGAGTTTTGCATGGAAGAGTATCCGCAGGGGTTTTATATGACGAAGGCAGCGAGAGAACGGATCACAGAGCTGGCAAAGAGCAGCAGGTCAGGAGTGATTTTAAACCGGGAGCGAGTTCCGGGAGGAATCCTTCAAGTTTACCGCCAGAAGGAAAGCGGCATGCTGATTTTTACCTTAGTGCCGAATACTGTCCTGTACAATGGCCTGGATCAGATCCTGCTGGTGCTTGCAGGTATTTATCTGCTGGTTATCATTCTTGCAGTAGGAGTGAGCCTGTATATATCCAGGATATTTACAAAGCCTATCCAGAAGATCAGTTCGGCAATGGAAAGCTTTGACGGTAAGGATTTCAGCCATAAGATCGAACTGCATACAAATACGGAGCTGGATAAAATCGGCCATTCCTACAATGAGATGTTAGGAAATATCGAACAGCTCCTTGTAGAGATCAAAAATCAGGAGCGGGAACTTAGAACCAGTGAACTGAATATGCTGATCAGTCAGATCAACCCGCATTTTTTGTACAATACGCTGGATACGATCTACATGCTGGCGCGATTCAACGGGGAAGAGACCACCATGAAGATGATCCAGGCATTGTCTCGTTATCTCCGTCTCTCTCTGAGCAAGGGAAGAGACATTGTCACAGTGGGGGATGAACTTGAGAATGTGAAAAGCTACATGCAGATCCAGCAGATCAGGAATGAGGATCTATTCCGGTATGAGATTCATTGCGAGGTGAAGGCAGGAGAGCGCCAGATTTTAAAGCTGATTCTCCAGCCGCTGGTGGAAAATGCGATAAAATATGGTTTTTGTGATATATTGGAAGGCGGCTTTATACGGATTGAGGTGAAAGAGATCTCTGACAGACTCACGGTATCTGTTTTTAACAATGGTACACCTATGAGCCGGAAAGTTGCAGATAAGCTAAATGCGCTGGGCGGCATTCCGGTGCCGGAGATGAAACAGTATTTTCCAGATAAGCAGCATGGCTACGGAGTGGTAAATATTATCACCAGGCTTCGTCTGAAGTATGGGGAAGATGTAAGGTTTGAATATGAAACAGGGGAAGAGGGGACGCGGTGTGTGATCCAGCTTCCAAAAAACGGAGAGGAAAAGAATGAATGACAAGAAGACAGCGGCTGTTATTCTGACAGTATCACTTTTTCTGTGCCTTGCCGGATGTGCAGCAGGAGAGAATAAGAAGAGCACTGATGCAAGAGAAGAAGTTGCAGTTCCTATGATTCTTACTGTGGATCCAAGTGCCGGGACAAAGAACGAGGAGGAAGTTGTAAAGGCGTTCAACCAGGCATATGAAGGGGCTTACCACATTGACGTGGAATGGATTATGGAGACGGAGGAAGAGTACCGGAAAAATCTCAAGAGGATGAATGTGACAGGCGGACTTCCAGCAGTGATCACAGATCTTCGGATGCTGCCGTCCTATTACCAGATGATGGTGCAGGAGAAAAGGATCGAGGATCTGTCACCGTATATTTATGAGGACAGGGAGTGGCTGGAGAGCATAGAGCCGGCTGTCCTGGAGGCCTGCAGCGAGTCGGACGGCAGCATCTATCTGGCGCCCTTAAGCACAGCGGCTTTTTCCTGTTCCGGTGTGTTCTGGAATGAAGAGCTTTTTCGTCAGGCCGGAATCCAGGAGTTTCCAAAGACCTGGGAGGACTTCTGGAATTGCTGTGAGAAGCTGAAGGCACATGGCATTGCACCCCTTGCTCTTCATACGAAGGGAACAGCGTGGGCGCCCATGCTGTTTGCTACGGCAGAATTGTCGGCGTTCCCGGAGGGAGCAGAATTTATGAAGCAGCTGTTTCCCGAAAGTTATGATAACTTTTGCGGGCTTCAGCTGGCAGCTACATTGAAACTGCTTTTTACATATACGACAGAGGATGCGATGCATGTAGATTTTGACGTGGCATTTGACAATTTTGTATCGGGCAGGGCTGCAATGATCTCCAACGGATACTGGATGATCGATCAGATCCCGGATGAATTGGAAGGAAATGTAAGATTTTCAGTATTTCCCGGAAATCGTCTGATCTCTTCGCCTGAAACCTTCGGGTGGGCAGTAGTGTCGGATTATGAAGAAGAGGTGAAGAAAGGGGCAATTAAATTTTTAAAGTTCCGTACACTGTTTAATCAGAAGGAGAAGGCAGCCTTCTGGGCTGAGGAAGCAGTTGGTAAAAACCAGATGATGAAAGACTATATAGAGGCCTACGACGGGAAACCGCAGATCGTTCCCAATTATCAGGTGAAATGGAATTCAGTGCTTCAGGAGGAGACACTGGGGGAGTGTCTTCCAAGGCTTGTGAATGGAGAGATGTCTGTAGAGGAATTTATCCGGATGTTAGATGAGAGCATCCGGCAGTATGAAGATGAACTTTAGCCGATAATCCGGCTAAAGTTCATTTTTTTGCATTACAGGTTTGGGAATTGTTACGGGGCGTCTGGAATTAGTTGGTAAGATAGAGGACAAGAAAAGAAACATAAGATTTCTTTGGAAAGGTGGAAAAGTATTATGAAAATGCGAAAAGTTGTGTCGGTTTTACTGGCAGCAGCAATGGTTGCCGGACTGGCAGCAGGATGCAGCACTCCTTCAGGGAGCGGGGCAGATAAGGATGCAAAAGGAAAGGTTTATTATCTGAACTTTAAACCGGAGGCTGACGGTGAGTGGCAGGACCTGGCAAAGGAATATACCGAGGAGACAGGTGTTCCGGTAACGGTTCTTACAGCTGCTTCCGGAGAATATGAGAAGACTTTGAAGTCTGAGATGGCAAAAAGTGACGCGCCTACATTGTTCCAGGTAAACGGTCCGGTGGGGCTGGCAAGCTGGAAGGACTATTGCTATGATCTGAAAGGTTCTGACATTGCGAAGGCTCTTACCGACGAAGGATTCGCTTTAATGGATGGAGACAAGATGGCAGGTATTGCATATGTTATCGAGAACTATGGAATTATCTATAATAAAGAGCTGCTTAAGAAGGCAGGATATTCCGCAGAGGACATTACCAACTTTGACAGCTTTAAGAGTGTCGTAGAAGATATTACGAAGAGGAAAGATGAACTTGGATTTTCTGCATTTACCTGTGCAGGAATGGACGGTTCTTCCGACTGGAGATTTAAGACACATCTGGCCAACCTTCCGATCTACTATGAGTACAAAGATGAAGGAATCAATACAACAGATGCGATCAAAGGTACATATCTTGACAACTACCGTCAGATGTGGGATCTGTATATCAATAATGCGACCTGTGAGCCGACAGCGCTTTCCACAAAGACAGCGGATGATGCTACCGCAGATTTTGTGACAGAGGAGGCTGTATTCTATCAGAACGGTACATGGGAATTTAACAATATTGCCGATGTTGGAGAAGAGAATCTGGGGATCCTTCCGATCTATGTGGGTGTAGCAGGTGAAGAAGAGCAGGGTGTATGTACAGGTACAGAGAATTACTGGTGTGTGAACTCCAAAGCTTCTGAGGACGATATTCAGGCAACGCTTGACTTTATGAATTGGTGTGTAACATCAGACAAAGGTGCAGAGGCAATGTGTAATAAGATGGGTTTTGTCATTCCGTTTGATGCCAACATTGAGTCCGAAAATGTACTTGTAAATGAGGCAAACAAATACATGGAAGACGGGAAAACTCCTGTAACATGGAACTTCTCCACGATTCCTTCCGAGGAGTGGAAAAACGGCGTGGGTTCTGCACTGACTGCATATGCAGCAGATCAGACTGACGAGAACTGGGCAAAGGTGGTTACGGCATTTGTTGACGGCTGGGCAACCGAGGCTGCAGCAGCAAAATAAGAGACAATCAAGGTAAGAGAAAATAAAGAATGAGTCAGGCGGCAGGGCGAAGATCGGTTCTCCTGCCGCTTTTAGAAGGAGGGTTCTTTTATGGAGAAGGCCATAAAACGTTATATGCCGATATTCGTGCTGCCTACGTTCTGTGCGTTTATCCTTGGTTTTATCGTTCCGTTTATCATGGGGATCTGGCTGTCGTTCTGTAAGTTTACGACAGTTACAGATGCAAAGTTTATCGGAATTTCTAATTATGCGGATGCGCTGGCGGATACCGTATTCCGCCATTCGTTCTGGTATACGGTTCTTTTTGCAGTAATATCTCTGGCGGTAATCAATGTGATCGCATTTTCCCTTGCCATGGCATTGACAAAGGAGATGCGGGGGACCAATATATTCCGTACCATATTCTTTATGCCGAACCTGATCGGCGGTATTGTGCTTGGGTATATCTGGCAGCTGATTTTCAATGGGATCCTGCAGCGGTACGAGACAGCGCTTGGGCTTAATGAATGGTATGGTTTCTGGGGACTGATCATTCTGGTGAGCTGGCAGCAGATTGGTTATATGATGATCATCTATATTGCAGGTCTCCAGTCCATCCCTGGGGATGTGATGGAGGCGGCTCAGATTGACGGCGCCGGCAGGTGGCAGAGGCTGTGGAAGGTTACCATCCCAATGATGATGCCGTCCATCACCATCTGTATGTTCCTTTCTATCACAAATGGATTCAAGCTGTTTGACCAGAACCTCTCCCTGACGGCAGGAGAGCCGTCCAAGATGTCGGAAATGATGGCGCTCAATATTTTCAATACGTTCTACGGGCGTACCGGCTGGGAGGGCGTCGGCCAGGCAAAGGCTGTGTTGTTCTTTATCCTTGTGGTATTGATCGGAATGCTTCAGCTTCGTTCCACACGTTCAAAGGAGGTGCAGCAGTAGATGAAAACAAAAAGAGGAGCATTAAGCGCAGTAGGGACAGGCGCATTTACAATTATCGGTATCGTCTATATCCTGCCGATTTTGATCGTCCTTATGAATTCATTTAAGAAAAAAGTATTTATCAATAAGGAACCTTTCAAATTGCCGTCGGCCAAGACGATGACAGGTATTGAGAATTACATCACTGCGATCGACAAGTATGAACTGTTGGGTGCTGTGGGATGGACGGTATTTATTACAGTGGGTTCTGTATTGGTGATCCTTGTCTGCACTTCTATGTGTGCATGGTATATTACCAGGGTTACGACCAAGTTTACCAAGCTTTTGTATCTGCTTTGTGTGTTTTCGATGGTAGTGCCGTTCCAGATGGTTATGTTTACATTGTCGCTGGTGGCCGACCGTACAGGGCTCCGTACTCCGTGGGGGATTATGATCATTTATCTCGGCTTCGGTGCAGGGCTTGCGGTATTTATGTTCTGCGGATTCGTCAAGTCCATTCCGCTTGAGATCGAGGAGGCTGCTATGATTGACGGATGTACGCCCCTTCGGACGTTTTTCAGCGTAGTGCTTCCGATTATGAAGCCGACATATATTTCAGTCGGTATTCTGGAAACGATGTGGATCTGGAATGACTTCCTCCTTCCGTATCTTGTATTGGATCTGAATAAGTATAAGACGATCTCGATCGCGATCCAGTATATGAAGGGAAGTTACGGTCGTGTGGATATGGGGGCAATTATGGCCGCTCTGATCCTGGCAGTGATTCCGGTCATCATCTTCTACCTGGCGTGTCAGAAGCATATTATCAAAGGTGTGGCAGCGGGTGCAGTGAAAGGATAGGTAAGAGGGAAGCAGATATGAGGCAAAATGGAGTTTTATTGCCGGTGTCATCCCTGCCGTCACTGTATGGCATCGGCTGTTTCTCAAAAGAGGCTTATGATTTTATAGATCGGCTTAAGGAGGCCGGACAGACCCTGTGGCAGATACTGCCACTGGGTCCTACCAGTTATGGGGACTCTCCGTATCAGTCCTTTTCTACATTTGCGGGGAATCCTTATTTTATTGACCTGGTGACGTTGACGGCGGAAGGACTTTTGACAAAGGAAGAGTGTGACGGCGCCGACTTCGGCGGGAGGCCGGACAGGGTGGATTATGGTAAGCTATACCAGAACCGGTTCGGGGTTTTAAGGAGAGCTTGTGAAAATGCCCTGGATCTGGGTGTGATGCAGACAGAGGACTATGAGAGATTCCGGGATCAGGAATCGCAGTGGCTTTCCGATTATGCGCTTTTTATGGCGGTAAAGGACAGATTTTCCGGGAAGGGCTGGGAGCATTGGGATGCGGATATCCGGCTTCGAAGACCCGAAGCAATGAGGAGATACAGGATTGAACTTGAGAAAGATATTGTTTTTTACGAATTTCTGCAGTATGAATTCTACAGGCAGTGGATGCGGCTTAAGGACTATGCCAACAAACAGGGCATCCGCATTATCGGGGATATTCCCATCTATGTAGCTTTTGACAGCGCGGACACCTGGGGGAATCCGGCGTTGTTCCAGCTGGATCAGGACAATGTGCCCGAAGCGGTGGCAGGATGCCCGCCGGATGGATTCTCAGATGCAGGACAATTGTGGGGTAATCCGCTTTATGACTGGGCTTATCATGAGTCGGAGGGATATGAGTGGTGGATCCGAAGGATCCGGCATTGTTTCAAGATCTATGATATTATGCGGATCGACCATTTCCGGGGCTTTGATGAGTATTATTCTATTCCTTATGGTGATGAGAGCGCAGTGAACGGCTCCTGGAAAAAAGGTCCGGGGATGAGTCTGTTCCATGCAGTCCGGAAGGAATTTGGAGACCTCTCTATTATTGCGGAAGATCTGGGCTTTTTGACGGACGGTGTGCGAAGGCTTCTTAAGGAAAGCGGGTATCCCGGTATGAAGGTGCTGCAGTTTGCCTTTGATTCCCGGGAGGAGAGTGATTATCTGCCTCATAACTATGGGAGAAACTGCGTTGTGTATACAGGAACACATGACAATGATACGCTCCTTGGATGGTATGATGCGATCCTTCCGGAGGATAAGGAGATGGCATTGACGTACCTCAATAACCGGGAAACGGATGAGGGACAGGTCCACTGGGATTATATCTGTCTTGCCATGAGGAGCGTTGCGGATACCTGTATAATTCCCATGCAGGATTTTCTGGGCCTCAGAAGCGAGGGCAGGATCAATACGCCGTCGACACTTGGCGAAAACTGGACGTGGAGGATGGAGAAAGGGGCGTTTACGAAGGAATTGGCTGAGAGGATCAGGAAGCTTACGAAATTGTACGGAAGAGGATAAAATGATATGTGTTCCCCGGAAAGTGTTCCGGGGATTTTTTTAATTAAAGAAGGAAAAGATAAATTTCTAAATAATTCAATGTTTTGTTGCAATCTGTTTTTAAAGAGATTAAATTGATAATTATAAATATAACAGGCAGGATGGAGTGGAACGATGGCTAAAATTTTATTGATGGAGGATGATGAGAGCCTCAGGCGGGGAATCGGTCTGAAGCTAGAAAAGGAAGGATATGAGGTTCTGAGTGCGAGAGGAGTCTCTGAGGCAGAAAAACTGCTTGAGGAGCATGAGGCTGCGCTTATTATCAGTGATATTGCGGTAGGAGACGGGAGCGGACTGGAGTTTTGTCGGGCCGTCCGTGAGAGGAGCGGGGTGTATATCATCTTTCTGACCGCGCTGGACCAGGAAGTGGATATTGTAAACGGGTATGATGCGGGGGCTGACGACTATGTGACGAAACCTTTCAGCCTTCTGGTGCTGATTTCCAAAGTAAATGCCCTGATGCGGAGGATCGGTCAGAGGGAGAACGAAGGGACAGAGTTTTTGTCCGGCGCCCTTAAGGTGTGCTGTCCGTCAATGAAGGTCTACAAAGAGGGGGAGGAAATAATCCTTGGCAGGATGGAGCTGAAACTGCTTCTGTTTTTTCTGGAGAATCCGGAGCAGATTATTTCGAAAGAGCAGATCCTGTCTGCCGTGTGGGACGTGGAAGGCCAATTTGTGGATGACAATACTGTGCCCGTGACGATCAGCCGGCTGAAGAAGAAACTGGCAGGGGAGAAGCCTTATGAATATATCCGCAATGTCCGCGGCCTAGGTTATCTCTGGGAGCAGAAGGTGGAGAGAAAATAGGATGAAAGATTATGATTTGGAAAAACAGACCGCACGCCGCGAACGGGGATATATCTGGATGGAGGGAAGGCTGAAGGGGAATCTTTTAAAAAGTACTGCGGGGATTGTCGTATTTTTCCTGATCCTGTATGGCTTCGGACTGTCGGCAGGAAGCCTTGCGGTACTGTTTGCCGGGGCGCTGTTGGCGAACGGTGTCTGGTGTTATCTGGAATACCGGAGAGAATATCAGGATTATCTGATGATCTTCCGGTATTTGGAGGAATTTGAGGCCGGGAGATATGAGTACCGTGGAGATCAGGATTTGCTGAGTACGGGTATCCGTTCTCAGATCCAAGAGCAGCTTATGCGAATGGGGGCTGCGTTTGGCGGATTGAAGGAACGGCTGGTGGAAGAGAAAGAAAAGACAAAGGGACTGGTGACGGATATTTCCCATCAGCTCAAGACGCCTGCGGCAGCGCTGAGGCTTTGTTTTGATCTTCTGGAGGATGAGACGCTGACGATGGAAGAGAGGCAGGAGTTTTTAAAAAGAGGCAGCGAAGAGGTGTGCAAATTCAGTCGTCTAACGGAGACCTTGCTCCAGTTGTCCAGGCTGGAGACAGATATGATCCGGCTGGAGGCAAAGGAGGATAGTTTGAAGGAAACCTTGATCCGTGCGGTGAACGGCGTATGGATGAAAGCCGCCGAGAAGGAGATCCAGATCGAGATGCAGGAGTTTTCGGATATTTCTGTCGTCCATGATGTACGGTGGACTGCCGAGGCAATCTCCAATGTCCTTGACAATGCCGTGAAATATTCGAAAAGAGGCTCGGTGGTCCAGGTTCGGACAGTACCATTGGTTTCCTGCGTATTTATTGAGGTTGAGGATCAGGGAATCGGCATACCAAAGAAGGAATATCCGGAAGTATTCAAGCGTTTTTACAGGGGATGCCGGCCTGAGGTGGAGAGCCAGGAGGGGGCAGGCGTGGGTCTGTATCTTGTCCGCAGGATTCTGGAGGAGCAGGGAGGCAGTGTGCGTATCCTGCCGGGTCACGGCGGCGGGACAATTATTCAGATGATGCTTCCGAAGCAGTACAGGCAGACGGGAGAAATATAACAAAACTGTTATGTTCCCTGAAAGGAAGCTGTAAGGTTTCAGGTTTAAAATGTGATATAGAAAGAACAGGTACAGTAATATTTTGTGATGCCGAAAAAGAAAGGAGCCTGAGACTATGAAGACTATTTTAGAAACTGTAGATCTGGTAAAATATTATGGGGAGGGTGAAAATCAGGTCAAGGCAATTGACCACACCAGCATCCAGGTAAACCAGGGAGGATTTGTGGCCATTGTTGGGCGTTCCGGGTCAGGAAAGAGCACCCTTCTCCATATGCTTGGCGGGCTTGACCGCCCGGACAGCGGAGAGGTCGTGATCGGAGGCGAGAATATTTTTGCTCTGAAAGACGAGCAGCTGGCAGTATTCAGAAGAAGGCGGGTGGGGTTTATCTTTCAGGATTATAATTTAATCCCGGCACTGAATGTGTGGGAAAATATTGTCCTGCCTCTGGGGCTTGACGGGAAGCGGGTGAATCAAGAATATGTGATGGATATTGTGGAGAACATCGGGCTTGCAGAAAAGCTTCATGCTCTTCCGAGTATGCTGTCGGGAGGACAGAAGCAGCGTGTTGCCATTGCAAGGGCGCTGGCCTCCAGGCCGGCCATGATCCTTGCCGATGAGCCTACCGGGAATCTGGATTCCAGGACAGAGATGGAAGTTATGACGGCATTAAAAAATTGTGTGGATCAGTACGGCCAGACGCTGGTCATGATCACCCATGACGAAACGATCGCCCAGATGGCGGACCGCATTCTGGTGATTGAAGACGGTAAGGTGGTGGAATAGATGAATATAATTACGACAACCGCACTTGCCAATTTTAAGAAAAATAAAAGCAGAAACATATTGATCGGTATTGCTATTGGTCTTACTTCATTTCTGCTGACGGCTGTACCGACGATGATCGTCGGCCAGATCGGGCTTCAGTTTCAGGCGGTAAACAAGCTTTACGCACCGTTTCATGGCATGTACCGCAATGTGGGGGATGCAGCAGCAGAGGAGATGCTGAGGGACGATACTTTTGCGAATGTCGGAGTGCGTGAGGATCCGGCATATATTTATTGTGAGGGGGAAATGTCATCCATCAATATGATGGCCATTGACCCGGTGGTAGCCGAACTGTCCAAAATTAAGCTTAAGGAAGGGAGGCTGCCGGAAAAAGCAGATGAGATCGTGGTTTCCAAAGGACTTTTGGATCATATAGGTCTTTCCGGGGAAGTGGGAGACCGGGTGAATATTCCGTTTCAGGTGGTCGAGGGCAGTGAGGCCGGACTTGGCAGGCTGATGCGAAAGGAGTTTACCATTACCGGACTGACGGAGGATGTCAGACAGGCTTTGGAGCAGGATATTTATACGTCCATTGTGTCCGGGAAATTTGCAGAGGAGATCATACCAGAAGGAGAGCACAATTACCGGGTATATTTCCAGTTGGCAGATGTTGAAGGAAAGGCGACAGAGGAGATCGAGAGAAGGATTGAGCTGATCGGTGAGGATTATGGCGTAAATGAGCAGGATATTGTTGAAAATACAGAATATCTGATGGCAAATTATGTGGATCGGGAACTGTACAGCGGGATGGCCGCTCTTATCGTGGTGATCGCCCTGGCGGGAGTATTGACGATTTACAGTGTCTATTACGTGTCCATGCTTGATAAGGTCCAGGAGTACGGAAAACTCCGCGCCATCGGCGCGACCAGAAGGCAGATCCGCCAGATCGTGTTCCGGGAAGGGTTTGCGGTTGCGGCAATTGCGGTACCGGTTGGGGTCATATCCGGAACGGCAGCAGGGATCTTACTGCTCCGGGCAGCGCTTTACTATGGGGCGGACATGGATAACGTTCTGGTGGAGCAGATGAAGGTCTTCCTGGAACATGGAGGCGGAAGCGTGATAAAGCCGTGGGTCATTGCCCTTGCAGTCGTGCTTAGTATTGCGACAGTGTATCTGTCTTTGCTTGGCCCTATGAAAATTGCGGGCAGGATCTCTCCGGTGGAGGCTATCCGATATCAGGGAAGGCAGAAGAAAGGCGACGGGAAAGGAAGGCGCAGAGGATATACCGACATAAATATCGGCAGACTTACGATATCCAATCTCGGAAGAAACAAAAAACGAACGATGATAACGATTGCCACCTTGGGTATTACGGGGATCCTGTTTGTGGCGGCCGCCACTATATGCAGCAGTATGAGTCCGGCTGTAAGGGCACGGAGCGTAGTGCGCGGGGACATTGAGGTAGGAATCGTCTCGGAGTCTGGAAATGAAATGCATCCGGAACGGGAACTGCAGGCAATACAGCAAGATAATCCTATGACGGACGAATTGAAGGGGCAGATCAGCAGCCTGGAAGGTGTGATCAGCGTAGATACTGCATATTGTACTGACACAGGGCTTGCTGATGCGGCAGACAAGGCAGATAACTTTGGCCTGCAGATCCAGGGGATCAGTGATGCAGCTATGGAGGAGCTTAAGGATTATGTGCTGGAAGGAGATATGGATGCCAAAGCGCTTAAAAATGGATCCGGCATTGTGATTTCTTCCAATATGCTGGAGTGGTTTCCGCAGCTGAGCCTTAAGGTGGGAGAGAAACTCGCGCTGCTGATACAGGATGGAGACGGGATAATAGAGCAGGAATTTGAGATTGCGGCAATTGCTGATGCACCTATCAGCCTTATGGGGTATTCGATAGCGATGCCGGGAAAGAGTCTCCAGAGTTACTGCGGCACAGATATTACGGACTGCTGGGATATCATGGTGGAAGACGGGAAAGAAGAAGAGGTGGCCAAAAAGGTGTCGGAACTTATCGCAGACCAGGAATTTCTGGAGATGGCTACTTATCAGGAAGAATATAAAAGATCAGAGACAGAGATCGGTTATATGATGTATGCCTGCTATGGCCTGCTGTTTGTATTTGGCCTGATCGGGATCCTGAATCTGATTAATACGATCATCAACAGTGTCCATGTGAGAAAAAAGGAACTTGGTATGCTGCAGGCGATCGGGATGTCGGAGCGCCAGACGATGCGGATGCTTCAGATGGAGGGATTGGTCTACACGGCAGGTACGCTTCTGTTATCGTTAGGTATCGGCAGTTTTGCAGGATATGGACTGTTCCTGTGGGCGAAAAAGGAAGGGTTTATGGATATCAGGACCTACCAGTATCCATTCATGCCTGTGGCAGTGCTGATCTGCATGATCGCGGCAGTACAGTTGTTGATCACATATCTTGTCAACCGGAACTTTAAGAGGCAAAGTCTGATTGACAGGATAAGATTTGCGGAATAGGCTGTAAAAATAAATTTTTTTGCCTCCTTTGCACCCAAATGAGACATTACTTCGTCTAATAGGTGTAAGGCAAATGAAAAGGGGCAAAGGAGGTGGAGCTTTATGGAACTTCTATTAGTGAAAAGAGCACAGAAAGGCGACAAAGATGCATTTGTTGCTCTGGTGGAAAGGAATAAGGTATCACTTTATAAGGTGGCAAAAAGCTATCTTAAGAATGAGGACGATATTGCAGATGCCATGCAGGATACCATACTTTCAGCCTTTGAACACATAGGGGAGCTGAAGAACGCAGCTTATTTCCGGACATGGCTCACAAGGATTCTGATGAATGAGTGCAGCAGCCTTTTGAGACAGCAGAAGCGGTTTATCCCTAAAGAGCAGGTTGAGGATATGACGGCTTCAGCAGCGGCAGATGACCGGGATTTTTATGAACTTTTGGGAGAACTTCAGGAGGATGTGAGGATGATTTTCCTTTTATATTACGGCGAGGGCTTTAATATCAGGGAGATCGCACAGATCCTGGATCTGAACGAAAATACGGTAAAGAGCAGGCTTAAGAGAGGAAGGGAAAAGCTTAAGAAAGCCGTTTGCTATTAAACTCAAGGCAGCATTTGACAGTGCTGATATCAAAAGGAGGCAGCAGAATGAGACGATCAGAAGAGCAGATGAGAGAAATATTGAACAAAGAGATCCATATCTCTGATATAGTAGAAAAAAGAATACAGGATACCTACAGGATGCTTGGAAAAGAAAAGAGAAAAGCCCGGAAGGGAAGGAGACTTGCAGCGGCAGCGGCGGCAGTTCTCTGCCTTTTAGTTCCGGGAGTGGTTTATGCGTCTGCGAACTCAGATTTTTTCCAGGGAATGTTTGGAAATGAGACTAAGAAATCTACACAGGCATTTGACAGGGAGATTGATGACGGAAAGGGTAAGAAAGTTTCGGTCACGATTCCGTCTAAGGAATATGTGCCGGTAGATATAGCCAAAGCCGAGGAGTTAGTCGGAGAATGGCTGATGGATGAGCCGGTTACAGTGAAGGCAGGACAGAGCCATACGTTGAATATTGAGGGCTTCGTCTATGACCGGAACGGGGCGATGATGTATTTTACCCTGGAGCGGGAAGGCGGTGTGACAGCGCTTGCCGGGGATGAAGATACGAACCTTACAAAGGGTGCAGCCTTTACGGATGAGACAGATTTTTACTTCTATGTAGAAACGAAAAAAGGTATTACAGGATATGATAATATATTTGTCGACCAGGAAAAGAGTAACGCTGATAAGATTTACGGCTATTCCTATATGATCTGGTCTGAGGCATTAGAAGAAGGGGATGTGCCCCAATTGAAGATTGACACCTATCCGTGTGCCAGGAAGGAATTGAGTGAAGAGAGTAAGATTAAGACAGAGAGTATGAAACTGACCGATAAAGGGCAGGTGCCGACAGAAGTTCTTGATCTGGGCGAAAAGGGTCATATAGAATATTCCCCGATTTCTCTGAGTGTGGATATGTCCAAAGGCTTCGAGCTTACCGCAGATCAGGCGGCGGATCCATACTACACCACTTACGTGGGAATCAAGTATAAAAATGGAGACAGCTATGTGATCAGTGATGATGAGAATTCGGTGAACAATACGGGTTATGTCTTGGGAAGCGGGACATGGTATAAGGTGATGTATAACCGGCTGGTAGATCCGAAGGAAATGTCGGAGATTGAAGTGAACGGGGTGAAATTTCCTGTTCTTTGAGAATAAGAAGACCTGTCTCTGCTTGCATTGTAAAAACAATGAATGGAAGGGTTTTATATGAAGGATTATACGGATGTAACAAAAGAGGTGCTTGTGTGAAGGTTGTGTATGCGGTGAAGTGAAGATAGGGGAATAGAGCAGGGAAAGGCCGCAGAAATGTGGTCTTTTCTTTTTGGTCATTTGTTTTGTTGTGTTATAGGTGAAAATCGGTTAAAATAGAACACAGAAAGTAAGAGGCATGAATGTGCTGAGATAAAGTGTGGGGAACGATATGCTGTTGAGAGATAACTTAGAAGAATATACGAAAGAACAATTATTAGATCATGCAAGAAGTTTTGGACTGAGAAAATGCTCCAGGCTTCGGAAGGCTGCATTAATAGAGCGAATCATTGAATGTTTCTGTACAGAAGAGATGCTTAGAAGCAGGCTGGTCTGTTTGACAAAGGAACAGATGAATCTATTTCGAAAAGCTTGCGAAACACCACAAGATGTTTCCATAAATGAATTGGTGGATGGTGTGCAGCTATGTAGATATTGGTTTGGTTCATTTGAGGAAGATACTGATAGATTTTGTGCTTTTGGAGAAATTAGGGATATTTTCCAAAAGATTGATGACGAGGAGTTTCGGGCAGAACAGTATAAAAAAGGCTGGATGATGAAATGTGTGCATTTCTTCATGGAGTATTATGGAGTCGCTCCGATAGAAGTTATATATGAACTGTATAAATTGCAGGTGAAGGATACAATAGAGGAAATGACAGATATGTTGTGGGAAATGCCCATAGATATTGTGGAGTCCTGCATTTTCTCTTTGGATAAGTTGGGACTGACAAATTGGCCAAAGAACGATCCAATTTATTCACCTAGAGGGATATTTATTCATTTGCCAATATTTGAAGGGGAAGGAGAATTTGAGCATTTATTAAGAGATCAAGGAGACAAAGAGTTCTACATTCCTTCTGTGCAGCAAATAGAAGAAATCTGTATGGACGGATATGAGACTAGCTCGCTGGCCTATAAAAAGTTAGAAGCCTTTTTTAGAAAAAAATTGAATATGTCGTATGAACATGCTGCTACATGGTGCCTTCAGGTATGGGCAAATAGTTATGAAGGGGAATCTTCCGGGGACGTACTCTCGAAAATGTCAGAGGCAGATATCGTATTTCAGAGTGAGAAGCAAATGGAAGAGTTTGTAGGATTGTTGATGGAAGCCCACAACAATACACGAATGAAGGAGAACAGAGGGCATAAGCCAAATGAATTAGCGAGAAAAGGCTTTTCCAGAGGTATGCCGACTATTGTGCCGGGAAGTTCTCATGCAGCGGAGATGCTAAGAGACGCGATGCCTCAATTGAATGAAATGGGATTTTCGGTGGATTTGGATGAAAATGCAGATGTCGCGGCTACATTAATCTATCCGAACGGAAGGAAAGACAATCCCGTAAAAGTTGAAAAAAAGATTTATCCCAATGATCCATGTCCATGCGGTTCGGGAAAGAAATATAAGAAATGCTGTGGGCGAAAATGAAAAGTGCGAGGTAGTGTGAACGATGAATAGATTTTCAGAAAAGGATTGGAAGCTGTTCCGCAAAAAACTTCCGGACTGGCAGGAAGCGTATGTGGATAACAAGAAATTCTTGTTAGTTCGTTTCTATGAATGCCAGGAGGGGGATATAGAGAGAAAGGAGAAGATATGGCTTTAGATAATAAACTTCATATCACAGATTCCACAGAATTAGCCAGAATGGAAGAGAAGATAAGCAAGAAAAAAGCTGCCGAATTATTTGAAAATGGATATTTAGATAATTACGAAGCAGGAACATTTCAGATGCTTGCAGCTATTCACCAATATCTATTTAGTGAGATATATGAGTTTGCGGGAGAAGTACGTACTGTAAATATTGCAAAAGGAAATTTTAGATTTGCACCGGTGATGTATCTACAGGCGGCTATTGAGAATGTTGAGAAGATGCCACAGTCAACATTTGAAGAAATTATTGAAAAGTATGTAGAGATGAATATCGCGCATCCATTCCGGGAAGGTAATGGAAGAAGCACGAGAATATGGCTTGATTTGATTTTGAAAAAAGAGTTGAATATGGTTATCGATTGGAGCGCAGTTGATAAAGACGACTATTTACTTGCAATGGAACGTAGTCCTATAAAAGATATAGAAATTAAGGAATTATTAAAACAGGCTCTGACTGATAAAGTTGGAGAGAGAGAAGTATATATGAAGGGGATAGATCATAGTTATTATTACGAGGGTTATACCCTATATAAAGCAGAAGAGTTATAAAAATAGTGAGAGCATCTGACGAAAAGTCGGATGCTTTTCTATATTCTTGAGTAATATTCCGATTAATGGGAAATGTTATTCCGATAGCGTTGCCATTGTTCCGTTCATAGGATATAATATGACTCAAAGAGAAGTGGATGGATATTGGATGAGGTGTCAAATCATGTATATTAGCGTAAAAGAAGCGGCTGAAAAATGGAATATATCCGATCGGCGGGTACGCGTGCTATGTTCCGAAGGGAAAATACCGGGCGTAATCCGAGAAGGACGCAGCTGGAAGATTCCGGAAGTTGCAAAGAAACCGGAGGACGGCCGTTACAAGACAGCAGAAAGTTTACTGACGATTATAGATAATAAGAAAAAAGAACTGGATTCCAAACGGCCGCTGACGCAAGGGGAAGTAGAGCGGCTTACAGAGGAGTTTATTGTCGAGTACACTTATAACTCCAATGCGATGGAAGGAAATACTCTGACCTTGAGAGAAACGGATATGGTTTTGCGAGGGTTGACAATTGATAAGAAACCACTAAAAGACCATATGGAAGCGGTTGGGCATAAAGAAGCCTTTGATTTTGTGAGAGATTTGGTAAAGGATAACGTTCCAATCTCTGAGAGTGTTATTAAACAAATCCACTATTTGGTGTTGGCAGATAAAAAAGAAGACAGAGGCGCATATCGCAGAGTTCCGGTGAGAATCATGGGGGCAAAGCATGATCCGGTACAGCCGTATATGATACAGCCGCAGATGGAACAATTGCTGGAACAATATCATAATAGCACAGAGCATATTATTCCGAAGCTGGCAAGGTTCCACATTGAATTTGAGGCTATACATCCCTTCATCGACGGAAATGGCCGCACGGGGCGTTTGCTTGTAAATCTGGAATTGATGAAAGCAGGATATCCGCCGATTGATATTAAATTTACGGATAGGGTAGCGTACTATAATGCCTTTGATGAATATCATGGAAAACATAATCTGGGAGCGATGGAGAAGTTGTTCGCAGGGTATTTGAAGGAACGGCTGGATGGGTATTTGGAAATGCTGTCAGTGGGTAATTGAGTTTAAAGACGGTTGAAATAGGGCGGTGGACTTGCCTGGGAAAAATATCTTCATCTGGAACATCGGTAAAGAGGTGGTTGGGAAAGATATCTGTTCCCAACCACCTCTTTACATGGTGCGCCTTGCGGCGCACATTTGTATATATGTTGTGATAAATTAATATGAATTTCAGGACATTACGGAAGATTCTTTCCAGACGCAATGTACAGTTTATACCACTCCTCATGAGTAAGATCTACTTTTGAAGCTTCACATGTATCGGCAAGATGGGCGGTGTTCATCGTACCGGCAATTGCCTGCATATGAGCCGGGTGGCGCAAGATCCACGCAATAGCGACAGCCGCAGTGGAAACATTGTATTTATCGGCAAGTTCGTGGAGAACTTTATTGAGCTGCGGATAGTCAGGGTGATCCAGGAAACATCCGCCAGGGAAACCGCCGGCATTGAACCCGTATTGAAGCGGCGACCATGCCTGGATCGTAATATCGTTGATACGGCAGTAATCCAGAGTGCTGTTGTCGCGGTCAATCGAGCGGTCGGTTGTCAAGTTATTCATGTAAAGAACCTGATCGATCAGCTGGCTTTCGCAGAGACTGAGCTGAAGCTGGTTGAAAAGCAGAGGCTGTTTTACATATTTTTTCAGAAGTTCAATCTGCATCGGCATTACATTGCTGACACCAAAATAGCGCACTTTTCCGCTTTGATACAGTTTGTCAAAAGCAGCGGCAACTTCTTCCGGGTCGTAAATCAGGTCAGGTCTGTGAAGTAATAAGACATCAAGATAATCAAGCCTCATTCTTTCCAGACTGCCCTCTGTACTTGAGATAATGTCTTTTTCTGTCCAGTCAAACTCTGTGCGGTCAGTAAAGTGGAGACCGCATTTGCTCTGAACGATCATTTTATCTCTTGGAATGTCTAATAAAGCTTTTGCTTCGCCAAAACGTCTCTCTGCCTCACCGTCTGTGTAGCAGGTGGCATTGTCATAGAAGTTAATGCCAAGGTCATAAGCCGCGCCGATTACCTTGGCGGCATCTTCTTTGGATAAAGCAGGCATTCTCATACATCCAAGGATAATAGCGGATGAATGTAAAGGTCCGTTAGAAAGTGGAATTGTTTTCATCATAGTTCCTCCTTTTCCTGTTTTGATGACTCTATTATTACACTATCACGTTGTGCAAGTCAATAAAAATTTTATATATAAAAAATATATTTCATATATAAAATATAGAAAAAAATATTCCATTTTCAGAAAAAAGATTGTAAAATATATTCAAATGTAGCATTCCTATAGAGAATGAAATTTGAACTTTGAAAAAATAAAATCTCCCCGTAT
>CANSCI010000038.1 GCA_947645355.1 uncultured Dorea sp. | reverse complement strand
AAAATTCTTAATAAATGTTGCTCGATGGATGGGCGTGCTCCCCAGTTCTTTTAGTCCTGCAATATGAGCCTTTGTTCCATATCCCTTATTACTCTCAAAATCATAACCCGGAAACTCCCTGGCGTAATCTTTCATCATACGGTCTCTTGTCACTTTCGCCACAATACTTGCCGCCGCGATCGAGATACTTTTCGCATCTCCCTTGATGATCGGCACCTGCTTTATATCTATACCAGGTATTGTAACCGCGTCATTCAGCAGGATGTCCGGCTTCCTCCCAAGTTTCAGCTCTGTCTCGTGAACCGCCTGACGCATTGCTTCATATGTTGCCTGCAGAATATTGATCTCATCAATTCTCTCCGGCCCGGCTGCCCCGATTCCTACCGCCGCTGCCTTCTCCATAATCTCATCGTACAGGGCTGCTCTCTTTTTCTCTGAGAGCTTCTTGGAATCATTCAGATAAAGGATGACAGCATCTTTCGGGAGTACCACTGCCCCGGCCACCACTGGTCCGGCAAGGGGCCCTCTGCCCGCCTCATCAATCCCGCAGATATAACGGCAGGATGCATACTCCCTCTCATAGCAGCTCATCTCCTCAAGCCTTGCCAACTCCTTTTCAAGCCTTTCCTGCTGTTTTTTCAGCCTTTCCTCTTCCCGCTTACTCATGACGGATCACTCCTATATCCTCAAATGGGTAGATACGTACCCACGCCTTTCCCATCAGATCGTCCCTGTGTAAAACCCCTACACTTGGATCACGGCTGTCCAGGCTGTGATTTCTGTTGTCACCCAGGACAAAATACTCATCTTCCCCTAACGTCACCGGCTCCCCTGCAATACCGGAGGATTCCATGACCTCCGTTCCATACACGTCGCCTTCAAGCACCTCTCCATTGATATAAGTATAGCCGTCGATTACTTGTACAGTCTCCCCCGGAAGAGCAATGATCCGTTTAATATAATATGTATTTTCCTCATGCTTATAAGGAAAAACTATAATATCATAACGCTTTGGATCCTGAAACCTGTAAGATATTTTATCAACAATCAGATTATCTCCATGGCTCAGGGTCGTCTCCATGGAAGACCCGCTGACCCTTGTCCGCTGGCCCACAAAAGTAATGATCAGATAGGTAAGCCCCACTATAATCAAAATATATACGATCCATCCGAACAAGGCTCCAAAAGCTCCGCCGCCCCTGCTCCTTTTACTGTGTCTTGACATGATCCCTTTTCCCCTTTCTGAATCCCTCCGGCGTACCGGCCTGCCCCGCCTGGCCGGGCCGCCTCCCCAGAATTTGATTTTACCACATTTATTCAGGATATTCCAGTGTCAGTCTGCCCAGACGCCCGTTCCGAAAATCATCAAGCAGCATAAAAGCTGCCTTCTCGGTATCCAGCTCATTTCCGCGCAAAATGCAATTTCGGCTTCTTGCAATACCGTTCAGCACGACATAAGGATCCTCGTCCATTGAAGTGCTGTACTTGTCCGGAATTGCCCCCGGATAATACTGCCCGAGAAACCGGATCAACTCTGCGGCAAGTTCTTCTGTATTTACGATCTCATCTTTGATGGAACCGATAAATGCAAGCCTTAATCCTACATCCTGATCCTCAAACTTCGGCCACAGGATTCCCGGCGTATCTAATAATTCTACCTGCTTATTCAGACGAATCCACTGCTTCCCTTTTGTCACCCCGGGCTTATTTCCGGTTTTTGCACACGCCTTGCCCGCCAGCGCATTGATAAAGGTAGACTTTCCTACATTGGGGATCCCAACCACCATAGCACGCACAGGACGGTTCAAAATCCCACGTTTCCTGTCCCGCTCGATCTTCTCGCTGCAGGCATCTCTGATCACGCTCTGGATGGACTTGATTCCCCCGCCTTTTCGGGAATTTACCTTCACGGCAGAGAAGCCTCTGGATTTAAAATACGCTGCCCATGCATCATTCCATTTCTCTTCCGCCAGATCTGATTTGTTCAGCAATACAAGCCTCGCCTTATTCTTCCCAAGCTCATCAATATCAGGATTCCTGCTGCTTAACGGGATTCTGGCATCTACAAGCTCGATGACCAAATCGATTAATTTTATATTCTCCTGCATCATACGCTTCGCTCTCGTCATATGACCCGGATACCACTGAAAATGCATATTTTTTACCTCACTAATCCAAAATTCTTTCCTGGGTATACGACAAACCACGCCCTGCCGTAAATGTAAGCTCTCTTCACATTGCCCACGTCGGCGTTGCGGCTGTCCTCACTGTTTTCCCTGTCATCCCCCAGTACAAAATATTCGTCCTCTTTTAACTTCATTTTCTCCGACAACACCCCGACACTGTCGATCCTTGTCGTATCATACTCTTCCTCCAGCTTCTTCCCGTTAATATATACACTATTTTCGATCACTTCTATTGTCTCTCCGGGAAGTCCTATAATTCGTTTGATATAATAATGAGTATTCTCATTCCCTTTCGGTTTAAACACAATAACATCCCCCCGTTTGGGAGTCACGGCATTGTACACGATCCGGTTGACTAAAACCACATCTCCGTTCTCAAGCACAGGCTTCATAGAATCTCCGACCGTACTTACTCTTTGCCCCCAGAAAAACACCAGCGTATATGCCAGGAGACACACGACTGCAATTTTAAAGGCCCACTTTCCAAAAGCCCGAAGCCGTTCAAAATCCAGTTCAAAACTTATCTTGCGGCGCCTTCTCCTTCGGCGCCCGAAATTCAACCTGTTTTTCCTCATAAAATCCTCTTATATCAGAAAAAGGACAATATACAATATGTACTTGTCCTTTTTGCCATGTTTCTTATTTTACTAATTCTTTTACTTTTGCTCTCTTACCTACGCGCTGTCTTAAGTAGTTCAGTTTTGCTCTTCTTACCTTACCTCTTCTTACCACTTCAACTTTCTCGACGTTTGGTGAGTGCAGCGGCCATGTCTTCTCGACGCCGACACCGTTGGATGTCTTTCTGACCGTAAATGTCTCTCTTGTGCTTCCGCCCTGCTTTTTCAGAACTGTACCCTCAAAAATCTGAACTCTTTCTCTGTTTCCCTCTTTGATCTTACCGTAAACCTTTACAGTATCTCCAACATGGAATTCCGGCGCCTTCTCCTTTAACTGAGCCGCCTCAATATTCTTGATAATATCGTTCATCGTGTGTGACCTCCTTGTTTACTTGGATGTTCTTAATACAATTGTACCAGAGGACCATCTATTTTCTTCACAACATATTAAATAATAGCATATCCCTTCAGGAAAGGCAAGGTTTTTTTGCTGAATATCACGGCATTTTTTCTGCCGTCTTCCCCGCTGCCTCCTCTGCCAGCCTTCTCTCTTCTTCCGTAAGTTCTGCTTTCTCAAGCAGATCCGGCCGGCTGACCGCTGTGCGGATCACAGACTGTTCCCTCCGCCACTTTTCAATGTTGGCATGATGTCCGGACAGCAATACCTCCGGAACCCTCTTTTCATGCCAGATCTCCGGTCTTGAATACTGCGGATATTCAAGCAGATGATCCTGGAAGCTTTCAAATTCTGCCGACACGTCATTGTGGAGTACCCCGGGCACAAGTCTTGAAATTGCATCCACCATAATCATTGCGGGTAGTTCACCCCCCGTCAGAATATAATCTCCCACAGACACATAATCCGTCACGATCTCTTCCAACACACGCTCGTCAATCCCTTCATAATGCCCGCAGAGAAACACCAGATCCTCCTCCTGTGCCAGTTCCTGCGCCAGTTCCTGGTTAAAAGTCTTCCCCTGGGGGGACAGATAGATAACCCTCGTTTTCCCGGAGCTTCCCGGGGCTTCCCGGCCGCTGCCGCAAGAATCTTCTTCCAGCTGTTCTTTCACCGCCTGAAAGCACTGGTATACCGGCTCCGCCTGCATCAGCATCCCTGCGCCGCCGCCGTAGGGGTAATCATCCACACTGTTGTGCTTATTAAATGCATAATCCCTGATATTTACCGCTTCAACAGACAAGATCCCCTTCTCAGCCGCACGGCCGATAATACTTGTATTTAACCCGTTTGTTACCATCTCCGGGAACAGTGTCATAATGTAAAACCGCATAAACGCTTCCTCTCTCTGCTTCTCTGCATTTTCTAGCTACACCAAACCGGCAAGCAGATGCACCTTTATCTGCCGTCCCTTCATATCCACATCCAGGATGCACTCCTTGATTGCCGGCATCAACACCTCGCCGTACTTGTCACTTTGGACCACATACACGTCATTGGCGCCGGTCTTTAACACATCTTTCAGCACCCCGAACACCTCCCCGTCCTCTGTGACCACCGTCATGTCCACCATGTCTGCGATAAAATACTCATCCTCTTCGAGTTCCACGGCATCTTCTCTGGTGACCAGCAGCGGGCACCGTTTATACCTTTCAATCTCATTTATATTATCAATGCCTTTAAACTTCAGGATCACAAACTGCTTGAAAAACTTCACATTCTGTATCTCAAAAGGCAGCATCTCTTTCCCTGTATCAAGAAGCACATGCTTCAGCTTTTTAAAACGCCCTGCGTCATCTGTTGTAGGGAACACCTTTACTTCCCCGCGTACCCCGTGTGTCTGCGTGATCACACCGACCTGCAACAAATCTTCCATAAAACACCCCAATCCTGCGACATAAAACGAGGGCAGGCTGTCCATCCTCCGGAGCCTGTCCCCTTTTCCATAATCAGTCTAAAATATCTACAATCACCTTTTTGTCTTCCTTGGCAGCTGCCGCCTTAACGACAGAACGGATTGCCTTTGCAATACGCCCCTGCTTTCCGATCACCTTTCCCATATCAGAATCTGCAACACGTACTTCCAGCACCGTAGCTTTCCTGTCCTCCCGCTCTGTCACGACAACACTCTCAGGATCGTCCACCAAAGCTTTTGTAATCACTTCTACCAACTCTTTCATATCTGTGCACCTCCGGCCGGATCTTATTTTTCAATGCCTGCTGCTTTAAAAATCTTGCTGACCGTCTCTGTTGGCTGTGCACCTGTGTTTAACCATTTTTTAGCTGCCTCTTCATTAACTGAGATAGCGCTTGGCTCACGGTTCGGATCGTATGTTCCGATCTCGTCGATGAATTTTCCATCTCTCGGAGACCTGGAATCTGCCACAACGATTCTATAGAAAGGTGCCTTTTTCTGCCCCATTCTTCTTAATCTGATCTTTACTGCCATTTTGTTTCACCTCCATATAATTTGTCTGTTCGTGTCCTTGCGGAAGACCCGAAAGGATTACACTATTTATATAATGCGTACTCCTACGCCTTATACCATCTAGAACGGCATCTGGAACCTGCGGCGTTTGCCGCCTTTTCCCATCATTTTCATCATCTTTTTCATCTCATTGAACTGCTTCACCATCCGGTTGACCTCGCTGATGTCAACCCCGGCTCCTCTGGCAATGCGGTGCTTTCTGGACGGGTTAAGAAGATCCGGGTTTTGCCTCTCTGCAATAGTCATAGAATAGATCATTGCTTCCATCCTGGCCATCTTCCTCTCGGCCTCGGCTGTCTGCTCATCGTCAATGCCCTTCATCCTGCCCATGCCTCCAAGCCCCGGCATCATGTTCATAATGCTGCTTAAGCCCCCCATGTTCCGCATCTGTTTGACGCTTTCCAAATAATCTTCAAAATCAAACTGTGCCTTTTTAAGCTTCTGGCTCATCTGCTTTGCTTTTTCTTCGTCGATCTGCGCCTCCGCCTTTTCAATAAGCGTAAGCACATCTCCCATTCCCAGAATACGGGAAGCCATACGGTCTGGGTAGAACTGCTCCAGATCGGAGAGTTTCTCCCCCATACCGGCATACAGAATCGGTTTCCCGGTCACTGCTTTGACAGACAATGCGGCGCCGCCCCGGGTATCACCGTCCAGCTTTGTTATGATGACGCCGTCAACACCGACCTTTTCATTGAAGTCCTTTGCAACATTCACCGCATCCTGTCCGGTCATGGCGTCGATCACAAGAATAGTCTGATGTACGGTGACGGTCTCTTTGATTTCCTGCAGTTCAGCCATCATATCCTCATCAATATGGAGACGGCCGGCCGTATCCAGGATCACAAGATTATTGCCGTTCTTCTGCGCATGTTCCAGGGACGCCTTTGCAATATCCGCAGGCTTATGGCTGTCCCCCATGGCAAACACTTCCACGCCCTGCTTCTCCCCGTTCACCTGCAGCTGCCTGATCGCAGCCGGACGGTAAACATCGCATGCAACTAAAAGAGGTTTTTTTCCCTTTAATTTGTATTTGCCTGCAAGCTTTGCGGTAGTCGTTGTCTTACCTGCACCTTGAAGCCCTGCCATCATAATTACCGTGACGGCGCTTCCCGGCTGAAGCTTGATCTCTGTCGTCTCAGAGCCCATAAGCTTCACCAGTTCCTCGTTCACGATCTTAATCACCATCTGCCCCGGGTTAAGTCCATTCATCACATCCTGCCCGACGGCTCTCTCCTGGACATTTTTAATAAAATCCTTCACGACCTTGAAGTTCACATCGGCAGCCAGCAGCGCACGCTTGATCTCTTTCAGAGCTTCTTTTACGTCATCCTCTGTAAGTCGGCCTTTGCTCCGCAGGTTTTTAAACACATTTTGTAGTTTTTCTGTCAAACTGTCAAATGCCATGTTACAACTCCTCTATAATTCCGTCCGATATCCTTCGAATCTTCTCTATCATCTCTTTTTCCGGCTGTTCCCTGCTTTCGTATTCTTCCAGCACGAAGCGGATCCTTCGGACCTGTTCCTTTATATTGAGAAATTTATCTACCAGATGGAGCCTGTCTTCATACCCCTGAAGCGTCCTCTGGCATCTCTTGACCAGGTCATGCACTCCCTGCCTGCTGATGCCTGCACCCTGCGCGATCTCACTGAGGGACAGATCCTCCAAAACAAACTGTTCATAGATTTCTTTCTGGTGATCATTCAAAAGTTCTCCGTAAAAGTCATATAACAGAGCCTGCCTTAATATCTCATCCATTTTTATCACCTTTGTTATCTTAACTGTTTCGCTCTATGTTGTCAAGTATTTTTTCTTGACACCCAGGAAATCTTTTGCGGCAGCTCTCTCTGCACTTCTGCTGTTCCTTTCTTCCAAACACCATGCCCTCTAGCAGGCTTTCACTTCAGGAGTGCATCCACCTGAAGCGCTCCCCAGCCGTTCATCCTCCCGTCTGTAATCCGCCGGCTGGACTGCCGCAGTTTTAATTTTAATTCCACATTGCTCATGTCCGGATATTTGGACAACAACAGCGCCATAGCACCGGACACCACCGGAGTTGCCATAGATGTGCCGCTTTTAACGGTATAAGGTTTTCTGCTCTTATCAAATCTATAGTTACAGGAGATGATCTGATTTCCCGGCGCCAACACGTCCGGCTTCACAATACAGCTTCCCGTAGGCCCCTCCCCGGAACAGCAGAACCCCTTTTTCTCGTCTGATAATGCCCCAACGGTTATCACCTTTCTGCTTGTTCCGGGGATTGCTATCGTTCCCTTCCCCGGCCCAAAGTTCCCCGCCGATACTACGATCACAAGCCCGGCATCCCACAGTTCTTCTACCCTCTGTATGATCCGCGCCTCCTTCTCCCGGTTGACACCTTCCCTCGCCCCCACAGAGATATTGACGATGCGGATCCCGTATTTCTTCCAGTTTCCCTTCAGCCAGTCCACGGCCTCTGAGATCTGATCTACGCTGCCTTCGCCCTTTTGGTCCAGCATTTTTACAATAATTAACTCCGCACCAGGTGCCATTCCGGCCAGGACCCCGTTCGACATGCGGCCGCTGCCGGCAAGGATCCCGGCCACATGGGTCCCGTGTCCGCTGTCGTCATACGGCACATTTCTGTGATTGATGCAATCCTTAAACATCCGCACCCTCCCGCGGAAATCCGGATGCGCAGCAAGTCCTGTATCCAGCACCGCAACTCCTATATTTTCCCCGGTACACATCTGATTCTTTGTATCAGCGCACCAGTAATTCACTGCCTGTTTTACGTTGTCCATAACAAAAATACCCTTTTTATTCAAGATATTCATCCTCTTTTCAGACGCCACCTCAAGAAATGCAAATTTCAAATTGATTTCTATTCTGATTTATCGTAAGATAAGTATGTTGATAAGGGGAGGATATCATGGAGAACAAAAATTATTATGACATACTGGGGGTTTCCGTCAAGGCATCGTTGGAGGAGATTACTGCGGCCAAAAATGCACTGGCCAAACAGTATCATCCGGACGTCAACCTAAAAGACGGTATTGATACGACCGAACAGATGCAGCAGATCCTGGAAGCCTACCATGTTTTATCGGATCCGGACAAGCGCGCCGGATACGACCGTGAAATTACCGGAAGGACAGCTGTCATGCAGACCTTTGACCTTCATAATGTAGAGGAAGCACAGAATAATAACGAGGAAGGATTTGTCGTGTACTGGAAGGCTTCTAATGAACTTTACGATATTATTCTGGAAAGTGATACACTGTTTGGACAAAAAGAAGCCAGGAGCCGCCTTGTCACTCTTGCCATGCAGGCGCTGAAACCTATCGTCACCCTCCGGGACGCTCAGATCCCGGAAAAATACTGGCATCCTGACATTATGAACTGGCTTCTTTTTACTTCTTATAAGAATAGGAATTTTTCCACACCATATCTGCTCTCTCTTTACGACGAGCACACGAAAAAAACTACGTCTGTGATGGATAGGGTAAAGCTTCAGAACAGAGCCATGCGTTATCAGCATTCTGTAAAAAAACTGATGAAATATTAGGAGAACCGCCTCACACATCCGCACACCCCGCATATTATGTTACTGTAAATAACCTATATGGAGGATTTTAACATGAGTGATTTAAGTGCTACAAACTGTGGATGTGGCTGTGATGCAGCTGAAAGATTCGGCGGAGACTGTGGATGCGGCAACAACAGCTGTCTGTGGATCATCTTACTTCTCTGCTGCTGCGGTGGTTTCGGCGGCCGCGGCGGATGCGGCGGATGCGGAAACGACAGCTGCCTGTGGATTATCTTGCTCCTTTGCTGCTGTGGCGGCGGAAACTTCTTCGGCGGCAATGGCTGCTGCTAATTATTGGAATTTACAGGGGGATGTCGGTTTATGCCGACATCCCCCTGTTATCGTTCATCAATGGTTTGTATAAGTAAAGTGCATATAATCCTTGGTCGATTTCCAGTCTCCGCCCCAGTAAAAACCATGGTTTTTCCATATCTGGACTACCTTCGAGGTTACGGAATACGGATCTGTTCCCGGGCGGTAGCTTCCGGCCGTCACTCCAATCATAGGATTGGAATTCCAGTTCAGATCCACCACGCAGCCGTAGCTGTGATGGGAACGGCTGGATCCCGAAGCCATATTACGCCAATTGTACGCGGCGGTATCACTCTTACGAACCGGGAAACCGATTGCCTTCAGTTCATTGAAAACCGCCGTAATTTCATGTACAAGCTTCTTATGTATCGTCAACGCTATCGTACTTTGATTGCCGTTTTCATCAACAACCGGGACTGTAATCGTGGTCAGATAAGCCTGCATTTGAGCCGGAACAACCGGAAGTCCATCAGGAAAGAGCCATTTTAACCTGGAGCTTGTGCTCGCCGTACCTGCCATCGTCCCGTCTGAACGCATCTTGTACCCGTCTACAATCGTATTTACAGCTAATGCATTTGTATCAGGATAAAAATAATACCACTCTCTGTCAATAGTTTTCCAACCTGTCCGTGCAGCGCCGTCTGTCCCCAGATAATACCACACACCATTCAACTTAAGCCAGCCTGTTGCCATGCCTCCGCTTTTATCAAAAAAATACCACAGACTTCCGATCTTTTTCCATCCGCCAAACACCATCAGACCCGGATTCTGGGTGTTGGCGGGCTCCAGATAATACCACTTCCCTGCGATCCTCTGCCAACCTGTGAGCATTGCGCCGCTTCCGCCTGTATAGTACCAGCCCTGCGGATCTTTTATCCATCCGGTAAGCATTGCCCCGCTCTCATGAAAGAAATAAACCGCTCCTCCAATCTCACACCTGCAATTTGAAACCATCAAGCCCGGATTTTGATCATTCGTCGGATCCAGATAGTACCATTTCCCTGCGATTTTCTGCCAGCCTATAAGCATAGCTCCATTTCCGTCTGTGTAATACCAGCCCTCCGGGCGTCTCACCCAATTTGTCAGCATAACTCCGCTTCCGTTAAAAAAATAGGTCAGTCCGTTAATTTCATATCGGCCATCAGAAAGCATCAGCCCCGGATTCTGGGCATTCGACGAATCCAAATAATACCATTTGCCGCCGACCTTCTGCCAGCCAACAAGCATGCTTCCATTCACATCTGCATAATACCAGCCCTCCGGGCGGCCGATCCATCCATTCAGCATGGCTCCGCTTTCATGAAAGAAATATGTATGTCCACCGATCCTGCGTTGACAATTTGATGCCATAAGACCCGGATTCTGAATATCAGATGGATCCATATAATACCACTTTCCGCCGATCTTCTGCCACCCTGTAAGCATTACTCCATTTTCGTCCATATAATACCAGCCCTCTGGACGCCTGATCCATCCGGTAACCATAACTCCGCCGGCATCAAAAAAATAAGCAGCACCTCCTGTTTCAATCTTACAATCGGTAACCATTGCATATGGGTACTGTGCATTTTCTTTATCGAAATAATACCACTTATTCCCCCACTTGAGCCAGCCATAACTTTTTTCTCCCTGTTGATTATAAAAATACCATTTCTGGTCTGCAGGATCAAGATACCACCCACTTATCTTCCCAGTACGTTCCAAAGCCGCATTCCCCGCATGGTCATCTGCATTCTGGGTTACACTCGTATGGCTTTCGGTGCTGGGTTCTTCCTGGCTTTCCTCCGGATCATCTCTGTCGTTGATATCACCATTTTGACCGGTGTCCATTCCGGTATCAGTCTCCTGAACCTCCTCTATCGCATCAGAGCCATCCTCCTGAATGCCGTCAACTGCATAGACAACTGTTGAACTTAACAGGACAAATGATAATGAAAATGCCAATAATGCTAAAATACTCTTTTTTTTCACTGCTTCTTCAACCCCTTCCTGATTTTTGTTGTTTCTATCGTCTCGCTTCCCCTCCCATATCATACCACGTTTCTCCTGACAATTTCCAGGTATTTTCTTCCACTGCAAAATTTTACCGCAAAATCCTATATAAACAAATGCTGAAAACCCCTCACTTCGGCATTTTCAGCATTTTTAGGATACAACTATTCTATTGTTTTTCCTTTATATTACTGTTGGAGTCCTTATATTTATTTTCCGTCCTGTCCTGTTCTTTTTTTCTCTCCTGATCCATGCGCTTCCCGAGCATGCACTCCTCATCAATCTCATAAACTGCATTCCCGTCAATGATCAATGTCCTGTTCATATCTGTCTCTCCTTTCTCCTTCCCTATTAATATATGGAAAATCCTGCATTTAGTTTTCCCGGCTCTCATAAAATCCATCCCAAAATCATATATATTTACAACGTTATCTTAAGGAGTGCTTATGGAGCAAGAGACCCCCAAACCAATGACGCCTTTCGACGCCCTCACGACCCCCTCCCGACTGTATACATTAAAGCTGCTACTTCCATACGCTCCGAGATCCATACAACATTTTCTTGCCATATACATAAAATTTTCCGAACTCAGCTATACCATCAACCATTTTCACAGCTTTGGAAAAACAAAGGCTCCCATCCATATTTTTGAAGACCTGGGACCTTATATGTCTCCGGAGGAAAAAGAAAAAATGGAACAAATGGAGGGGATGATGAATATGATGGAAATGGTACAGAATATGCAGGCTGCCTCAGACCCTATGTTCCGGGCCGCCTCGGAAGAAGACCACGGATTTGATCCCATGGATCTTATGAAGGGAATGCTAAGCCCGGAACAACAGGAAATGTTTGATATGTACAGCACCATGTTCGACACTGAAATGACCGGCAAAAATCCGCCGGATGACCAGGAAGGAGACCCTACACATGAACGAATGGATGAATAACCCGGCAATGCAGAATATTGACCCTATCAAACTAGAACTCATTAAAACCGCCGCCTCCCAGACACAGGGAAAAAGCGGACGTTCCCTTGCCCCCATTATGATGGCGCTTATTTCCAGCGCAAACAAAAAAGGCATTCAGTTTTCCCCGGAGGAATTTTCCCTGATTCTTGACACATTGAAAGAGGGAAAATCAAAAGAAGAACAAATGCAGATCGAAAATATGGTAAAAATGGTTCAGGGGTATATGAGGTGACAACACCTCATATACCCCCAGAATTTAAAACCCTTCCGCTTTTCTCATCACCCGGTTTTCCCGGCGCTTTTTCCCGTTCTCCCATTCTTCCTTTTCTTCCTGCGTCTCAAGACACAGTTCCGGGACTCTTGCAGGTCTGTCATTCTCATCCAGTGCAACCATGGTAAAATATGCCCGGTTAATCAGAATCCGCTTCCCGTCCAGATCTTCTACATAACTGTCAACCCGCACCTCCATAGATGTATTCCCCACGTACGTAATCCTTCCTATGAGCACAATCACATCCCTCTGGTAGGCGCCCCGGAGGAACTTCAGGTTATCTATGGATGCTGTAGTCACATTCATTCGCGCATGTCTTTTCGCCACCAGCCCTGCCACTTCGTCAATCCACTGCATCAAAATCCCGCCGAACAATCGTCCTGCTGCATTCAGATGATTGGGGCGCACCATATGGACGGTCTCCACCACAGAATCTGACACTTTTCGTTCTTTTATCATTGTTTCACTCTCCTATCTGCCGCGCTTCGCAAGCTGTATCATATACGCACAGTGCAGTGCAAACTCTCTAAAAAGCTGTCACAACACATAATTTACTCATAAACTCTTTTATTATACCACAATCTTTGATATACTGAAATTACTTTTCAGACACTGAATGGAATGCATTTGGTCTGCATTTCATCTAAAGAATATAAAGGAGTATACTACGATGAGAAATATCAAGCTTACCATAGAATATGACGGAAGCCGTTACCAGGGATGGACCCGCCTCGGCAAGGATGAACCAAACAACACGATCTCCAACAAGATCCTGGATGTACTGCGCAAAATGACCGGCGAGACCGAAATTGAATTGTTCTGCGGATGCAGGACGGAAGTTGGAGTCCACGCATACGCACAGATCGCCAACTTTAAGACCGGCTGTACCATGTCCCTTCTGGACATCCGGCATTACCTGAACCGCTATCTTCCCATGGATATTGCCATCATTGATGTCAAGGAAGTTCCGGAGCGTTTCCACGCCCAGCTGAATGCGGCCTCAAAAACTTACATATACCGTATGACGATCTCCGACGTTCCAAGCGTCTTTGACCGCAAGCATACCTACCACTGCTTCAAGATCCCGGATAAAGCTCTGATGCAGCAGGCTGCAATGATGTTCGCGGGAACTCATGATTTTAAAAACTTCTGCACGGCTAAAAAATCGAAATCCACTGTACGGACCATTCTCGATATTGAAGTATACGGAGACATTGAAGAGATGCAGATCCTGATCCATGCAGACGATTTTCTTCATAACATGGCAAGGATCATGGTCGGCACACTCCTTGAGATCGGCTCAGGGACACGCAAAAAAGAAGATATAGAGGATATATTTAAGGGAAAAAAGGAAGCAAGCGCCCCCTGTGACCCCAGAGGGCTTTATCTGCAGGAAGTATCTTACTAAGATACTTCCTGCAGTACTTTTTCAAAGGCAATTCTTAGATCCCCGGCCTCGCTTCCCCCTGCCAGACGAATCTCTCCGCAGGGAACAAACCCTGACTTCGCCAGCGCTCTTTGCATAGGCAGGTTTCCCGGATGCGTATCAATCCTCACAGAATTAAAACCAAGCTCTGACGCCATCTGAAAACCGTGGGCAAACATCCTTCCAGCCACACCCTTTCCTTTGGCTTCGTCTGCCACACAGACTCTGTGCATGGACGCATAACTGCCGTCTGTCAGCCATTTGCCGTCGATCACGTCATACGATGCGTCCGGTGTTGTCTGGAAAGCAAAGATCCCAAGGATCTCTCCATTCTCCATGGCAAGAAACGTACAGCCCTTTTTTGCATCCTCCGTCCAGATTTCCCTGGAAGGATACCCTTTCTGCCACTGGTCAAGCCCCATTCCTTTCAGCTGGCGCTTGGCCTGTTCTGTAATCTCACACATTCTGTCAATATGCTCCAAAGAAGCAGCTACAAACTCCATCTTCTGTCCTCCACACATAGATTTTCCACCTGGCACACGGTAAGTCTCCTGCCCGCCACAAGAAACTTTATCTCAAGTCCTGAAAAACGCATCCCATAGACCCGCTCAGGATCTTCCTGGTAAGCCGGCCTCGGATCCTGCGCAAGAACCTGCCGCAAGGCCTCTCGTTTCTCCTCCGGCACCAGAGACAGCCACTGTCCCGGAAATTCAACCTCCAGGACTTCCCCCTTCACATCCTCTGCAAATCCGCCGCGGGCCTCTGCCTTCGCGTCAACATAGGGAAGATACGGCTTGATATCATAGATAGGGGTTTTGTCCATCAGATCGGCTCCAGATACTACCAGCACCGGCCCCAGACTTTTTTGAAACTCCACTCTTTTCAGCGCAACACAAGACAGACCCAGGGAATTAGGACGAAACGGAGAGCGGGTGGCAAACACTCCCACCCTCCGGTTTCCCCCGAGCCTCGGAGGCCTCACAGTGGGCTTCCATCCGTCCTTCAAAACCTCCGAAAATCCCCAGATCAGCCACAGATGAGAATAATCCTGGATTCCGCGGAAAGCCTCTGCCGCCCGGTACTCCGGCTCAAATATGATCTTTGCAGTAGTATCTGCCAGTCCGCTCTGCCTCGGGATGCCGAACTTGTCCGGGAAATCACTTTTCACAGTTGCGATCCTCTTAAGTTCCATCTTCTGTCCGTCCATATTTACATCTTAAGCCCCCGGTACCGGTTCAGGCAGGCAAAGATCTCCTGCTTTCTCGGAAGGGCCAGATTCCCCGGAAGATAGCTGCTGTCACAGACCGCCGCAAGCCCTTCCTTCTCGATCTTTTGAAGCAGCACCTCTACCAGCTTCTTTACGTTCGCCTTCCCGTCCAGCATATGCTCTTCCATATATTTTACCAGGTAGCCAAGGCAGGTAAGCTGCTCTGCGTCCGCGAGCTGCTCTACATATCGAAGGTCGATCGTCTCATGGTTCAGAGAGACTCCGTCACGGCCCATGGTCTTGATCTTAATCCGGCCTTTATGGATCAGTCCCTGATTCTTCTTCGGACAGCGCACACATCCCGGCAGTGCGGCACGCTCCGCCGGGAGCTCCAGTCCCGGATAGTCCCCGGCCGCCTTCTTAGCCGTCTCCGTAATCTCCCTGGGCACATAACGGTCCATCTGCACCACCGTATCCGCCACCTCAAAGTAGGCGCCGGAACTTCCCGCCACAAGGACTGTGGAAATGCCGTACAACTCATACAGATCCCGCATCCGCTCAATGAACGGCGTGATCGGCTCCATATCCCTGTGGATTACCTTCTGCATCAGTTCATCACGGACCATAAAGTTGGTGGCGCTTGTATCCTCGTCAATGAACAGGACTTTCGCCCCGGCCTCCATTGCCTCCACCACATTTGCCGCCTGGGACGTGCTTCCGCTGGCGTCCTCCGTAGAAAATGCCTTCGTATCCTTCCCATTGGGCAGGTCATTGATAAACATGGAAATATCCGTGCGCTTGATACTTCTCCCATCCTCTGCGCGGATCTTCACTGCGTCCGCATCTGTCACTACATACTCTCGCCCGTCTCCGGCAATGTGCGGATATACTCCCATCTCCAAAGCCTTAAGCAAAGTGGATTTCCCATGGTATCCGCCTCCCACGATCAAAGTAATTCCCTTTTTGATTCCCATGCCTGTAATCTCACCCTTGTACGGCAGGCACATGGTCACCCGCATAGATTCTGGAGACCGGAAACGGACTGCCCCCTTCATCGGCTTTGAGGACACACCCGACTCCCTCGGCAGCACAGAGCCGTCCGCCACAAATGCTGTCAGCCCCCTTTCTTTCAGCTGTTCCCTGATACACTGCTGATCTTCGGCTAGCTCCATGACCCGCTCTGCAAGTTCCCCATCCAGATTCTTATAGATCAGCGCCTGTTCCACACATTTCGGAAGAAACTCAAACAAAATCTTGATCAGCTCCCTGGCATTGATACTCCTTCCGTTGGCCGGAAATCCTGCCTCAAACCGTACGGTCACATTCCCTGTCTGATCATCCACCGTACAGGCACTCCGCTCCAGCACTTCCTGGGCGCATCTGGTTACAGACAGAATGCCGCTTTTTCCCGAGCCCTTTGCCTGAAAGGAAAACTTCTCCGCCTGTCTGGCAAAGAGACGCGTCAGATGATCCTGAAGCGCAATCCTTTTATGCCTGTTGTCGTACAACCGTTCCGGGAAGGCTGCCACCTTCCCGGCCACCTCCACATGGAGCTTCGAAGGAGCAGCAAAGGGATCTCCCTGCACATGGTCGATCCCCAGTACATACTGTCCAAACCGATAACTTCCCTTCGTTCCTTTGTAGGCCGGATATCCTTTCCGGTCAATGTCATATAATAACTGCTTTAATTCATTTGCCGACTTCATCATTTCCTCCCCATCTAATAAGCCTCTGCCTCTTCTCTGTACATCCAGAAATGGATTCCCGTCGTAGAATCCATCCATCTGTCTGTGTTAAAATTCTTCACTTCTACCCACTCACCGACCCGATAGACAAAATTTTCGTCTACCAGGGACCATGCCTCGCTGAAATTCTGTGTAAAATCAAAACTCTTGATGGTCAGGACCTTGGCCTTGCTGCACCGACAAGACGGCATCGTCGCAGAGGTACGCAGCGCATCCGCCGGAATCAGAAGCTGCACCATCCGGTCATTTACACATTTTTTATATCCCAGAAATGCACCCTTCTCCGGACAGCGCATGCGAAACCATTTCGTCCGTTCATCAGAGATGACCCCATCAAGCTTTGCATGCTCCAGAACCGCTGCAAAAAGATCCGCCCCTTTAATATTACATCCCGTCATATCACAGCCTCGAAAAGAGGCCGTCCTCATAACGGCATTCTGAAAATTGGCCTCCCACATAGAACACCCGTCAAACAATGCATTCTCCACACTGCTGTCCTGAAAATTCACCCCGTCAAGCACCGTATTCTGGAACGAACTTAACCCGAAATCCATATGGCTCAGATCCCTTCCGGAAAGATCCATATCCCAGATCTCCAGTTCACGGAACTTAAGCCGTTCCCCCGGCTTTCCCGCTGCAATCTGCTTTTCAAATTCCTCCTGTGAGATTCTTTGCATTTTCCTTCCTCCATTCTACGCATGCATATATCTTTTTCTACAAATCTACGATCCTTGGCCTGTGATGGGTATACGGAAGGAACTTCTTGAGAAGATCCTGTGTTTTGAACTTCAGATGCGTCGTATTAATCCCCGTATTGCACACAAAATACTCAGCCTCCGCAACTTCCTTATCTATGATCAGCTGCACATAATCGTCCTGGTCATTCAAAAGTCCTACCACACTGGCCGACCCCGGCTTCGTCCCCAGATGCTCCCACATATGCTCCGGCGAGGCAAAGGACATATGGGATACTCCCAGCTTTTTACTGAAGGATGCCGTATCAAACGCCTTCTCCTCCGGCATCACAAGGAGGAAGAAGCTTGTCTTCTTCTGGTTGCACAAAAACACATCCTTGCGGACCGGTGCATCAAGCACCTTCCCGATATCCGCACACTCTTCCATGGAAGCCGCCGGATCATTGTCCACACGTTCATAGGGAATCCCCAGCTTTTTAAAAACCTTATATACTTCCTGCTCAAGGGGTACCCTCTCACTGATATTCTCCGGCGGTGTTGTCACAATCTCACTGATATACATAAGTCTTTCCTCCATTTTTCTGATATGATCTCTAACTGCTATTATATAAAATTCAGGCTCCCTTTGCAAATGTTCTTTTCCGGCCGGACTGATTTGAACAGCTGGACGGATTTCAGGGCTGGCCATCCCCGGAAAAACTTGCTACAATAACAACAAAACGAAAAAAGGAGAACGCTTATGAAATATATTTTAGCCTCAGCCTCCCCCCGCAGAAAAGAACTGCTGAAGCGGACAGGCCTTGAATTTGATATTATTCCTTCCACCTGCAAGGAAAAAACTACAAAAGACAAACCTTGCGACATTGTCATGGAACTTGCCCGGATAAAAGCCCTCGACGTCTTCGGACATCTGGATCCGGCCTGCGACTGCACCGTCATCGGGGCAGACACGATCGTCGTATACAATGAAGAGATTCTCGGGAAACCTTCAGGCGCTTCCGAGGCTTGCGATATGCTGTCCATGCTCTCAGACCGCACCCACCAGGTCTATACCGGAGTATCCCTGATCTCCCGGACACACGGTCGGGAGCAAACACGTACATTTTATGAAAAAACGGACGTGACCTTTTATCCGGTGTCAAAAGAAGATCTGCACACTTATGTGGATTCCGGGGATGCACTGGACAAAGCGGGAGCCTACGGCATCCAGGGGAATTTTGCGATCCATGTCAAACAGATAAACGGAGACTACAATAACGTGGTAGGGCTTCCCATCGGAAGGCTGTATCAGGAACTGCTCCGGCTTAAGTAATATGGACCTGCTGCTATTAAGATAATCACAGCGCGCAAAACAAAAATGAGGGTGTCCTCACGGACACCCTTTCATTCATTGCACATATTAGTTATACTTACGCTTTCTGGCAGCCTCAGACTTTTTCTTACGTCTTACGCTTGGCTTTTCGTAATGCTCTCTCTTACGAATCTCCTGCTGAATGCCTGCCTTCGCACAGTTTCTTTTGAATCTGCGTAAAGCGCTATCTAACGTCTCGTTTTCTTTCACGATTACATTTGACATACTCTCACACCTAACCTCCCCTCCAGTCCTATATTGTGCATCATACGACTGTTCGGGTATTTTTTTGCACTACTTAAGATTATAGCACATATTTCCTTTACGTCAATAACTTTTCTCCAAATTTCACCAGATTCGGGCAGATTTATGAAATCTGCCCGGCCAGCACCTCTTTTGCTTTGGCCAGCGCATCCTTGATCCCGGCCGGATTCTTGCCGCCTGCCTGAGCCATGTTCGGACGTCCGCCGCCTCCGCCGCCGACCAATGCAGCACATGCCTTGATCAGATTGCCTGCATGAGCCCCCTTGTCCACAGCCTCTTTTGTGGCCATAGCCATAAGGTTTACCTTTCCTCCTACGGAAGAAACCAAAAGAATGACGCCTTCTCCAAGCTTTTCCTTTAACTGGTCGCCAAGATCGCGCAGCCCGTTCATATCTACCCCGTCTACACTTGCCGCAAGTAATTTCACTCCGCTAATTTCCTCCACCTGATCCATCACATTGCCCATGGAGCCTTGTGCAAGCTTGCTCTTTAAGCTTTCCACCTCGCTGCTTAACGCCTTGTTCTCGGAAAGCAGGTTCTTTAGCTTGTCTGTAAGCTGCTCCGGCTTCGCCTTTACAAGTTTCAGGACCTCTGTATATCTGGCCTCTATGTTATTATAATAATCCATCAGTCCTCTGGACGTAAGCGCCTCTATACGCCTTACGCCCGCTGCAACTCCGGTCTCGGAAATGATCTTAAAGGCTGTGATCATGCTGGTATTGGCCACATGTGTACCGCCGCAGAACTCCTTGGAGAACTCGCCCATGCTGACGACACGGACAATATCCCCATATTTTTCGCCAAATAATGCAGCCGCCCCTGTTTTCCTTGCCTCCTCAATCGGCATATGATCAGCTGCCACCGGAAGGGCTTTCCTGATCTGCTCATTGACAATCTCCTCTACCTTCCGGATCTCCTCTCCAGTCATTGCAGAGAAATGTGTAAAATCAAAACGAAGCCTGTCTGCATTTACAGAGGAACCGGCCTGCTCTACGTGGGCGCCGAGTACGATGCGGAGTGCCTTTTGAAGCAGATGGGTCGCACTGTGGTTGTTGGCGGACAACGCACGTCTTTGTACGTCAATCTCAAGAGACACCATATCTCCTGTCTTGACCATACCTTTCACCACATGCCCTTTGTGGCCGATCTTACCTCCGGCAAGCTTCACCGTATCCTCCACGTCAAACTCGAAGCCGTCCGCCCGGATCACGCCGGTATCTGCTTCCTGGCCGCCGCTTGCGGCATAGAACGGCGTCTCTTTTACAAGAATCGTGCCTGCCTGTCCGTCAGACAACGCCTCCACGATCTCCGTCTCTGTCGTGAGGACAGTCACCTCAGACTCACACGAAGATTTCTCATAACCGACAAAGGCACTTGTGACAGCCGGGTCAATCTCATCATAGACCGTAGCTTCCCTTCCACTGTAATTGTGCTCACCGAACGTTCCTTTTGCCTTAGCCTTCTGATCCTCCACTGCCTGTCGAAAACCGTCCTCATCCATGGAAAAACCCTTTTCCTCCAGGATCTCCATCGTCAGATCTACCGGAAAACCATAAGTATCATACAGACGGAACGCCTCTGCGCCGGACATGACCTTCTCGCCTTTCTGCTCCATCTCCTCAACAGCGCCTGCGAGGATAGAAAGCCCCTGGTCGATGGTCTTATTAAACTGCTCTTCTTCTTTGATAATTACTTTAAAGATAAAATCCTTCTTCTCCTCAAGCTCCGGATATCCGTCCTTAGAACCCTCAATAACTGTCTCTGCAAGCTCCACCAGGAACTCACGGTCAATCCCAAGAATCCTCCCGTGACGGCTGGCACGGCGCAGCAGACGGCGAAGGACATACCCGCGCCCGCTGTTGGAAGGCAAAATCCCGTCTGAGATCATAAAGGTCACAGAACGCACATGGTCTGTAATAACACGCAGAGACACATCTTTTTCTTCGCTCTCGCCGTAATTCACCTGGGCCAGACGGCAGACATGATCCCTCAGAGCCTTGATGGTGTCAACGTCAAACATAGAATCTACGCCCTGCACGACGCATGCCAGACGTTCAAGGCCCATGCCGGTATCAATATTCTTCTGGTCAAGCTCTGTATAGTTATTGTTTCCGTCATTGTCAAACTGGGTAAAAACATTGTTCCAGATCTCCATATAGCGGTCACAATCGCAGCCCACCGTACAGTCCGGACTGCCGCAGCCGTATTTCTCACCCCGGTCATAGTAGACCTCCGAGCAGGGACCGCAGGGGCCGGAACCATGCTCCCAGAAGTTATCCTCCTTGCCGAAGCGGAAGATCCTCTCCGGCGCAATACCGATCTCCTTATTCCAGATCTCCCACGCCTCGTCATCGTCCAGATACACAGACGGATACAGGCGGTCCGGTTCAAGACCCACCACCTCTGTCAGAAACTCCCAGGTCCAGTGGATGGATTCCTTCTTAAAATAATCCCCGAAAGAAAAATTCCCCAGCATCTCAAAAAACGTGCCGTGCCTTGCAGTCTTTCCCACATTCTCGATATCTCCGGTACGGATACACTTCTGACAGGTAGCCACTCTCTTCTTCGGCGGAAGAACCTGTCCGGTAAAATACGGCTTTAAAGGCGCCATTCCGGAATTGATCAAAAGCAGGCTCTTATCATTATGGGGCACC
>CANSCI010000037.1 GCA_947645355.1 uncultured Dorea sp. | reverse complement strand
AATGAGAAATGGTGCTGGGAATGAATCCCAGCACCAACTTTGTCTACAGTCTGAGTGGGTGGAGTAATCCACCCGCTTTTTTACTTTTCAGGAGGCATTATGGATTGGTACGTTGTCGATAAAAAATACATCAATTACCTGACACAGTTTGATTCCCGTGTCGGATATGTGGAATATGGGGAACGTTTGAAACTCCATGTGGGAATTCTTCTTACTATCGGAGATTTCCACTACTATGTCCCTATTTCCTCTGCAAAACCAAAACATCAGAAGATGTCCAACAGTCTGGATTTCCACAAACTCCAGGATGAATCCACCGGATATCTTTATGCGGTATTAAATATCAATAATATGATTCCGGTTCCTGATAACTGTCTTACACAGTTAAAATATAATCAGGTAGAAAGCTTCCGTTCTTTCAGTAATGAAAAAGAAAAAACAGACTATGTCTACCTGCTCCAGAAAGAAAAAGCTCTAATTGACAATGTTCAAGACACTCTGCAAAACAAAGCCATGAAATTATATCAGAAATGCATTGCCAAGCCGGATTCTTCCCTTGCTACAAGATGCTGTAATTTCAAAATGTTGGAAGAAAAATGCAGTTCTTATTCCGATACATAAACACAACCATGATCCTTCAAACCTCTCCATCTGCCGGAGAGGTTTTCTTTCTTAAAAAACAAGAATTCCCCTGCCATCATATACACTTCCCTCGCTACCCTGATTACGGATTGCACGGTCAAGTGCCATGACGGTTGCTACTGCAGCATCAATTTTCTCTGTGGATTTTTCTTTATCCATTTTGATATTTCCGGCAGGGTCTTGTCTGACATACACGTTGTCCATCATCCAACGGAGAACCTTATGCCCACCGTGGGCAATTCGCTCCTCAAGTGTCAGCTTCATAAGTTCCTTCGTTGGCGGACTCATATCCTTATACCCCTGCCCGAAAGGAACAACAGTAAATCCCATACCTTCCAAATCCTGCACCATCTGCGTTGCACCCCAACGGTCAAATGCAATTTCTTTTATATGGTACTTCGTTCCAAGTTCCTCTATAAATTTCTCTATAAAACCATAATGAATGACATTTCCTTCTGTAGTTTCAAGACACCCTTCTGCTGCCCACACATCATAGGGAACATGATCCCTTCTGACACGGAGTCTCATGTTATCTTCCGGTATCCAGCAATATGGTAAAATGATGTATTTTTCTTCATCATTTCTTGGTGGAAATACAAGTACAAATGCAGTGATATCCGATGTACTCGAAAGGTCTAAACCGCCATAGCAGGTTCTTCCGATAAGTTCCTCCTCATTTACAGGGAATGCACACGCATCCCATTTATCCATCTGCATCCAACGAGTGGACTGTTTTACCCATTGGTTTAATCGAAGCTGCCGGAAGATATTTTCTTCTGCTGCATTTTCCCTTGCACTGATGTAAGCATTTCGAACCTTTTCAATATCGATGGTTTTTCCAAGGGAAGGATTTGCTTTATACCATGTGGCTTCGCTCGTCCAGTCATCCTCATCGGATGCACCATAAATCACGGGATAGAATGTCGGGTCAATTTTTCTGCCCTCTATAATGTCAACAGCTTTTTGGTGCTGTTCAAAGCAAATCGAATTTCTGTCTGTTCCGGCTGTAGTAATCAGAAAATATAAAGGCTGTGTTCTGGCATCACCCAGTCACGGAACCGTTCCAGATGATAAAGAAAATATTCTGAAACGTGATTTCGGAACAGAAACCATCAACAAGAAATGGTGTACCGATATTACCTATATCCATGTGCAAAAAGAGGGATGGACCTATCTGGCTTCAGTAATGGACTTGTGCAGCCGTAAGATCATCGGATATGCGTATGGAACATCCATGACAGCGGAACTGGCGGTAGAAGCTGTTAAGAACGCCTGTCTGAACGTCAGGGAGACCAGAGGGATCATTCTCCACAGCGACTTGGGAAGCCAGTATACAAGCCAATCATTTGAGAAGTTCCTGAACAGCAGGGAGATACGGCATTCCTTTAGCCGAAAGGGAAATCCATATGACAATGCCTGTATCGAATCGTTCCATTCTGTACTGAAAAAGGAAGAAATCTATCTTCATACTTATCAAGATTCCAAAGAGGCCCGCAGGGCAATCTTTGAATATATAGAGGGCTGGTATAACCGCAAACGAATCCATAGTGCAATTGGTTATATGACACCTCAGCAAAAGGAGGATGAGGAACTCAAAAAAGCAGCATAATCTTTCGACTTTTTTTGTCCAAAGTATTGACATAGGTCCATCTGACCACATCTACATTTCCGTCTTTTGTGTGCAAATCGTATTTTACAAATCCGCCCAAATAGCTGACTTCAAGAATCGTTATTTCTGCTTCCTCCTGTGCATCCACCTTTTCGCAGAATTCCACTACCTTCTCTGGTTCCGTCATGTTAATTTGATTTCTGCTGTCAACAGCCGGATATCCATTTTCTCCAAGGCGATTAACAATACTTCGAATCATTTCCAAATCAGCTATCTTATTTTGTTCTGCTGCTTCTTTATAAAGATCCACACAGATTTCTATAATTTCTTCCGCATTCTCCTGAGAATTTTCTGTTGCCTCCTGAACCTCAATGAAGGGATCATCAACCTGTATTTCTTCCGGGGGCATATCACTTCACCCCGAAATGGTATAACTCAGAAGTATTTGTATCATGCATAGTCTCATTCCCATGCCTCTCCTTTTTTCTTTCATATAGACCTCCGTTCTTTTTTCTAATATGGTAATATCCTGATTTTCAATGTACAGCACTTTAATTATTACATTTGTAAGATTTTTGGGTAAAAAAATTTTCTCCAACAATACAATATACTCTCTTGAATATTACACCCGTAAGATTTAGAAGTCAAGTTATCTTTATATAAAAAGGCTTCTGCCAGAAGGTATCATACATTTTCGCAAAAGTAATACCTTTTAGCAAAAGCCTATTATTCAGCAAGGTTTCAAACCACCCCACTGTTTCAATATTCAAATGTTTCATTCAAAAGACCAGAAAACACACGTCCATTATCTTTCTTTATTATCCCACAAACCGCAGAAAATCAAGGTTTCCTCGAAAGCAGACAAACAGTCTCAATATTCCCTTGAACTTTGATTTTATACTGCATAGCGAAAGTATGCAATGGGTTTTCAAAGTGGGGTAATAGTTTTATCCCCATTTTACAACATTCCTCACGCTACGTTTCTATGTATATCTACTTAATCTGCAATAACAACGGCAACAATGCAATTCCTACATCAACACCTTTATCAGCAATCCATTTAACAATTCCTTTTGCATTTTCCCACTTTTTTGATTTGCGGTCTGGAGATTTAACGATTTTTTCTAATTCGTTAATCTTATTCAAAATCTCTTCTATTTCGGTATCTGGCAACGCCGACATATTCTCAATTTCTTTTCTTACATCACTAAAGGAAATATTAATATCAACTTTGTTTTCATTTGTATTTGTTATCTGTACCATTGGAACGCTCTGAGGAATTGTTTCCATAAGTGCCGGATATCCCAATGCTTTAAAAGTCAGCATTTTATTATAAATTTGTCTTAAGTCATAAAACAGTTCTTGTCCGGCCACTTCATCATAAATTCCAATCACTTCCTCATATCCATATAATCCTGCATTAAGCTTTGGAACATATGCTTCATACTTTGCAGTTACATCTTTATACAATTGCTGTTTAGCGATTTCAGGTGTCACCTCATTTGCAGAATCGGATATAGCTTGTTTTAAAGATTCCAAATCTTCTTCATACATAGATTTAAAATCAAATAAAGGATCTTTTTCTTTATCTGTCGCAATAATCAATTCTAATTTTTCTTTGATAGCATTTAATTCTGGTCTGTAATTCAGCGCACTACCAACAGCACATGCTTTCCCTGATGTCGGTATATCCTTCCCAAAATCTTCAAATATACCGTTGTATTTTGCAATTAGTGCCTGATATAAACTATGCGTACCATTGCTTGATGCTTGAGCATCTTCGCATCGTTTTATATCAGTTCTCATTATCTCCAATAACTCAGTAGTCACTCTATTTCCTCCTATGCTACATTACCAAATAATTTTATTAATCTGTCCTTCATTCCTTTTTCGAAAAAGTATCCTTTCGCCAAAATGTATATCTCCCATTTCTAAAAGCCTATCCCCTGGGGTAAACATCCGGTTATATCATCACTCTACGGAAACAGAAACACACATCTATTTTATTTCCAAAATGACGAAATCCTTTGATTTATTGGGCTTTTCTCGACAGAAGGCAGACTGTCTCCACATGCACCGTCCCCGGAAACAAATCCACTCCCCCAATCTTCTCCACCCGATACCCTCTCCCCTGCAGCATCTCCAGATCCCGCACAAGGCTGGTAGGCTTACAAGCTATATACACCATCCGCTCCACGCCAAATCCGATAATCTTCTCCAGCGCCTTCGGATTCACCCCGTCCCTTGGAGGATCCAACACGATCAGATCCGGCACCTCCTGAAGTTCATCAATCACCTTCAGCACATCTCCCGCCCAGAAGCTGCAATTATCAAGGCCGTTGAGCTCTGCATTCTTTCTTGCCGCATCCACTGCCTCCTCTACAATCTCTACCCCCACTACTTTTTTCGCAACCGGCGCCAGGATCTGTGCGATCGTACCGGTGCCGCTGTACAGGTCGAAGATCACCTTATCCTTCGTCTCTCCGATATATTCCCTCGCTTTTTCATACAAAACCTCTGCCCCCAGAGAATTGGTCTGGAAGAAGGAAAAAGGAGTAATCTGAAACCGCAGCCCCAGCAGTTCCTCATAAAAATAATCCTGCCCGTACAGGATCTCTGTCCCTTCATCCTTCACCACATCTGCCACGCTGTCATTTCGAGTGTGCAGGATCCCGGCAATCTTTCCGGAAAGCGGCAGCTTTTGAAGCTTTATGCACCATGCCTCCCAGTCAAATTGCCCGGCATAAGGCTGCTGTGTGGTTGTCACCAGATCTATGAGGATCTCCTTCGTCTTCGCCGCCTTTCGGACCAACAGATGCCGAAAGAAACCAGTATGACGCATCCGATGATAATAAGGAAGACCCGATTCCCCCGCGGTCTCCAGCGTACTTTTTAAAATCTTCCGATAATCCTCATCTACGATCCGGCACTGTCCTACATTTACAATATCATGGAAACTCCCTCTCTTGTGCATGCCAAGCGCCACAGGACCATCCTTATACTCATCTCCGAAGGAAAACTCCATCTTATTGCGGTACTCTTCTCTCGCCGGGCTAGGGCTTATGCCCTCCCAGATGTAATCACCGTCCACAGCTTCATCCATCATCGCCTTAATCTGTCTTTCCTTCAGCTTTAACTGCTCCTCATAAGGAAGATTCTGGTAGGTGCATCCGCCGCACTGTCCAAAATGCGGGCAGGCAGGCACGATCTCCCCAGGTGCCGCCTCAAGAACCTCAAGGATCCGGCCTTCGGCCTTCCCTTTGCGAACCTTGTTCACAGAAAAACGCACCCTCTGCCCCGGAATCCCATTTTTCACAATAACCGCTCGATTCTCCTCCGGTAAAATGATCCGGCCCTTATTTGGAAAATCCACAGACTCAATAACTCCCTCGTATATCTGCCCCTTTTTCATATCCTTCCAGTCCTTTCCAGTCAATTCCTACCCTCAGTATACAAAGGGACACGCCCCTTTGTCCTACTCCTTATACTTCGCGATCAGGATCGTCCCCGCCTTTTCCACCTTCACCTTTTTAATGCTCTTCACATACTGGTTAAACTGGGAGTATCCATAATCATTGATCTTAAAGTCTTTATATTTCTCATACACCCGGTTTCCCAAGGTACTGAGTTCAATTCCCGGCCGGCCGGCTTCCCTCACGATACCCAGCACATACCGGTCCACATCCGCTTTGCGGTTCTTGTCCTGTCTGAGAGTAACGGCCAGAAAATTCCCTTTCTTCACAACCTCGATTTTCTCAAATTCCTCCAGGAACTTAGACAGCATATTATAACCGTAGCTCCTGACATCAAAGTCCGGATGCAGACTTACCAGACGGCTGCCCACCTCACCGAGCCCCGTCTGCTTATTATTGTCCTGATTCTCCAGGATCATCTGCACGATCTCTTCCTCGATCTTGTCCTTGCGCCGCACATCCTGGGCATCTTTTGCCGTACCTGGCGTCTGCTCGGCCAACAGGTTTTCAAGAATCGTAAATTTATCGCAGGCCTTCCGGAACGGCTCCGGCGTCTTATTCTCCCCCATCCCGATCACCGTCTTTCCGCTCTCACGCAGACGGCTCACCAGCCTTGTAAAATCACTGTCGCTGGACACAATACAGAATCCATCCACATCATTAGTATACAAAATATCCATAGCGTCAATAATCATAGCCGAATCCGTCGCATTCTTCCCCTGAGTATAGCTGAACTGCTGGATAGGCATAATCGAATTCTTCAGAAGTTCGTCTTTCCAGCTGGAATGCTGGGTACTTGTCCAGTCCCCATAGATCCTTTTATAAGTAATATTCCCATACCTCGACAACTCCGTCAGCATAGGCTTAATATATTTTGCAGAAATATTATCCGCATCAATCAATAATGCAAAGCATTGTCCGTCCATAATCTACTCCTTCAAGATAAAAAGCAGGCAAGAGAGCCAGTTTGCACTAAATAGGCTTCCAACCTGCTTTTTCATTCATTTTATTTTTTTATTATTGTCTCCTAAACCTGATCTTCGTCATTGAAGAAATCATCATCGAAATCATCTTCGAAGTCTTCCTCAAAGTCTTCCAGATAATCAGGAGTAAAGAAACAATATACTGCATAAGCAATCGCTGCGATTGCTGCAACTGCACCTACGATAGCAAGCGCCCAAAGAACTGTCTTGCACTGCTTATCCTCTTCCTTTTTATTCACAAGGTCATTTAATCTTGTTGCTGCAATAATTTCCTCTACTTTACTCATGCTCCCACATCCTTTCTCCTGCCTCCCGGCAGGTTCCATTATTTCCCTTATTATAACACCATCAATTTCAGATTACTATATATTTATTTCAAAATATATAAATTTTATGTACCATCTGCTGCTGTTCTCATAGATCAGAAGCGCCATTTTAGAGTTTCTCCAACTTTGCAAACATGGCAAACATCTTCTTCACCCCTGCTTTGTCAAACTCCACTGTCACCTCATAATCCCGGCCGCCTTCTATCATATTCTGTACCGTGCCCTCCCCGAATTTCATATGGCGAACCCGGTCTCCCACAGCATACCCAGGTCCCCCGGAGGGGTGTCCGAACTGCTTTGTGGGGCGTGCCGCCCCAAAAGGCTTCGCATGAAATGCCTGTTTCGCCTGCATATAGGCGCTGTTCTTCTGTGCCAGCCTTTCCGGTTTTTCTTCCTTCTGAAACAGTTCCCCGGTAGATACCAGTTCCATGGGAATCTCCTTCAAAAAGCGGGACATCCGGTTATACTGGGTCTCCCCCCGGACCATGCGCCGCCTCGCGCAGGTGAGGGTCAGTTCTTCCTCTGCCCTGGTGATTCCCACATAGCACAGCCGCCGCTCCTCCTCCAGCTCCTCCTGGTCACCTGAGGAGATCGTCATATAGCTTGGGAACAGCCCTTCCTCCATCCCAGCAAGATATACACGGGGAAATTCCAACCCCTTGGCACTGTGCAGCGTCATAAGCACCACATAATCTGTATTCTCATCCAGACTGTCAATATCCGCCACAAGCGCCACTTCTTCCAGAAAACCGCTCAGCGTGGCCGGTTCATTTCTCTCCTCACAGTCTTCCTCATAGGCGGCGATCTTACTCATAAGCTCGTCAATATTTTCAATCCTCGCCTCCGCCTCTACATAATCCTCCGCCTGAAGACTCTCAATATAGCCTGTCTCTTCAATAATCTCCTGCATTAGATCAGAGATGCTCATCTCCTTTGCATCCAGTTTAAAATGCTCGATCAGCGCAGCGAATGACTCCAGCTTCGGGGCGCCTCTCCCGATATTCGGGATCAGATCCACTGCCCGGAGCGCATCGTAGAAGCCGATCTCATACGCCGCCGCATAATCCTGCACCCGGTTAATGCTGGTAAGCCCAATCCCCCGCCTCGGCACATTGACGATCCGGCGCACCGCCAGGTCATCCTTTCCGTTATCCACAGTCTTCAGATAAGACAGCAGATCCTTGATCTCCCGCCTTGCATAGAAATTAATTCCGCCCACAATCTTATACGGAACACTGGCTGACACAAACTTTTCTTCAAACATACGGGACTGGGCATTGGTCCGGTAAAGGATTGCATGGTCATTGTAGGAACCTTCCCCGTCGTCTACATGGCGCCGGATATCATCCACAATATACTCTGCCTCATCATACGCCGTATCAAACTGGCGCAGCCGGATCTTTCCCCCCTCCCCGTTATCCGTCCAGAGAGTCTTCTTCTTTCTCCCGTAATTATTGCGGATCACCGCATTGGCCGCATTCAGGATATTGCCTGTGGAGCGATAATTCTGCTCCAGCTTGATCACCTTTGTCTCTTCAAAAAACTGCTCAAAATTCAGGATATTTTTAATATTGGCCCCGCGGAATTTGTAGATAGACTGGTCGTCATCCCCCACAACACACAGGTTCCGGTACTTGGAGGCCAGAAGTCGGACCAGCTCAAACTGCACTGTATTAGTATCCTGATACTCGTCCACCATAATATACCTGAAACGCTCCTGATAATATTCAAGCACATCCCCCTGGGTCTGGAACAGCTGCACCGTCTTAAGCAGCAGATCATCAAAATCCAGCGCATTGTTGGCGCGAAGCTGCCTCTCATACTCTGTGTAGGCCTCCGCCACTTTCCGCCGCGAAAAATCCCCGCCCGCATTCAAAGTATATTCCTCCGGCGTGATCAGCTCCTCCTTGGCATGGGAGATGCTGGACATGAGGGAGCGCTCTTTGAATATCTTTGTATCGATCTTCAGAAGTTTGCAGATATCCTTCATCAACGTCTTCTGGTCATCCGTGTCATAGATGGTAAAATTTGTATCATACCCCAGAAGTCCGATATGACGGCGCAGAATTCTCACGCACATGGAATGGAAGGTACTCACCCAGATACTCTCTGAGCCATATCCCACCAACTGGTCAACTCTGTTTCGCATCTCCCCCGCCGCCTTGTTGGTAAATGTGATGGCAAGGATATTCCAGGGATTCACGCCCTTTTCGTCAATCAGATATGCGATCCGGTGGGTCAGCACCCTTGTTTTCCCGGACCCTGCCCCTGCCAGGATCAAAAGCGGCCCGTCGGTATAATTTACCGCTTCCCTCTGCGGATCATTTAGTGTATCATAAATGCTCAAACCTGTCTGTTCCTTTCTGTTTCTCTATTTCCTGATCTCTAATCATTCTTCTCTGATCCCCGATCATCCATCTCCGATCATGCTTCCCTGATCACGATCCCTAATCACTGATCATCATCCGGATGATCTCTTCGTTCGTCTCCTTCATGCCGTCCTTTCCGAGACGACCGATATTGTGAATCGTAGCCTCCACGCCCTTGGTCACGATTCCGTCGCCTGCATAGAACTGCTGCCCTCTGAGGAACATGTTGTAGCCGAGGATACCTGCATCTACAGACGCCGCGATCTTAGCCGCACAGGACGCCTTTGCCCCGTCGCACACCATCCCGGACACAACTGCAAGTGCGTTGACCACTGTATGGATCACTTCCTCATAGCCTCCCCCGCACAGATATGCTATTCCCGCGCCTGCTGCCGCACCTGCGCTGACCGCGCCGCAGTATGCCGACAATCTGCCGATGCCGGTCTTCTGATGAATGGCAGTCAAGTTGGAAAGTGCAAGCGCCCGGTATGTCTTATCTTCATCTGCCCCAAACTCTTTCGCATATTCCAGAACCGGAAGAGAACAGGTCATTCCCTGGTTCCCGCTCCCCGCATTGATAATTACCGGAAGCTCGCAGCCGTTCATCCTCGCATCAGAACCTGCCGCCGCCCGCGCTTTCGCTCTCGTCCTCACATCATCTCCATATGTATCAAGGAGCACGCTTCCGATATTGGCGCCGTAATCCCCTCTCATTCCTTCATCTGCAATGGCAGTATTATATTTTATCTGTCTTCCGATCACCTCACGGATATCCTCGATATCCACCATATTAATGAATTCCCACACAGATTCCATATCAAGGAGACTCCTGTCTGTCAGCCCTTCCTCATGCTCTCCCTCTACCGGAATATTTAAGATCTCCTCGTGATCTTTCTCGATCAATACGATATTTGTATGATAATTGGCAATACGCACCTTCGCATAGGAATCCTCCTTACTTACCGTAACGATGATGTCAAAGGTAATGCCATTATCCACATGTTCAACAATCATCTCTGCTGACTGCAGGAATTCCACCATCCGGCGGGTCTCCTCCTGCGTCACCTCTGCGATCACCTCCAGCTCTTTCTCTGCCTTTCCTGCTATAATCCCGGCTGCGGCCGCAGCCGGGATCCCTTTCAGATGATTAGTGTTTGGAACGATCACACTCTTTACATTTTTAATAATACTTCCGCTGGCCTCGATCCTTACCCGATCTGGAATACATCCCAGTACCTCCCTTGCCTTTGCCGCTGCATAGGCAAGCGCAATCGGTTCCGTGCACCCCATTGCAGGAACCAGTTCTTCCTTTAATATCTGGACATAAGCTTGATATTTTTCATCTGTCTTTTTCATGGCTGACCTCCCTGTTGTGTATACTTCTTTGTGAAACTGATTTTCACCAGAACTTGTTATAGTATAACATGATTCTCCCTCTTTTTCATCCAAAAAAAGAAAAACCGCCTGGAAAACTCTCCAAAAAACTGCTTCTGGTTTTCCACAAAAATCCCCGGTATATCGGAAATAAAACTTGTCATACAGTTTTAATTACTATATAATGTTTATATCGAGGTGATGGAATGACAGTTGACACAAAAGATATGCTGAACAGTATCCTGTCCAGCATTGCACGCATTGATTATATTAAACCAGATGAGATCCCGAACATTGACCTTTATATGGATCAGGTCACAACCTTTATGGAGGAAAGCCTAAGTTCCACCAAGCGCCGCGAAGAAGATAAGATTCTTACCAAGACAATGATCAACAACTACGCCAAGAACAATCTTCTTCCGCCTCCGGTAAAGAAAAAGTACACAAAAGAACATGTACTTGTGATGATCTTTATCTACTATTTCAAAAATATATTGTCCATCAAGGATATCGAAACTTTGCTGTACCCGCTCACGGAGAAGTATTTTAACAAAAAAGAAGACTTCAGTTTTACTGATATCTACAAAGACATCTGCAAACTCGAAAAATCCCGCATCGCAGATCTGCAGAAAGATATGGCCAAAACCTACCATTCTGCTCTGGACACTTTCCCGGAAGTGCCGGAGGAAGACCGCAAAAGCCTGCAGACCTTTGCTTTCATCTGCAGCCTGAGTTTCGATGTATATGTGAAAAAGCAGATCATAGAAAAGTTAATTGATGAGCTCCCCGATCCGGAGCATGATAAAAAGAAGAAATAAGGCTTTTATCCCTTATTTCTTCTTTATGTTTTTCTGACATATGTCACTTATTGATCCGTTCAAACACCATATCATACCCGTCATTTCCGTAATTGAGTGAACGGTTTACCCTGCTGATGGTAGCAGTGGAGGCCCCCGTCTTTTCCGCAATTTCAAGATAAGTCTTCTGTTCCCTTAACATCTTCGCCACTTCAAACCTCTGTGATAATGAGAGCAATTCATTGATCGTACAGATATCCTCAAAAAATGTATAACACTCCTCTTTATCCTTCAAACTCAGGATGGCACTAAACAGATAGTCTACTGCTTCTGTCCTTATCTTTTTACTCATAATATTTATCTCCTCCGTAACAGAAATCCTTACTGTTACATTTTAACACATTAAATTTTTAAAGTCTATAGATTTTGTTCATATTTACCTATAACTACTCCTGCACAATTACTGCTCACTCCGTTCACAGCAGCCCTGAACATAACGATTATGCTTCAATACAGACATCAGGCGCTCATAGGTTGCATTTGCAACCAGTTCTTCCGGGAAATCCACCTCCCGCAGCACTTCCTCTGCATACGCGTAATCCCCAAGAGTCGCATCTACATGAGAATCGGTGCCAAGGGTCACCATGACGCCATGCTTCTTGCAGAGCCTTAACATTTCCACTGCATTCTCCTTCGTATTCTGCCGGAAACCGACCGGCCTCAGGAACGAATTATTAACCTCCAGCAGCGTCCCAGTACGCCCTGCTGTTTTCACCAGCCTCTCATAGTCCACAGGAAATCTTCCGTCATCCGGATGACCGATAATATCAATGTACGGATTCTCCATTGCCCCGATATAGGCTCTCGTCACCGCCTCCCTTGTGCAGTTTTCCGGAAAACACAAAATGTGAATACTGGCAATGACAAGATCCAGGGATCGGATAACGTTCCGGGGCAGATCCACTGCCCCTGTTTCATCCAGAATGTTAAGTTCTGTCCCCAGCAAGAGCCTCACACCGTACATCTCTCTTGGTACCACCTTTAAATTCTGAAAATAAAACAGATTCGTGCTCCCCGGCATCTCGGGCGCGTGCTCGGTAAGCGCAAGTCCTTTTAAGCCTGCTGCGGACGCCGCCTGCGCCATTTCGCGGATGGTATTGTAGGCATGTCCGCTTACTAATGTATGTGCATGTGTATCAACTTCGATTTTCATAAAATGCCTTCTTTCAGTGAAATATTTCTATATATTTACATGGAAATATTATACAGTATACAATTCATTTTTTCTACTTATTCTAGTGATAAGAAATAAGAAACGAGGTATCTATTATGAGCACAGAAAAAAAGAACGATAAGAAACAAAAAACAAACCAGGAGATCATCGACGCCTATGACTATCTGTCCAACGCCGCGTCCATGCAGGACTGTACCGGCCTCATCCCGTCCGAGCCAGTATCCACGGCAGAGCTTGAGTCCTATGAAGACCTGTACCATTTCCTCCCTCCAAACGGAAGAGCCGCGAACATCAAGCCTGAGGCACAATCAGAAAAATAGCGCATATAATAAACAAAAACCGGAGTTTAACTATGCCAACAACACTCGTTCCAGTCAGCGGAACTATACAAAATGTCACATCTGCAGACAACACCTGCTGCCAGCACCGTGTTTCTGTCAGAACCTCCAACGGGATCAACAACTTTATCGTAGGGCCGGATACCTATGTCATCGGCGAAGTTCGTCTGCGCCCCGGCATGCAGGTAACGGCCTTTTATGATGCCAATCTCCCGATCCCCCTGATCTTCCCCCCTCAGTACCAGGCAGTCATCATTGGCCGCAGAAATCCGCGGGAGACCATTTATGCAGGAACCTTCAACAATAACCTTGTTGCGGATGACAAGTCCCTTCAACTGAATATTGTTTCAACTACCGAGGTAGTCACCTCCAACGGCCAGCGGTTTACCTGCCGCCTGGGCGGCCAGATGCTTATTGTATACTATTCTGAAACTACAAGAAGCATCCCTCCCCAGACTACGCCGCGGAAAGTCATTGTAATTTGTTAAGTTTACCTTTTTCTATTGACATCCCTGCCAATCATAGATATCTTATTTTATGGGGAAGAAACTTTACTATACGAGAGGTAAACAGACATGAAAAAGATACTTATGATAGCAACCGGGGGAACCATAGCCTCCAAAGAGAGCGGCCGCGGCCTCACACCGGCAATGACCGGGGAGGAACTGGCTGACAGTGTACCCGGGATCAAGGACAAATGTGACCTGACAGTCCTGCAGCTGATGAACATCGACAGTACAAACATGCGGCCAAGGCTGTGGATGATGATGCGGGACACCATCATCAAATATTACGATGATTATGATGGGTTTGTCATCCTGCACGGTACAGACACCATGGCATACACGGCGGCCGCCCTGTCTTACCTGATTCAGAATTCCAGCAAGCCGATCGTACTGACCGGATCACAGAAACCTATGGGGAACCCTTATACAGATGCTAAGATCAATATCTATCAGAGCATCCTGTATGCGCTGGATGACCATTCCTTCAATGTGTCCATTGTATTTAACGGAAAGGCTATTGCAGGAACGAGGGCACGCAAGCAGCGTACCAGAAGCTTTGATGCCTTTGAGAGCATGAATTTCCCATACCTTGCTATTATCCATGACGACAGAATCCTGAGATACCACGCCGTACCTGCCCCGGCTCCTCAGGCACTTCAAACTTATGGACAGCTGAACGACCGGGTCTTCGTGCTGAAACTGACACCGGAGGTCAAGGCAGATATCTTCTCCCTTCTTGCCGGCCACTATGATGTCATTATCCTGGAGACTTTCGGCATCGGCGGTATCCCGGAATATGACGATTCCTTTGAGAAGGCAATCTTCGGGTGGGTAGATTCCGGAAAATCTCTGGCTGTGACCACCCAGGTTCCGGAAGAGGGCTGCGACCTCGAAGTCTACAAAGTGGGGAAAAAATACAGTGAACATCCCGGAATCCTCCAGGCTGCCGATATGACCACAGAAGCCATTGTAGCGAAAATGATGTGGATCCTTGGCCAGACGACCGATCAGACAGAGATTAAACAACTGTTTTATCAGACTGTTAATTATGACAGACTTCTTGAGGCGTAGGGTGATCCTGCGCCTCAGCTATTGCGGATGCTTTGTTGTCAGCAGCCATCACCTTTACCAAACAGCGGCACAAATTTCCCATATTGACATTGCTTTTCAAGAATTCTGGTTGTACAATAATATCATAGACTATATTTTGAGGCAGCTTTCATCGAAGAGCGCCGAAAAGAATAAAAGCTATACTGTAGCAAAGGAGGATTTGTATATATGGACACCCAATTTGTATGGCAGGAAGAGTTCAACATCGGAGTAGAAAGCATCGACAAAGAACACCAGAGGCTTTTTAAAATCATCAACAAGCTTTTTGCATTCAAAGAGGAAGGAAAAAACCGTCAGTGGGCCTGCCAGAAAGGAATCAAGTTTTTTAAAGGCCATGCGCTAAAACATTTCGCAGACGAGGAAGCATATATGGCTTCCATTAATTATGAGGGGCTTGACCAACACAAGCACATACATAAAGGTTTTCGGGAAAATACCCTCCCGGCGCTGGAGCAGGAACTGGAGCAGACGGACTATTCCCCTGACGCAGTAGATCATTTCCTCGGCGTCTGTGCCGGATGGCTCATCGGACATACCCTGACAGAGGATCTTGCAATTACAGGAAAACAGATGCGCAAATGGGAAAATCTTCTCCCCGGCGAGGAGATCGAGGCGATGAAGAAGGTGATTATCCAGCTTGTATTCGATATGTTCCATCTGGAATCACATTTAATCAGTGATGCCTACAATGGTGAGAAATTCGGCAGGGGCGTGTATTACCGACTGGTCTACGGTACAAAGCAGAACGAAAAACAGCAGGAAGTCTTTCTTGTCTTTGAGGAACAACTGCTCATCAATACTGTCGGAAAGATTATGGGAATCCAGACAAACAAACTGGACACTATGCTGACACACGCCGCAAGATATACTGCGCGGCAGTTTGTAGAACGTGTCATGGAGCATTTCTCAACGGAAGACTCCTATGAACTGAAAGAGGAAAACCTTCTGTCATATAACCAGTTCCAGAAAGCTTTTGAGAAAGAACAGCTTCAGGTCAGCCTGCTGTTCAACACGGGAGCCGGCTACTTCTCCTATTGTGCAATCGCACCTCACCTGCTGGAAAATGGTGTTGCAACCCCGATCGGGGCAGAAAATGCCATGACAGAGGTTGAGAAATACCTTATGAAGCGAGAAGCACAGGAGGAGCAGGAAGACGGAAAGCTGAAAGTACTTGTCGTTGACGATTCCCTGACGATACGTGAGGGCATAAAGAAGTTGTTGTGCGAGGACTATGATGTGGCTGTTGCCGAATCCGGCGTAGCTGCAATCCGTACCATCACCCTGAACCGGCCGGATCTGGTGCTTCTGGACTATGAAATGCCTGTCTGCGACGGAAAGCAGACATTAGAAATGCTCCGCTCGGACGATGCATTTGCAGATCTGTCTGTGATCTTCCTGACCGGAAGAAGAGATCCTGGGAGTATGATCGAAGTAATGCCCCTGAATCCCGCAGGCTACCTGTTAAAGCATTTGAAACCCGAGGAGATCAAGAAAGAAATCGACACCTTCTTTGAGAAGAGAAAAAAATAATCTAAAAAAAATCCCTGCTGGAATCGGTTCGCTCTGAACCGTCCCCCACAGGGATTTTTTTCATTTCTTCGGCGGATCCGGCCCGTCCACATTCCAGCACAAGATGAACTAAAGAAATAAAAATCATGCACACATATGCGATTCTGTCACATCCGGAATCTTTTTAAGATGATCTAAAAAGGATATGGACCGGGGACATTCCTTTCAGCACGCTGACTACTTCCTTCTCTTTTTTCTCACTCCCGCCTGCAATTCCTTTCTGCAGGTAGATTACCTTCTTCCCCATGTCGACCAGATCCAATACCGTAGACAGTACACAGCATTCTGCCACAACACCAGTCACGAAAATTCGTTCATATTGCCGAAGTTTCCGGTATAGTTCCTCATTTTTGCAGCAGGAATATACTGACTTTGAGTATGTGTTGTCCGCACAGATAAAGGGTTGCAGTTCCTCAACAAACTCATTCATCCAGGCGTTGCGGTTAATGTTCTTATTGGTCTGATTGTATTCCTTCCAGGCTCCTTCAGGGTTCTTTGGAGGAAGGAATCTTGTGAATGCTACTTGTTCTACAGGGAATTTTTCCATAGTATGCAATATATATTGGATTGCTTTCTTCATTGAGGCGCAGCCCCAGGGATTCCCGGGCAGATATGCATTCTGCATATCTATCACCAGCAGGAAATCTCTTGCATCTATCTTTTCCATAGTCTCTCTCACTTTCAACTTATTACAATTATAATCTTAGTATCTCTTCATGGATCCTGCATACCTACAAGCCAAGTATGCCCGTTTTTTCCCAGATTATCCTTGTACCGTCAGGTGAAAGCGCTCATTTTTGTTATCTTTCATCCCTCCACGCATTATTCAAATCCTGCATTCTAGAAAAGGACAGATATTATGAGGGACATTATTTGGTATATGAATGGATATACATTCTGGACAGTTCCTCCTCTCCGTCGCCTTGAACCATAATGAAGTTCCCAGCCGTATCGTTCATAAAATGAAGTATGATCTGTCAAAAGGTATAAGGTATTAATTCCCTCTGCCTTCATGTCCTCACATACATAATTCAGCAGTGTGCCCGCCACTTTCCTGCCCCGCCGGTCTTCTTCTGTATAGACACCGCAGACATTGGGGGACAGGTCCTTCCTGTTATGGAAGTCATTGTCGATCACCCCCATTCCTCCTATGATCCGTTCACCCTCCAGCGCCAGATACCATTGGGGTACTGGGTGTTTCTTTGACAGACACTCCTCCATACTTTCCACGTAAGCCTCAAGAGGAACGCTCCATTTGCCGGCAAACCAGCGGGACGCCTTATCCATAAGATCCGGCCTGTCGATTAATCGTACGATTTCATAGTTCGTCTGCATGTTGCCTCCGTTAATTTTTTAATATTATTATTGTTGTCACAATTCTGACTTGGGCATTCTACTATACATTTTGCACCAATATTTCTTTTGAATTAGATAACATTCTCGCCAAGAATTATTTTAGGCATTGTGGTCAGGCAACGATTCCAGCGTTTATAAAATTTCTCTACACCAAGCTTAGATACTCTTGCATGAGCTTCTTCGTTTTCCAATACCCAGTATAAAACATATGTTACCTTGCCCACATTTCTCGTAAGACGAACTGGTAACTCCCCCTCTTTAACTGCATTAAAGTCTTTCTGCCTATGAGTGCGTTTTATATAATGTACATCAATGACACCTTCTTGCTTCAAATAAAACTCAGCTACTTCTTTCATTAACTCCTCAATTTCTTCTAATTTAGTTAATTTTGCTTCATATATACATATCTCATTGAACATAACACCCTCTCCCAATAAGTGGTAATTTTTTTAAAGCTTCATTTATCCGCATAGAAGTTATATATCTGCAAAAATTTCTCTCAAATTATTTTGCTACAATGTTTATAATCTTCTTCGGTACATAGATCTCTTTTATGATTGTTCCGGTCAGTTTATCGGCTACGGCTTCTTTTCCTGCTTTGACGGCATCCTCTTTGGAGCTGTCAGCCGGAATGGAGATCACGGCCCTGGTTTTTCCGTTGATCTGCACGGGTACCTGGATCTCGTCATCCTTCATAGCATTCTCATCGTAGGTCGGCCAGCCTGCCGCAAATACGCTTTCCTCATGGCCGAGCTGCTCCCATGCCTCTTCTGCAAGATGCGGTGCAAAGGGAGAGAGAAGGACTGCCATGGTTGACAAAGTTTCTTTATCAATACCGCCTTCTTTTTTGGCAATCTCGATCAGGTTATTGTTATGCTCCATGAATCCGGAGATTGCGGTGTTCAGGCTGAAGCTCTCCAGACGGACGGTGATATCCTTCACCAGTCTGTGGCGCTCCTTAATCATCTCCTTTGTAGCTGTCACATCTGCCTCCTTGCTGTCCATGACAAGATTCCAGAATCTCTTAAGGAAGCGATTTACTCCGTCGATCCCGCGGTCGTCCCACTCGGCATCCAGCTCCGGCGGACCTACGAACAGCTCATACATCCTCAGAGAATCGCAGCCATAATCTCTCACCAGATCGTCCGGCGATACAACATTGCCTTTGGACTTACTCATCTTGATGCCGTTCTTTCCGGTGATCATCCCCTGGTTAAACAGCTTCTGGAACGGCTCGTCAAAGTCGATCGCACCGATATCACACAGGAATTTCGTATAAAATCTGGAATACAGAAGGTGCAGCACCGCATGCTCCACACCTCCGATATACATGTCTACCGGAAGCAGTGCATCTGCCTTCTCCTTTGACACCAGCTCTTCCTGATTGTGGCTGTCCACATAACGCAGGAAATACCAGGAGGAACCCGCCCACTGAGGCATCGTGTTCGTCTCCCGCTTTGCAGGCTTCCCGCAGACCGGACAGGTACAGTTTACCCACTCGTCAATGGCAGCAAGCGGTGACTCTCCGGTTCCCGTGGGCTCATAGGACTCCACCTCCGGAAGGCGAAGCGGCAGTTCTTCCTCCGGCACCGGAACATTGCCGCAGTCCGGACAATGCACGATCGGAATCGGCTCGCCCCAGTAGCGCTGACGGGAGAATACCCAGTCGCGCAGCTTATAATTAACCGTCGCACGGCCGATGCCCCGCTCTTCAATAACATAGGGAGCTTCTTTTTTAAGGACGGAAGACTCCATGCCGTTCCAATCCCCGGAATTTACCACAATTCCGTTGGCCTCCGTGTAGGCCTCCGTCATATTTTCAATAACCTGTCCGTCCTTTGCAATCACCTGCACGATCGGAAGCCCGAATTTGGTCGCAAATTCAAAGTCACGGTCGTCATGGGCAGGCACACACATGATTGCCCCGGTTCCATAGTCGGCAAGTACATAGTCCGACAGCCAGATCGGCGTCTTCTCGCCGTTCAGCGGATTAATTGCGTAACTTCCCGTGAACACACCGGTCTTATCCTTGTCCTGCATACGGTCCACGTTTGATTTCATGGAAGAATCGTAAATATACTTTTCTACCGCCTCCCTTGTCTCGTCCGTGGCAAGCCCCTTCGCCAGCTCATGCTCAGGCGCCAGCACCATGAAGGTAGCTCCATATAAAGTATCCGGCCTCGTAGTATATACCGTAATCTTTTCATCCCTGCCGTCCACCGGGAAATCTACCTCTGCCCCGTAGGATTTTCCGATCCAGTCTGTCTGCATTTTCTTGACCTTCTCCGGCCAGTCCAGCTTATCCAGGTCATTTAACAGGCGCTCTGCATACGCCGTAATCTTAAGCATCCACTGACGGAGGTTTTTCTTGGTCACCTCTGCGCCGCAACGCTCACATTTCCCGTTGACCACTTCTTCATTGGCAAGCCCTGTCTTACAGGACGGGCACCAGTTGATGGGGAATTCCTTCTCATAGGCAAGGCCTTCCTTGAACATCTTCACAAATATCCACTGAGTCCATTTGTAGAACTCAGGATCCGTCGTATTGACCTCCCGATCCCAGTCGTAGAGAGCCGCGATCTCGTTGATCTGATGCTTGATATTCTTCACATTCTCCGCCGTGGAAATGGACGGATGCACGCCCATCTTGATGGCATAGTTCTCTGCCGGGAGCCCGAATGCATCCCACCCCATAGGATGGATGATATAGTATCCCTGCTGAAGCTTATACCTGCTCCACACATCGGAGATCACGTAGCCCCTCCAGTGCCCTACATGCAGGCCGTTTCCCGACGGATACGGGAACATGTCCAGGCAGTAGTATTTCTCCCGCTTGCTCCCGTCCTTATTTACAGTTACGTTTACCGGGTTCTTCTCCCAGTTTTCACGCCATTTTTTCTCAATTGCCTTATGGTTGTATGGGATCTTTGACATGATACATTCCTCTCTTTCCTGTTTTGGATTGTATAAAAGCCTTCTCATCTCCAAAGAGACGAAAAGGCTTAGATTTCCGTGGTACCACTCTTCTTCACCTGCAGAATTCTCTGCAGATGCACTCATCATCTTCTATAACGGGAATTCCCGCCGACAGCTATCTTTCATTTTCACTGCCGGGACTCCGAGGCGAGTTGGGGGCTTTTCGTTTCCTGCCTCGCACCGTCCGGCAGTTCTCTGAAAACGTCAGGCTCTTACTACTCCTCTTCACCGTCGCTTACACTTTGCTTTTGCAGCTTCCGCACACCGGCATTCACATACCGGCATAAGCTATACTGGTTTCAAATACGATAATAATTATATGAAAAATGTTAAAATAAGTCAACCCTAAAATTATCTCCTTTTTCTACAAAAGGTATGGTACAATAAATACATCATGGCAGGTTATAGTTATGAGGCAAATATATAAGTGAAAGAAGGCAGACTTATGGGAAAAACAGGAAAAAGGATGATAAAACTGATACTTGTACTGGCCATTGCCGGAGGGGTATTTTACTATTTCAAAGATGACATTCTGGAGAAAACAAAAAAATTCAAACAACAAAAAGAAGCTGTGGAACAAATGGAAACCCTGATCGGTTATACAAAAGAAGCCCGGCAGCTCCAGTGTGAAGCAACGCCTGTCTGGACAGAAAGCAGCACAACAATTGCCTGGCTTCCTGCTCCAAAGTATATTGACGACCGGGAACAGAAACTTAGTTATATTCAACAGTCCGACGACATAGAAATAGCTATATTTCAGATAGAAAACAAGAAAAAAATGAAGTACCAGTATATTTTTGACAGTGAAGAGGTTGGAATACCACAAAATGGAAATGGGGAATTCCTGATTCCCGAAGGGGGACGGAACATCAGATACCATTTCATACGGCTATCTGTTGTCAAGCGATCGCCTGCTTGGCATTGAACAATTGGCGGATGAGGAATTAGATGGAGAAACCGTGCAGAAATATAAAGCCACTCTCAAGCGGCGCCCTGAGTACGATCCAATGTCTGCGGAAGATTGGGAGCAGTTTCTGACGGATTTTGGGATGACTGACGAGCTTAAGATAAAATACCCTGAAATATATAAGCGGGCAAAAGAAATGAATGCCTTGCCGGATACAGAAGAAATGTATCTGTGGGTTAAGGATCAAAAACTTTTACAACTGCAGACAGATTTTACACGGGAGCTCTATAACGGTATCTTTCTCTATCTGTCCTATGATGTCTCTATA
>CANSCI010000036.1 GCA_947645355.1 uncultured Dorea sp. | reverse complement strand
CCTTCTCACTGATCTGCAGAGAGCCCAGTTTAATTGTGTACTCGGTGATCCCTGCACAAAGCCTGTCAACAATATTTTCATCCTCCCGCAGCAGGTCGATATCCTCCTGCTTCTTTGTATACAATACCGTCTTTGCAATGTTCAGAGATTCCTGCACGATCTCTCCCATACGCACTGTCTCATTAATGACAGACTGCAGGGCAATTCCCGGGGTCTGGAGCATACGCTCGTCCAAAAGCACCTTGCTTCTGTCCTGCTCCTTCTCTTTTACATGTCCGATCTTCTTGGCCAGTCTGATAATCCAGTTTGACACCGGGAACAAAAGGACCGTTGTAGCAATATTAAAGAATGTATGCACTGCACTGATCTGCGTCTGGGTAATCACCCCTGTACCGGCCTGCGGATTCATGAATTCAAAATACACAATCGCAAAGACACTGAATATAACCGTTCCGATCACGTTAAACAGCAGGTGCATAAGAGCTGCCGTCTTCGCATTCTTTTTTGCTCCGAGACTGGATAAGATCGCAGTCACACAGGTTCCGATATTCTGTCCCATAATGATATAGATGGCAGCGCTGAACGGCACAAGCCCCGCGGCCGCAAGGCTCTGAAGGATACCGACGGACGCGGACGAGCTCTGGATCACGGCCGTAACTAACGCCCCTGCTAATATTCCCAGCAGCGGGCTTTGCCCAAGCGTTGCAAAAATATTTACAAAGCCCTCTGACTCCTTGAGCGGAGACACTGCGTCTGACATCATAGAAATACCGATAAATAAAAGTCCGAATCCTACAATAATACTTGCGATCTCTTTGGAAGAACGCCGCTTCCCGGTCAACATAATAATCACGCCGATAATGACTGCAATCGGAGCAAGCTTATCCGGCCTTAAGAACTCTGCCCACTCTGTGGCAGATACCAGCCATCCGGTTACCGTCGTACCTACATTGGCTCCCATAATAACACCCATGGCCTGGGTCAGATTCATAATACCCGCATTAACAAACCCAACCACCATAACCGTCGTCGCAGACGAACTCTGAATCACGGCTGTGATTACCGCTCCCAGAAGAACCCCCATCAACTTATTCTTTGTGAGAACCTCCAGCAGCGATTTCATTTTATTACCTGCTGCATTCTCCAGTCCCTGCGCCATAATCTGCATACCGTAAATAAACATTCCCAGCCCGCCGGCAAAAGGAATCAGTATATCCACATAACTCATTGTTTCCCTCCCATAACATATACTTTTGTAAATCGCATTGTCCTTCTTACAATACCATTCCCCTCAAAAGAAAACAACAAATTTCTACAGATATTCTATTTCTTCATTTTGGGATCAAATATCAGGGATGCCAGGTATCCGAAAATAAGAGCCGCCGATATTCCTACAGCGCTGGCCTTGAAACCGCCCATAAATATCCCTATGAACCCTTCCTGATCCACAGCCTCCTTCACACCCTTCCAAAGAAGGTTGCCGAAACCGGCAAGCGGCACACTGGCCCCGGCCCCGGCGAAATCCTGGATCGGCTGATAGATCTGGCATGCGCCGAGCACTGCCCCGGTACATACAAGAAGCACCATGATCCGGCCAGGCATCAGTTTTGTTCTGTCTAATAGTATCTGGGCCAGCGCGCATATAACACCGCCTACCCAGAATGCATTAATATATTCCATAAGTTCCCTCCTTTTCCCGTCCAGAGGATCCGGCATGTCAGACCACCCATCGATCAGCAGTGTTCCAAAACGATCCCGTGGGCGATCCCCGGCACACTTTCTCCCTCATTATAGCTGACTGTGGACATTAACGCCCCTGTGGGGACAAACAATACCCGCTTCCACTCCCCTTTTTCTATCTTGGGCAGGATATAGGCAGAAAGAGTTGCTGCAGCACAGCCGCACCCACTCCCGCCGGCATGAGTATCCTGGGTATTCTGGTCAAAAATAACCATCCCGCAGTCCATATGGTTCTGCTTAATGTCAATATGCTGTCCACGCATGAGATCAAACAGAATGCTCTGTCCCACATATCCGAGGTCTCCGGTAACAATCCTGCTGTAGTCCTCAGGAGTTCTGTCAAAATCCTTCAGATTCTGTGCAATGGTATCACAGGCAGCCGGCGCCATACATGCCCCCATATTCTGAGAATCCTTTAAACCGTAATCCACGATCTTCCCGACAGTCACCCCTGTGACCCTCACATGGCTCCGTTTTTTCCCTACGATGAATGCACCGCTCCCCGTCACGGTCCAGTGTGCAGACAGCGGCCGCTGATTGGCGTAGCTGAGCGGAAACCGGAATTCTTTTTCCGCACTTCCGAAATGGCTTGACGTAACGGCCAGCATATAGTCCCCGTACCCTGCCGCCACACTCATGGATGCGAGGGCAAGTGCCTCTCCCGAAGTGGAGCAGGCTCCGTATAGCCCGAACATAGGGATGTGCAGCTTCTCCACCCCCATAGATGTAGCAACTCCCTGGCGCAGCAGATCCCCGCCATATAAATACCGGATATCCTCTGACCGAAGATGTGCCTTCCCGAGAGCAAGGACACAGGCCTGTTTCTGCATGCTGCTCTCCGCAGCCTCCCACGTATCCTCGCCAAAAAGGTTCTCCTCCTCAATAACGTCAAATTTACTCCCGAGGGGACCCTCTCCCTCTTTTTTCCCTGCCACAGATGCACTGCTGACAATATACGGAGACTCGTCGAATGCAATACTTTGTACTCCCTTTATCATCTTACTTCCCTACCTTTCTTCTTTTGGTCACAGGACATTGCTGACCTTCAGGATCCAGTAGCCGAGCCCAAGAACCCAGCTTGTGAACACCCCATACAGAATCACAGGGCCTGCAATTGTGAAAATCTTACATCCGATCCCCATGACCTGCCCTTCCTTCTGGTATTCAATGGCCGGAGCCGCAACAGAATTGGCAAACCCTGTAATCGGTACAAGGGCGCCTGCCCCTCCCCATTTTGCTATACTCGGGTATACATTAAAACCTGTCAGTATCACACTGAGAAGAATTAAGAGCAAAGATGCCCAGCCTCCGCCGATATCCTTATCAAGCCCCGCCTTCTCGCACCAGTTCAATATACCTTCACCGATCACACAGATTGCCCCGCCGGTGACAAATGCTTTTGCCATATTCAGCGGCAGATTGTGTACCGGAGTCTTCTGTTTCACATAATTTTCATATGCTTCCTGCTGTTTTTTCTTGTCCACAGACATTCCCTCCTTTCGTATCTCAGGCACGGACCCTTTCGGACAATGTGCCTGAAAACATCTATCTTCTGTCTCATCACCATCTGTTATAAAAAAATAGCAGCGCCCCCAGGCCTCTTCCCAGCGCCAGCCCCAATATAATATATGGGATGCACTTAGTCAGCTTAATCCGCCGAATAAAAATTGGAAATACGTTCAGGATCTCCGCAAGCGCCATTGCCCAGCATCCGGCGAAAATGCCGGCAAGTATTCCGAAAACCGGCAGGATCCATGTACCGTGAGGGACCGACAGATGATACATAAAGAAAATATTCCCCGCGATCCCCCCAAGCGCAACACTGTCCTCATAGAGCAGGACATGTTCTCCCGTATGGGTACGGTCCGCAAAGTCTGATATGACCCCAAGGCTTATGATAAAAGAAAACAAACCTGCTGCGACTGTAAAACCTGCGCTGAGCCCTATAACCGCCAGAATTATCTGCTTAATCCACATCCAGTTCCTTCTCCTTTCGGGAGTAATTCTCAATCAACGTTGTCTGTATGTCATTCTCATACAGGCGCATTTCCACCTCCATAGGAGTCGGATCTACCGTAAACTTTTTCTTTCCGAAGTGATTGAAAAATACCAGGATCCCTATAATCAGCCCGATGCTGTATGTTAATTCCAGTATCGTAAAACCATCAGAGGCTGTTCCTGTGACCTGCTCATAGATCTGCGAAAAAAGCTTTACAGTATCTACGTCATTATTAAAGGTCATAATAGAAAATGCAGCCCCGGTAAAGCTGGTCAAGATCACCCCTGCTGTTTTCAGGAAATGTACCGGCCCTCCTGCGGTCTGCTGTTCCTCATAGGTGACAATAAAGTCCTGTTCCCCCATGTTTTGGATATCAATATTCGGATAGTCCTTGTGGATACACTCCACCACCTTCAAAATAGACACGGCTGTGCGGTTCTGATGCTTCCGGTCAGTGTGATGGAATTTTAACAGCTTTACGGTCTTTAGCTTTGACACAACAGAAGGATTGACACATTCGATCTTAAGGACATCCCCAAGGGTTACGTCAGCCTTAGTCACCTCCACATTTTTATCTGCTTTTATATATACGGTCTCATTGCTTCCTGCCACGGCAGATCTCCTTCCGTCTGTGCCATCACCAGAGTCCCTTCACTGACCTTTCCGCCGTCTCTCACTTCATTAAAATAATAAATAAAGCCGACAATCACTGCGATCGCCACCACGCAGATCAGGCATACCCTGAGTCTTCTTCTTGCATCTTCCATATTGACGCCATCCTCCAATCACTTTTTGATTAGTATGGATGGTTTTATGGAAAATATACACGGGTATGCCTGCTATATTCGTTCTCTCATACTTTTTAAAATCTTTTTTTCAAGCCGGGAGACCTGAACCTGTGAGATTCCCAGTTCCTTCCCTACCTGGGATTGTGTCCGGTCTGCAAAGTACCGCAGGTAGATCAGCTGCCTTTCCTCCCTGTCCAGGGAGGTCAGGAGTTCCTTTAACAGCATGTGGTTTAATACCTGATCCTCCGCCGCCCCATGTTCCGGCAGCTTGTCCATCAGCCGGATCTCTTGCCCGTCCTTCTGATAGATAGGCTTGTACAAGGATTCCACATCTGTACTTGCATCCAGTGCCGCCATAACCTCCTCAGGTTCCACCCCGATGTGATCTGCAATCTCTGAAACAGTAGGTTCTCTCCCGCACTTTTCCTGCAGTTCCTCCTGGCACAGGTACGCCTTATATGCAAGTTCTTTTAAGGATCTGCTGACCTTTATCATGCCGTCGTCCCGCAGAAATCTTTTGATCTCCCCGGATATCATAGGTACGGCATAAGTCGAAAACTTCACTTCATAACTCATGTCAAACTTGTCGATTGCTTTCAGAAGCCCGATGTTGCCGATCTGAAACAAATCCTCCGCCTCCACGCCCCGGTTATAAAACCGTTTGACAACGCACCACACGAGTCCTGTATTCTCTTCCACCAATTGTGCCCTCGCTTTTTCGTCCCCTTCGTGAGATTTCTGAATCAAAGCGATTGTACGGTCCATAGTTTACGTCCTTTTCCAATGATCTTTTCCATCTTTACGACAGTTCCCTTCCCGGGCGCTGAGACGACCTCCAGATGATCCATAAATGCCTCCATAAAAGAAAAGCCCATCCCTGAACGGTCCTGCTCCGGTTTTGTAGTAAATAACGGTTCCATTGCCTGCTCCACATCTTCTATACCCTTTCCCTCATCTTCGATCTCGAGATACAGTGTCTTTGCCTCTGTCCGGCATCGGATACAGATGCTATGTACTTCATTTTCATATCCGTGGATAATGGCATTGGTCACTGCCTCGGACACAGCGGTCTTTACGTCGGACACTTCCTCAACCGTGGGGTTCAGGGAAGTCATAAAAGCGGCCACCGTCACTCTGGCAAAGGATTCATTTGACGAACGGCTGTCAAAAATAAGCTGCATTTCATTGGTATTTTCCATTTACTGATCCTCCTCATATATCTGCATGATTTTTGTCACTCCCGACATGGTTAATATCTTTCTCATCCTCTCACTGGTGTGAACTGCACACACCTCTCCTCCCAGCATATATAATCTTTTATATCTTCCCATAATAACCCCGATCCCCGAACTGTCCATAAAGTTCGTCTCCTCAAAATCAAAGATCACATAACGGATATGGTTTTTTTCGATCAAATGATCCGACTCCCTGCGGATCTCTTCTGCATTGTGATGATCCAGCTCATTCGGAAGAAAAATCGTCAGGCAGTTTTCCTGAACCTGATATTTCATATAATGTCCCCTTTCTGCAAAAGCTGTTTTTTGCGAAAGAAAAGGATATGCAGCACTTACTGCATATCCTTTTCTTTCGTAATTTTCTATATTCCTCTCTGCCGTATCTTACTCTGTCCCGTTATCCTCCGGCGTATCCGGCTGTCCTCCTGCCGCATCCTGGTCACCGGGATCCTGCGCTGTATCCGGATCTCCGTCTGGATCCCCGGGAGTATCAGGCGCCGCCTGCTGTCCGTCCAGAGCTTCTCTGGCCTTCCTGCCGGCATCTGTTTCCTCATAATTTTCTACAAGCTTCTGGTACAGAAGGTTGGCCTTATCCTGCTCCCCGCTCTTTTCATAAGACTGCGCCAGAAGAAGCATTGCCGCCCCGTCATTGTAGCCTTCATCCATCTTCATGATCTTTTCCAGGTTTTCGATGGAGGTCGGATAGTTGGCAACATCAAAACTCTCCTTTGCGCCTGACAAAAGCTTCTGGCACATTGTCGGAAACAAAGAGCCGGTAATCTGGTCATATTTATCTTTTCCCTCTGTCCCGAGAGAATCTGGATTCACCTTCAGGAGTTCTTCCAGCATTGCGGCATTGCTCATATCCTTTGCGGCAAAATGTCTGCCAATATTAATGACGATCTCATAGCTGTCCCTGGTAGATTCGGCCGTGGCTTTGGCATTCTCGCTCTCCTCATTGGTAGAGCGGTATTCATCCAGTTCCTTTTTAAGCACACTGATCTGTGCATCCTGCGTGGCGATCTTGTCGCTGAACTGCACCGTCTGCTTATTCAGATCCTTCTGCCTGAGCGAGGATACCGCCGGCATGACAAGAAACCACATGACAGCCACGCCCACAGCTACACCGATCAAGATATTTATAATCGTGTGCAGTCCGGTATTTTCTTTAAAGTTACTGGAAACCGGCTGTATGATCGTCTCATTGCCGATATTATATGTGACGGTCTGCTGATCCTGCTTTTCATTTTCTTTTAATTTTACTACTCTTGTCTTGCGTATCTCATTTAATTCATGCATATACCGGAGTGTAAAATCGTCGGTAGTATCCAGCCGGTGTGCAGTCCGCAGCGCCTTCCTCGCATTAGCATACTGTTCCGTCCTAAGATATAAAAGCGCCAGCAGCTGATAGGCCTTCACATAGCCCGGATGAGCCGTCACGGCTTTCTTCAGCTGTATGATTGCCAGGTCTTCCCCTTTTTGCCGTGCGTACTCGAGGCTCTGGTTGAATCTTTTTACTGCCTGGTTGATCTTCTCCAGTTCACCGGGAACCTCCTGCACCTTACTGATATAATAGTTGGCAATATTGTCCTGGGACTGGAAATTCTTGCTGAGGATCCACTCCACCAGCGCTTCCACCACATCTCCCCGTCCGTAATACACCAGACCGAGCAGGTTCCTTGTCGCAATATTTTCTCTATTGTATTGTAAGCTGCGCCTCAGAGAGACAATAGCGCCGGACAGATCCCTGATATTTGCTTTCTTCAACCCGTCATTGTACCAGTAATTGGACTGATACACGAGTTTTGTTGAATAATCCATATAAACCCCTTTATTTTGTCTGCTCGATAACTTCACGCAGAATATCAGTCATATCCGTAAGATCTTCCTGATAGACCGCTCCCTCAATATCCTCTACCTCCAGGCTGGGCTGGAATTTCTTGATCTCTTCTTCAAAATTAAGCATGAATGAACCCTCCTGCCATTAGCTTTTTAACCATTCCTGCGAGGTACAAAGAACCCAGGCAATAGATCCTGCCTTCTCCTCTTTCCTCAAATGCTGCCCTCAGGGCATCTCCAAGTCCTGCAAATGCCATGACCTTCCGGTCTGTATATTTTTCAAAAATACTGCCAAGCTTATCTGCCGGGACTCTTCTTGAATCCTCAATCTCTGTCACAATATAAGCCCTTGCCTTTACATGTTCACATAAATATTCTATCATTTTTTCATAGTTTTTGTCTGCGGCCGCCGAAAAAATAAGAACAGGCTCTTCTCTCTGATCCGATTCAAGCATCTGAAAAGTCTCTGCAAAAGCCTCTATTGCCCCTGGATTGTGTGCACCGTCGACTACCAGGCGCTCGGCCGCCTCTTCCATCCTGCCCTCCCAGCGAACGGCAGCAACAGCGTCTGCCCATCCCTCCGGATAACAAATGCTGTCCTTCCCGGCCTGCAGCAGATATTCCATAGCCTCCAGGGCAATTTCCAGGTTCATTGCCTGATAGCATCCACAGATCGGAACGCGCCACATAACATCTTTATCATACGCATTCCGCCTTGAAAATGCAATATAGTTTCGATGAACTTCCTGGATTTCGTACGCATTTTTCGAGATTTCTCTACAGGGTGCAGCCTTTTTCCCGGCCTCTTTTCTGATTACCTGTGCCGCCTCCTCATTGCCTCCGTCGAAGAATACCGGGACTCCCGGTTTTATGATCCCTGCTTTCTCATAAGCAATCTCTGAAATCGTATTCCCCAGGATATCCGTATGGTCAAGGCTTATGGAGGTAATCACTGTAAGAATCGGGCGTTCCACAGAATTCGTAGCATCAAGCCTACCCCCAAGCCCTGTCTCCAGAATAATATATTCCACAGCTGCCCTGTCAAAAGTCAACATCCCCATTCCGTACAGAAACTCAAAATAAGAAGGATGGCCGAGCCCCTCCTGCTCCATATCCTGCGCTGCACGAAACGCGTCCCGGAACACCTCAAAAAAGCAACGATCGTCCACCGGCCTTCTGTCTATCTGAATCCTCTCATTCACAGCTATCAGATGCGGCGAGGTGAAAAAACCGCAGCTTTTGCCCTCAGCCTGAAGAATGGCCTGAATATAAGCGCACACAGACCCTTTCCCATTCGTCCCCGCCACATGGATCACCTTGCACCGCCTGGCAGGACTTCCCAGCCTTTTCATGAATTCCTTTGTATGGTTGAGTGGATGTTTCTTCGTAAACCTGGGAAGTTCTTCTATATAGTCTACCGCCCCTTTATAATCTACCGGCATCTTTCCGCACATTATTCTTCTCCATCCTCTTGTTTGGTCCAGGATATGGACGTATCCGTGCCTGTCCCTTCCATCACCGTAAGCTGCCCGCCCTGGTACAGATAGTCGTTGGATTTGCGGAACAGGGTATTACTGGATCCCATCTGCTTAACCGTAATAATATCCCCGTCTTTTAATTCCGTCTCCGGAAGGTCTATCCTGGTATTGTTCAGGAATTTTCCCTCCTGCCTCTCGCCGTTTACGTCCACCTTGCTCTGTTTTGTAAAGTTCTCCCCGTACAGACTGCACCCGTTCTCCAGATGACCCACCACATTGGTCAGAGAAACATCCTTAACCCCCATCATCATATGCCCCTCTGTAATCGGAAGCTTACCGTCATACACATGCTGCTCTCCGTACAGGATATCATATTGCAGAAGTTCCAGATCCGCCAGATAGTTCTTGCTCTTCCTTCTCTGCTGATGATAGTTGAAAACCGTCCCGGCATGTATATCCAGGCGCTCCAGCACGTCTGCCATGATCTGATAAGCCGGAATATTTCGGTCTTCCTTTTTCAGCCCGATATTATCCCAGATTACATAATTCGTATTATATAGATAGCGGCTTTTCAAGTCTTTCGCTTCAAGCCCCATGGTCGGGAGATGATCTCCGTAGAAAACAACGACAGAAGGCTCTCCGCGCTGTTCCACTGCCCGCACCAGATTGCCGGCAAATTGATCCATCTCATAGACCTGGTTCACATAATATTCCCATTTATTGCGCTTTGCTTCGTCCTCAATCCCCTCCAGCATGATCTCAGGATCCTCGATCAGGCGCTCCTCCGGATATTCCCCATGCCCCTGTACACTGATGGCAAATACAAAATCCTGCTGGCTGGTAGTATCCATGGCATCCATAATATGCTGGATCAAAATATCATCCTTCGCCCATCCATTCGGCGTAAGCTGCAGGATATTCATAAATTCCTTGCTTGTATAGCTGTCAAATCCGATATTATTAAACACCTTCGCGCGGCTGTAGAAATTCCCGCCATTGTTGTGCAGCGCATGAGTTCCATACCCAAGTCCGCCTAAAACAGAAGCCGCACTCTCGCTTGTCCTGTCCTTGAGCACTGTCTTATAAGGATATTCGCCCGGGCCGAAATACCTCAGGTTCATCCCTGTCAATACTTCGAACTCTGTATTGGCCGTGCCTGCCCCTACGGACGGCACTTTAAAATAGCCGGATGAGTAGTTCTCATACATTGCACGCAGATTCGGTGAGGCATCTTTTGATGTGGTAAAGAATTCTGCCTCAGCCACATCAAAGTAAGATTCCAGCTGGACAAAAATAATATTGGGCAGTTCGCTTTCTGATCGCCCGGTCACGCTCTTGTTGATATCCCCGTTGTGACTGATCTTTTTAATCGTCTGCTCGCTATAATCACCCGGCTCATTGATGCCGGTATTAAACACGCTTGCCATAAAGCAGTACGGAAGCCCATAATCCTCATACGCAAACGCAATGTTTCCAAAATAAGTGGATACGACGCGCTGCTCCACTGCCTGCTCCGCCGCAACTCCATAGAGGGCGGCGCACACCCCGATCCCGATCAGCGCCCGGATCCGGTGCACCTTCCCTTCAAACTGGCCTCCCCGTCTCCACATAGAGACGATCCATATGATCACAGAAACCAGTCCCACCAGGACGATCACGATCTCAATTCCGTTAAAATAATTCTTAACCAGAGTAAGACCATCCGTTGCAACCTTAAGATCCTGTGCGTTAAACGGCGTCACCCTCACCATCAGCATATATCCGTTGGCGACCCCGAGAATCAGCCACAGCACACTGATAATAATACGCACAAAGACTCTTCTCTTAAAAAGATACACGATCGAGAATGTAGCAAAGATCATAAAAGCATTATATAAAAAGACCATAGGCGTATCTGTCATATAGTCCCACGCTTCAAATGCTGAGTGCCTGGAAATTGCCTCAATAACAAAATTAATCACACAGGCAAGAAGGGCATGGAACACCAGGGAGAAGCGGTTCATCATCTTGTACACAGGTCTCATCTTTCTGGCAAAAGCACTGTTCCTGCGCTCCTCGATAATCCTTGCTCGCCTCTCTCTCCTGGCTTTCCAATATACGATTACATCCTCTTTTTTCAGATTCTTTAATTTCTGAATTCCACCCTTAATATCGGGCTTCCTGATCTGGATCTTCTTCATACTATCCCCTTATAACTTCTGATCTGTCACCTGGCAGTCTTTTTCTCCTATGACCGCTTTGATTTTAATCCGTCAAGCCTTTCTGTCACCTGAGCCGTCATCTGCCGGTATTTCTCAAGCTTTTCCCGCTCCTCACGCACCTTTGCCTCTGGAGCTTTACTTACGAATTTCTCATTCTTCAACATGCCTTCTGCACGTGCAATCTCTTTGGAAAGACGCGCTTCTTCCTTTGTAAGCCGGTCGATCTCCTGGTCAAAATCAATCAGCTCCTCAAGCGGCACATAAACAGTGGCATCCGGCACCACAATGGACACCGCATCATCTGCGATTCCTTCCTTATCCTGCCGGATGAGCATGTCATTGAGTGCTGCCATCTGCTTCGCAGAATTCCTCAGATACTCAAGACCGCCGCACAGCCCCTGATCCTTGCACACTACATACGCAGTCGCCTTCCTGGAATTGGGAACGTTCATCTCGGCCCGTACATTACGAATCCCCCGGATGATCTCTTTATAGTGTTCCGCAACCGCCTCCGCCCCGGTAAAGTTCCATGCTTCATCATAGAGCGGCCAGGCAGAAATCATCAGAGATTCCTCCTCCGGTATAAGCTTGCTGTAGATCTCCTCTGTCACAAACGGCATATACGGATGCAAAAGCTTCAGAGACTTCTTCAGAACCTCCCGGAGTGTCCACAGTGCGTCATTGGCGCTTTCTGCATCCTCCCCGGCATGGTAGATACGATATTTGGCAATCTCGATATACCAGTCACAGAATTCATCCCAGAGGAAATCATAAACTTTTGCAAGAGCGATCCCCAGTTCAAACTTATCCAGGTTCTCTGCAACTTCCTTTACCAGTCTGTTGCATCTGGACATGATCCAGCAATCGTCCGGACGTTTCTTAATATTTTTTGGCTCTGTCAGTTCTTTATCTCCCAGGTTCATCATAATGAACCTGGACGCATTCCACACCTTATTGGCAAAATTACGGCTTGCCTCCACCCTTTCATTATAGAAACGCATATCATTTCCCGGTGCGTTTCCGGTTACAAGCGTCATACGCAGAGCATCTGCGCCGTACTGGTCAATGATCTCCAGCGGATCGATTCCGTTTCCTAAGGATTTGCTCATCTTGCGCCCCAGAGAATCCCTCACAAGTCCGTGAATGAATACGGTATGGAACGGTGATTTACCTGTGTGGGCATAACCGGAAAATACCATGCGGATAACCCAGAAGAAAATAATATCGTATCCGGTCACCAGTACATCCGTCGGATAGAAGTATTGAAGATCTTCTGTGTCATCCGGCCACCCCAGCGTAGAAAACGGCCACAGGGCAGAACTGAACCAGGTGTCCAGAGTATCCTCATCCTGGGTAAGGTGCTTACATCCGCATTTCGGACACACCCCCGGCATCTCTTTTGCTACTACAATCTCCCCGCATTCATCGCAGTAATATGCCGGGATCCTGTGTCCCCACCAGATCTGTCTGGAGATACACCAGTCGCGGATATTCTCCAGCCAGTGCAGGTAGATCTTATCGAAACGCTCCGGCACAAACTTAAGCTCTCCGTTCTTGATGGCCTCGATCGCCGGCTTTGCCAGCTCCTCCATCCGGACAAACCACTGCTGCTTCACCAACGGCTCAACGGTCGTGTGGCAGCGGTCGTGAGTTCCTACGTTGTGGGAGTGGGGCTCGATCTTCACAAGGAAGCCCTGCTCCTCAAGATCCGCCACCATTGCCCTTCTTGCCTCGTAACGGTCCATGCCTGCATATTTACCCCCATACTGCTCGTTGATGGTGGCATCATCATTCATCACGTTGATCTCCGGCAGGTTATGGCGCCTTCCCACCTCGAAGTCATTCGGGTCGTGGGCCGGTGTAATCTTTACGGCTCCGGTACCGAATTCTTTATCTACATAATAATCTGCCACGATGGGAATCTCCCGGTCTGTCAGCGGCAGCAGGCAGGTCTTTCCCACAATGTCTTTGTACCGCTCGTCGTCCGGATGCACCGCGATGGCCGTATCTCCAAGCATAGTCTCCGGACGTGTAGTTGCGATCTCGAGGTAATCGTCCGTACCCACGATCGGATATTTGATATGCCAAAAACTGCCCTCCTGTTCCTCGTGCTCTACCTCCGCATCCGACAGGGAGGTCTTACACACCGGACACCAGTTGATGATTCTGGAACCTTTATAAATATAGCCTTCCTCATACAACTTGATAAATACTTCCTCAACTGCCTTAGAGCAGCCTTCATCCATCGTGAAACGCAGCCTGTCCCAGTCGCAGGAACTTCCCATCTTCTTAAGCTGCTCTGTGATGGTTCCGCCGTATTCTTCCTTCCACTGCCAGGTCCGCTCCAGGAATTTCTCTCTTCCCAGCTCTTTTTTATCAATGCCTTCTTCTTTTAACTGATTCGTTACTTTGACCTCTGTGGAAATTGCCGCGTGGTCTGTCCCCGGCACCCACAGTGCATTATAGCCCTGCATCCTCTTATAGCGGATCAGCACATCCTGAAGCGTATTGTCAAGTGCATGCCCCATGTGCAGCTTTCCGGTAATATTCGGCGGCGGCATCACGATCGTAAACGGCTTTCTGTCTCTGTCAATCTCAGCGTGGAAATATTTTCCTTCACACCACTTTTCATACAGCTTTGACTCAATGGCCTTTGGATTGTAGGTTGTTTCTAAGTTCTGTCCCATAGCTTCCTCCTCATAACTTGTACTTCACACTTTTTTCACAATTCAGGGCATAAAAAACGCCCTCTATTTTCATAAAGGGCGAAATCTCATCGCGGTACCACCTTTATTATACAGGAAATAGTTCTTCTCCTGTACCTCTCATCTTATTCTTTAACGGGAACGACTCCGGGACAGCCTAGCTTGTTTACTTTCTCTGTAATCAGGTTCAGCCATCCGGCTCGGAAGCTACCTTCCGCAGTTCTGTTCTGAAGCTCCTCTCAGCCTGTGGGATGCTCTCTCTGGCAGAATGAATGCCGCGTACTCCTCTTCTTCAGCGCCTTTTTCATCATTTACATAAAACTATTGATTATGATAGCCAGCGAAGCCTGATTTGTCAAGCCGTTTAAAAAATTTTCAGAAAGTCTTAAGAGTTCCTTCTGCTTTTTATTTTTGTCCCAATGCCTGCCATGACAGCCGCTGAGACAAAAAGCACGCCGAGCCACAGCCCCGGAGTCTCATAATCCCCTGTCTGTACGCCTGCGGAAGCCTTCGTAATAACCAGCCTTTTTGAAGCATTTTTCCTGACTTCTGTACTGCCGTTCCCGCTTCCCTCTGTACTGCTGCTCCCGCTTCCTGTCTGGATCTGTTTCCACCGGGCGTAGATGGTTCTGCTTCCATCCACGGTCATCGACTCATCAAACGGAACCTCTTCCCCGTCGATCATCACATACCAGCCTTCAAAATGATAACCTGCCCGAGACGGATCTGCGGCTGGGCGCACAATCCTGCTTCCAGCTTCCAGAAGCCGCCCTTCTATCTGTCCCTGTCCGTTTCCTGCGTCGAAGGTAATGATATAGCTTGTACGGCCTCCTGACTGCACGGTCCCTTTGCCGCCTCTTAAAGCATTGGCAAGCTCTTTCATCTGCTCTTGCGGCACATCATCCGGCAGCATCAGGATCCCGTCTATGATCATAGAAGTATTTTCTGCATTCAGATAATCCTGCAGGGTATCCAGAGTCACATGTGTCCTGGCATCTACCGTCGCGCCTTCATCTATCGTAAAGACCGCACCTTGGGGAATCTTAAGAATGCCGTCCCTTTTTCCTCCGACAGATTGTTTGCCGAGCGTCAGCGTCTGGCCCTTTCGCAGCACCGTATTTCCGTTTGCCTTATAGCTGTAGGAAGTATCTCTGACCTCCACCACAAATCCATTCACTGTCCCGGCATTACTCAGGGATGCATCGCGTCCCGCATAATGAATCTCCTGAAAATTCCCTTCTATATTAAGGATACCTTTGTTCTCCACCCGGCTCTGGTTCTGTATCACTGCACCCGACACTACATTCACAGTTCCGGTATTTTTTATGAGTGCTCCCATCGTAAGAGACGGATCATAGTAATTGTACACTCCCGCGCCGCCGGCAACATTCAGCGTCCCGGCAACATTCAGCGTCCCTGTTGTACCGGATTTAGTGACATAACCCCCGATCTCACAGCCTGCCGGAAGTTCCACCGTCATCCCCTTTGGAATCGTCAGGCTCGAATTGTCAAAACTCCCGATCCTCAGCTCTGATCCTTTCGGGAAGCAAAGATTATCATTCCATATTACATTTCCCCAGGCGTATCCCCTTCCCACCGATGTAATCGTATCTGACCCTTCATCATACGCACAGTTGATATACCAGACACCATCTCCGGAAATAGGAAGGATGTACCTGTTGTCCACACAATACAGTGCCGCACTGTTCTTTATCTCTGCATAGCCGGTCATTAACGGAAATTCAGAGTCATTCCCTTTATTTTCCGCAAACAGTTTCCCTCCATCCATAATCAGACGGCTGCTGTTAAATGTCCCGGAAGCACTCCCCGTGTCCGTATTCCCGACTGCCTTCACCTCACTTCCTGTCAGCCGGATCTGTCCTGCAATCGCCTCAATTGCCGGACCGTTTTCATTGATGATTACAGCACTGCTGTTTTTTATGTCCACAATTCCGGATCCTGACTGTGAAGCCTTTATCGCCTCACTTGCTGTACCTGCCCCGGAACCGCATTTTACCTTTACACTGCTTCCATTGTGTATCAAGATATCCGATAGTACCGAGCGTATTCCTGCATATCCTCCGCCTGCGCCAGATCCATAGGAAACAGTGAGCCTGGCGGCATCCATCATAACTTTCTCCATCACGCTGATACCGTTTCCTTCGCTGTTTACGCTCAGGGTACCTGCCCCCTTCACTGTCAGCCCGGCACCTTTTACATAGATACCCGCCCCTGTCTGGCCTCCCGCATTCCGGGCAGTGATCCTGTTGTCCCCCACCAGTATGATCTCTGTCTCAACCGGCATGAATATCCCTGAAGTCTCCCCTTCTATTACTGCATTTTTCAGCGTCAGTCTGCCGCTCACTACCGTGCCTCCCTGGAGTGTGGGTGTCCAGACAATTTCTCCGCCTCCCGCGGTATACGCCGTCTCTGCCGCCGGCAATTGTGAGGCATAGTCAAACCGCAGCCCTGTGGACTTGTCGCCGCCGCTTTGCAACCGGAGAGCCGTCTTTCCCTCAGGGGTGTTGACTGATACCTTCTGCTGTGCCCCCGTTTCTGCCCCCTCTGCCTGTGAGGTGCTATGCTGCCCGGCCGGATCGCCTGCCTGCCCTTTTCCTTCATCGGCATCTGACTCTCCCCCGCCTGCATCATCTTTTTCCGGATTCTTCACTTCCGTTTCTTGTGCTTCCCCTTTTTGACTCTTTGAATCCTCCTCTATACTCTCCCCTTCTGCCAATACCGTAAACGGCGTCTGACAGAACAATATCCCCATTACCAGAAGGGACAATACATATCGCCAGGTTCTGCCATTCCTTTTTCTCGTCATAATACAGCTTACCTCCATAGTTTCCGTTCTTCCTATTGCAAAAGTACATTCAAATTATATGACAACCTTTCTGAAAAATCCTGAATTTGTCGTGAATCGTTATTTTTCGGCGCGAATAATATGGAATAAAAAAATATAAAACCGGATTTTTATGGTACACTATATACAAAACAAACCGAGAGGATATAAGAAATGAAAATAGCTATTGTTGAGGACAGCCGGCGGGATGCAGAGACTCTGACAAAGCTTTTAAATGAGTACCAAAAAGCATATTCCTTCCAGCTTTCCATTACTTACTATCCCTCAGGAGAGGATTTTACGGCAACCCTTTACCGGGAAAATTACCACCTGATATTCCTTGACATGTATATGAAAAAAATGGACGGCATTGAGACGGCAGAAAATGCAGGAAATCTCTGTCCAAATGCATTGATCGTCTTTCTTACGGTCAGCCGGGAAGATATCTGGCGGGCGGTCAGGCTCCACAGCTGCTTTGACTATGTAGAGAAGGAAAATCTTACGATTTCGAGGCTTACAGAGATCCTGCATGACGCAAGGCAGAAGCTTAAGCTTCAGGCCAGCATGCTGGAATTTTACAGCGGACGGCAAAAAGTGAATATTCCCCTCGCACAGATCCAGTATCTCGTTTCCCGTAATAAATATACCGGTATTATTTTTGAGAACGGCAGTGAGGCCAGCTATCGCATCACCTTCTCGGCCATACTGGAACTTTTGAAAAATGAACACCAGTTTCTATTGTGCAACCGGGGGATTCTACTGAATATGGATTTTATAGTAAAAACGGACTATGAAATCTTTGAGATGCGTGACGGCGCACACTTTCCTTTACGCCGGAGCAACCGGACACAGATCGTGGAACAATATAACAATTACCAGTTTGAAAAACTGAACAAATAGCTGCCAAAGTAGCCGGCATACAGGAGGAACCTATGGATAAGTTTTACGAAGCAGCAACTTCAACAAGAGATACTTTGGTTATTCTGCCGCTGATCTTTCTATGCTTTGTTCCGGTCTGGCAGGATATACGGAATACACTGCCCGGCCTGATCAGACGGGTGATTGCTTTGTTTGCTGTGGTGGAAGTTTTCATGTTTCTCATCTACCTGCTTCTGCCATTTGATTTTGCTAATCCTTTCAATATGCTTCTTTGCATCGGTGTATTTTTCCCGGCCTATCAAAGGAAAATCAGGCTGCAACGTTCCCACCTCTGGTTCTGCTTTTGCTCAGCCTGTCTGCTCGGCGCTTTTTCCTGGCTTTTTATTCATGTAGTCAGAATATTGTTATATCCGGACGGAAGCAAAAATACGATATTCAGCACATCTTTGTTTATTTACCAGCTTCTTTTTGAATGCATTCTGATAGTATTTTTATTCATTCCGTTCAAAAAGCATCTCTCGTGGCTGATACACAATTTCCACGAAGAGAGGATCTGGAAGGTGATCTGGATTCTTCCTGCTGGGTTTACAGTGTTTTCTTATTATTTCATCCCCTACAACAACCGTGTGATGTATATCGGACGTTTTTTGAAAATGTATATTATCGTACTTTTTGTTCTTTTTGCCCTCGTTCTGTTTATTTATCTGATGTTTTATCAGATAGCCTACAGTATTGTAGAGAGGCAGGAACTGTTTCAGAAATCTGCCTCTCTGGAGCTTCAGGCAGAGCAATATTACAGACTGCAGGCACATATAACAGAAACCAGCCATATTCGTCATGATTTCAGGCATCAGCTTATGGTAATCGCTGAAATGCTAAAAAACAAAAAATATGAAGAACTGGAAATATACCTGAATGAATATACATCCAATATCTCCGACATGCCAGTCACTTATTGCGGCTCAACTCCGGTAAATGCAATTCTCAACCATTATGCAGCCATATGCAGTGAAGCCAATATCTGGACGCAGTTTCGTGTCCGGATAAAAGAAATACCGCCCTCCCTTGACATTGATCTGTGCGTCCTTCTGGGAAATCTGCTGGAGAATGCAGTGGACGGCTGCCGCAACATCTCCGGCAAAGATCGCTGCATCACTCTGAAGCTGGGGCAGACTGCTGAATATGTCATCGCCCTTCAGATCACAAACCCCTATCACGGCTCTGTACGGAAGCAGGGAGATACATTCCTTTCCTCAAAGCACCGGGGCGAAGGGCAGGGGCTTAAATCTGTTCAGATGATTGCCAAGAGATACCATGGGGTTGCAGATGTCTCCTATGACAATGAAAGCTTTGATGTTCGAGTACTGCTGCATCTTACGCAAGAGCTGTAAAACTGGGGGGCACAGGCTTGATATTGTGAAATCCTTGAGATTTCTATGACCAAATGCTATACTTAATATCATATTGTTCCCAGTAATCAAGTCATCTGAAAAAAGGAGAAAAATTATGGGTTTTTATGTAAATCCTCCCGCTGACGCATTTAAAGCAGTCCTGAAATCCAAAACATATATTGATAAATCTGAACTGATCGCATATACAAATCAGGTACTTGAAAGTGACCGGATGCTGACTTGCTCCAGCCGCCCCAGACGTTTTGGCAAATCCTTTGCGGCAAAAATGCTTGCCGCCTATTATTCCAGAGGCGCTGACTCCAGGAACCTCTTTGAACATCTGAAATTGCAGACCTTAAGGATGCGCAATTCGAAAAAAACCTGAACAGCCATGATGTACTGTTCTTTGATATCACATCCTTCATTTCCATGGCGGATACGATCCGCGCGACCGTCAGTGATCTGCAAAGAGATATTATCCACGAACTGGCGGAAACATTTTCGGACTGTGTAAACGAAGATACAAAATCATTGTTTAAGGCGCTCATGCAGATTCACAGAAAGACCGGCCGGAAGTTCTTTATTATTATTGATGAATGGGATGCATTGTTCCGCGAGGCAAAGGAAGATACCCAGCTGCATCTGGAATATATCCAGCTGCTGAGAAGCATATTTAAGAGCGGTCAGACCTCGCAGGTAGTCGTGGGGGCATATATGACCGGTATTCTGCCCATCAAAAAATACGGTACGCAGTCTGCCCTGACAGACTTCAAAGAATTTACCATGCTGGAGCCGGGCGCTCTTGCAAGATTTATAGGCTTCACAGATGATGAAGTCTATCATCTGTGCACAAAATATAATCTTGAATTTGAGACGGCACGCAAATGGTATGATGGGTATTTCCCTGACAAGACGGAACACATCTACTGCCCCAATTCTATCATTGAAGCTGTTTCCAATCAAAGATTCGGCAGTTACTGGACCAAAACTGAGACCTATGAATCACTCAAAACCTATATCGACTTAAACTTTGACGGCCTGCGGGATGCCATCGTAAGACTTCTGGGTGGAAAACGCTGCAGGATTGATAACGGAACCTTCCAAAATGACATGACCTCTCTATCCGGCAGAGATGATATCTTTACACTTCTTGTACACTTAGGCTATCTGGCATACGACATTAATACCGAGGAGGTGTTTATCCCGAATGAGGAGGTAAGAAAGGAATTCATCCGGGAAGGCAGACGGCCGGAACTGGCGAAAGCCGTCCGAATATCAGACAAGCTTCTGGACGCCACACTTCACCTGGATGAAGATCTTGTTGCCGAAATGCTCGGACAGATCCACGAATCTGAGATAACACCATTAAATTACAACAATGAACAGGCGCTGCGCTATGTAGTCATCACCGCATATCTGAGCGCTATGGATCATTATCTGCGCTTTGAGAAACTGGCAAGTGGAAAAGGCTATTGCGATATCCTGTTTTTGCCGCGGAAAGCTTCGGCAAAGCCAGCACTTCTGATTGAATTGAAATGGGATAAAAGCTCCGACAGGACAGTTTCGCAAATCACTGATAAGAATTACATGCACGTCCTCAAGAAGTTTGATTACGAAGGAGGGCTTCTTTTAGTCGGCATAAACTACAGTACAGCGTCCAAGAAACACACCTGTAAGATTCTGAAAATAAAAGACCGGATATAGAGCGCTTTGCTCTCCACCCGGTCTTTTATTGCCGTCATCTGCTAATACCCATACTGCCTTCTATATTTCACGAACATAATCCCGGACAAGACAAGCGCCATAAGTTCTGCCGCCGGCGTGGCCAGCCACACCCCGGCAACTCCTAGGACAGCCGGAAGCACAAGCATGGCAATCACCATAAACAAAAAAGAACGGGAAAAGGCAAGCACGGCAGAAACGATTCCATTTGACAGCGCCGTGAACATCCCGCTGGCAAAGATATTAAAACCAATAAATAATAAGGCGATCGTACAGATCCTGTTTCCTGTAACTGCAAGGTCATAGACCGGGTTATCCGGCCTGGTGAATACAGACACAAGCGGCCTGGTAAGCCCCAAGGAATGATGAACGTAAGGACGGAGATCGACCCGATCACCTGGAAGCTGACTGCAATAAGCTTCTTAATCTTCTCTTCATTCTTCTCCCCATAATAAAAGCTGACCATCGGCGCCACCCCGTAGGAATACCCCGTATACAGAGAGCTTGCAAACATCAGGACGTACATGATGATCGTGATAGCCGCAACTCCGTCTTCCCCCACATACCGAAGCATCGTCCAATTGAACATCAACGTAATGATCCCGGTCACAAGAGCCGTGGCCATCTCGGAGCACCCGTTTGAGGCCGCATTTACAAGCACCTTTCCTCGAATTACCGGCCTTCGGAAATGAAGAAGGCTTTTTTTTCGGCCAAATACAAACAAGCCGACAACAGCCGTCACCGAATAACCAAGCCCCGTTGCAACAGCAGGCCGCCGATCCCCATATGGAACACCGCAAGAAATACATAGTCAAGCACCATATTAAGAGCACCTCCGGCCACAGAGCAGATCAGGGAAAGTGCTGCTTTCTCACTTGCAATCATATAAAGGGTAAAATTATTCATAAGCAGGATGGGCACGGTAAAAATCAGATATCTGCTTAAATATTCCACGCAATACGCCGTCACATCAGCGGACAGATCCATCCCCTGGAAGAGCTTTCCGAGTATTGGCCAGAAAATCCCGCACATAACCAGTCCAACAACGATATTGATCAGAATGAGAAATGTAAAATCCTCCTTCGCTTCCTCCGTCTTTTTCTCTCCCATTTTCTTCATAATAACCGCGCTGCCGCCGGTAGCCAGCATCGTTGAGACGGCCGTCACAAACTGGATGACCGGCGCTGTCAGATTGATGGCCAACAGGGCATTGGTGCCGATCAGATTAGACACAAATAGTCCGTCGACCATTGTATAAAATGACATAAAGACCGTCATTGCAATCGTCGGAACTGCGAATTTCATAATATTTCCAAGTGTCACCGGTTTACTGTATATCATTTGATTTTCCATTTTTCTCCTCCCGCCTTGCTTTTTTCTTCTATATACCA
>CANSCI010000035.1 GCA_947645355.1 uncultured Dorea sp. | reverse complement strand
ATCCGTCCGGAGTACACTTATGGAAATTCACGGATCGACTTATATGTGGAGGCAGACGGAAAGAAGGTGCTGATCGAGGTGAAGGGGGTGACCCTGGAGGAAAACGGAATTGTCAGGTTCCCGGATGCCCCAAGCGCGCGCGCAGTGAAGCATGTGGAAGAACTGAGAAAAGCAGTGTCAGAAGGATATGAAGCCTATGTATTCTTTGTGGTGCAGATGAAAGGCGTTCGGTATTTTACCCCCAATACAGATACCCATCCGGCATTTGCAGAGGCGCTTCGTCAGGCAGCAGGGGGCGGAGTGAAGATACTGGCATATGATTGTCATGTGAAGCCGGACAGTATACGGATCGGTGATCCGATACCTGTTATTTTAGAGCACCCTGAATTGTGTGATATTGCGGAACCGTTGATCGGCTGGTATCGCCGAAATAAACGGGATCTGCCCTGGCGCAGGAACCCGGAGCCGTATCGTGTCTGGATTTCTGAGATCATGCTGCAGCAGACACGCGTGGAGGCAGTGAAAGGTTATTATGACCGGTTTTTGAAGGAACTGCCGCGGATTAAGGATCTGGCAGAGGCAGATGAAGACAAGCTTTTGAAGCTGTGGGAAGGCCTTGGTTATTATAACAGAGTACGGAATATGCAGAAGGCGGCACAGCAGATCATGGTAGATTATCATGGAGAATTCCCCGTATCCTACGAAGCGATCCGTTCGCTGAAGGGGATCGGCAGTTACACGGCAGGGGCGATCAGTTCCTTTGCATATGGGCTGCCGGAGCCTGCCATAGACGGGAATGTTCTGCGTGTAGCTGCAAGGCTTCTGGCGGATGATTCGGATATTGGGAAGCAAAGCACAAAAACTCGTTTTGAGCAGGAGATCAGGAAGGTAATTCCTGAAGGTCAAGCAAGTGATTTTAACCAGGGGCTCATTGAGCTTGGAGCTGTCGTATGTGTCCCCAACGGAGCGCCAAAATGCGGTGAGTGCCCGTTGTCTCATTTGTGCAGGGCAAAAAAAGAAGGCAGAGTTTTAGAATTTCCGGTTAAGACAAAGGCGAAGGAGCGCCGGATCGAGAAGAAAACAATCCTTGTATTCAGGGATGAGGAGAAGATAGCAGTCAGAAAACGTGGAGACAAAGGGCTTTTAGCAGGCCTCTATGAACTTCCGGGACTTCCGGGCAGCAAAGATCGGGAAGAAGTAGAAAAGTACTGCAAAGAGATTGGCCTTATGCCTGTCCGCATTAAAGAATTGCCCCCGGCTAAGCACATATTCAGTCATGTAGAATGGCATATGATCGGTTATGATATACGTGTGGATGAACTAGAAAGGATGAACAAAAAGAACTTTCTTTTTGTCCACCCTGAGGAAATTCAAAAGACATATCCGATTCCGGCGGCTTTTGAAGCATATATGCCGAAATAAGCGCTTAGGTTGGCTGATGGGCCACCTTTGCGGCCTTTTTGGCTTCTACTCCATAGACCAGCGGATATATGACGCAGGCCATGGCAAATGCTGCAATCACGTCGATAATAGAATGCTGCTTTAAAAATACCGTTGACATAATAATCAAAAGGGCAAATGCATAGAGTGCAATCCGCAGGCCTTTGTATTTTGCCAGCTTTTTGCTGCGCGCAATGGCAATCATGGCTCCGAGAGAATTAAATACATGGATACTTGGCAGTACATTGGTAGGGGTATCTGTCTGGTACAGATGCTTAACCAGGTCGACAAATATATTGTCCCGCGCAAAGGTATCCGGCCTAAGATCCAGGCCATTGGGGAATATGGTGCATATAACCAGGAACACGGTCATTCCCGTAAATAAAAAAGCCGTCAGCTTATAAAATCCCCTTTTGTCAGTAAAAAAGAAATATGCAAGAACAATTGCAATAAAGAAAAACCATAACAAATATGGAACAATAAAATACTCTACAAAAGGAATATAGTCATCCAGCTTTGAATGTATGACATAATACTGGTCAGTTACATGCCGTTCCAGATAAATAAACCAGGGCATGTAGATAAATACATATAAAAGAACCCACGCATGGCTGTATTTTTTTATAATATATTTGACTTTATCTCTGGCCTTCATTCTTACAATACGCCCCTTTTTCGCCCTGAGAATTACAATTCTGAACGGATTATAACATGAAAAAAATAAATCAACAAGGCACTTCACCTATTCTTAATAATTTTCACTGCCTTTTTCGAAAATCTGCATATCATAGTGCAGAACCCCCTCTTTCAGGGCTTCTCTCGTCCTGAGTGTCCATACTGCCGTAGATACATGGAAGAGATGCCGGAGCAGACCGACTTCAAACTGCGGAAGATCAGCAAGCTTATAAGAGATAAAATCAGGCCGTCCCAGAAGGTTGCACATCAGATGTTCCGTAAAGAATTTTAAGATCCAGGGCTCCCTTGATCTGCTTTTCGTAAGGCGGGAGGCAAGCTGCCCCCGCAATATTTCCGGGGCGTGCAGGCGAAACCAGTGAATCCCCAGAGTATTGAAAGATTGTATGAGATAGTCCCCGGAGTAAGCTTTCAGGAGTTCATAGGTTTTTTGGCATACTTTCAGAGAGCGGCCGGGAATCTTAAGCTCTATAAGAAGCGGAACCTTTCCGTTTACCAGGGCAAGGACATCACTGAAAAGGGGAATCCCCTCAGAAGTTCCAAGCAGACGGCAGTTTTTTAACTGTTCCAGGGTCATGGATTCAACGGAACCCGGACAGCCGCATACACGGTTCAGAGTATCGTCGTGAAAAACTACCGGGTATCCGTCACGTGTAAGGTGCACATCCAGTTCGATCCCATAGTCATTTGCGACGGCAGCCTTAAAAGCTTTTATGGAATTTTCGGGGATCCCTTTTTCTATACAGTGGTATCCCCTGTGGGCAAACATCGTATGTTTGTACCTGTTCATCCGTTTGTGCTCCGACGTTCTGGGCAAAAGTGCGAACAGGTAAAGAATCATCAATAATAGACAGATAACGGCAATCCACATAACCAACACCTCTAACTGAGAATCAGACGTAAGTGTTCTTCTTCCAGTGAAAGATTCAGCTGCCGCTTTGGAAAAACAGGTTCTCCGTCCGTATGTACCGGAAGCGGCCGTTCGCTTTGGAACGCTGCCTCCCTGCAGCGGTAAATATAAACACCTTTAAAGCGGGTATGCCATCCCGGAAAGGCAGTGGGGAGGAGGGTGAGAATCTTAAGCTTCGAGAGGCCGGCTACTACGATTATGTCCAGCATATCGTCGGACGGATCTGCCTTCGGGCAGAATTTGAATCCGCCGCCCTCCACCTTCTGGTTCATGGCCGCGGCAAAGTATACCTTATCAAAGATGATCTGGCGGTCATGGTCAAGAACCAGGGTCATCTGCCGCGGAGTCATCGAGAGGAGCTGCTGTATGGCTACGCAGGCATAAGAAAGCTTTCCGAGGTGAAGACGGTTCAGCACTTTCTTTAAGTTTGACACCATGATCTGGCGGCAGACGCCGGCATCAAAGCCGAAGCCGCTGCTGACGGCAAATCTGTGCTTTTCATTCTGGCAATTCAGAACACCTATATTAACATATGCAAAGCGGGTCGGAAAAAGTATATGTTCCAGTGCATTTACCGGATCCGTGGATAATCCCATGCCCCTGGCAAAATCATTGCTTGATCCGATAGGGATGTATCCCAGCGTGGTGACGGACAGGTCGGCGATTCCGTTGATCACTTCATTGATTGTCCCGTCGCCTCCTACGGCAATAACTGTACGGTGTCCCAATTCTCCGGTCAGCTTTTTTGTGATTTTGGTTGCATGTTTTTGATATTTTGTAAAGAACACCTGGTAACTGATTCCACGCTCTTTTAGAATATGTTCCAGGATTTTCCACGTTTTGAGTCCAAGTCCTGTGCGGGCGTTGGGGTTTACGATAAAAGTATACATATTAAAATACTCCGTTCAGATAAGTTTCAAGGCAGCGCCTCATGTTGCCCTCAAAATCGGCGTTCCCGTTTTTTAAACACCATTCAAACACATTGCCGATCACAAGCATCCGGATGTCTGTCGTCACCTCCTCGAGGGAATGCTTCATGGTGAAAATACCTGCATCCAGACATTTCCGGAGATAATTGTGGACGGTAATGATCGGGTAGGGGCGTTCGGTGCGGATCAGCGGATTGAGGGATTGGTTTTTAGGAGTATAATAGTTTGCCATAAATTCCACACCCAGTTCCTGGCAATAATGCACGTAATTAAGATATACATAGACAATGGCTTCTTTTGCCTCTTCTCTGCCGGAAGGAAGATCCAGAAGATCCGGGTTGATGCTTGGCTGCTCCTCAATGTAATAGGAGAGCAGATCATCCTTTGTTTTAAAATGGTGGTAAAAACTTCCGTTGGAAACTTTGGCCTCCTCGCATATGTTTTTAATGGACAATTCCTCGTATCCCTGCTTTTTCAGGATCCGTTTTGCCGCGTCGAATATACGGGCTTTTGTCTCCATAGATTTCAACTGCTGCTTTGACAGTTCCTTTGTTTCATTTCCGTAATCCATAATTATTTACGTCCCCTTTGAAAGATGATAGTACATATTTGTAAATCAGTATATCATAAAGGACAGGATTTTACAAGAAAACAGAGTGAACTCGGTATTGCCTATCCCGTTGCTTATATGGCAGAATTCAGTTATAATAGATTTTAGTGTTGAATGCAAAAGAAAGGATAGAAGAATGGACATTAATCAGAGGATCACCGAAGAACTGGGCGTTAAAAAGTGGCAGGTGGAGGCAGCCGTCAAGCTTATTGATGAAGGGAATACGATTCCTTTTATTGCGAGGTACCGAAAAGAGGCGACAGGGACGCTTAATGACGAGCAGCTTCGTAAGCTGCATGAGAGGCTTACATATCTGAGAAATCTGGAAGAGAAAAAGGAACAGGTTCTTTCGAGCATAGAAGAGCAGGGGAAATTGACAGAGGAACTTAAAAAGCAGATCCTGGCGGCGGAAACATTGGTAGTCGTAGAGGATCTTTACCGCCCGTACAGACCTAAGAGGCGTACAAGGGCGACGATCGCGAAGGAAAAGGGGCTGGAACCGCTGGCGGCTGTGATTATGCTCCAGCAGATTAAGACTCCGTTAGAGGAGACGGCAGAGGCATACATTAATGAAGAGAAGGAACTACATACGGCCCAGGAAGCAATTGCGGGCGCGCGGGATATTATCGCAGAAGGCATCTCCGATGAGGCAGATTACCGTATGTGGATCCGAAAGATCACGACTCAGAAGGGGCGTGTGGTTTCTGCGGCGAAGGACGAAAAGGCAGAGTCCGTTTACGAGATGTATTATGACTTTGAAGAGCCGGTCAATAAGCTTGTCGGCCACCGTATCCTGGCGCTGAACCGCGGGGAGAAGGAAAAGTTTCTGACGGTTAGGGTGGAAGCACCTCAGGAAGATATTATACGGTATCTGGAGAAGCAGACAATACATGCGGATAATCCTTACACTGTGCCGGTATTGAAAGAGGCGGTGGAGGACAGCTATAAAAGGCTCATAGCTCCGGCTATCGAGAGGGAGATACGCAATGAACTGACGGAGCGCGCAGAAGACGGAGCCATTGAGGTTTTTGGGAAGAATCTGGAACAGCTTTTGATGCAGCCGCCGATCGCAGGCCGGACTGTGCTCGGCTGGGACCCGGCCTTCCGTACAGGATGCAAGCTGGCAGTTGTAGATCCGACAGGGAAGGTGATTGGGACGACGGTGATCTATCCCACGGCTCCCACTACAGAAAAGAAGATCCAGGCATCTAAGGACCTGCTGAAGAAAATCATTCCAAAATACCACATCTCCCTGATTTCCGTGGGGAACGGGACGGCTTCCAGAGAGTCCGAGCAGTTTATTGTAGATCTGTTAAAGGAGATCCCGGAGAAGGTTCAGTATGTGATCGTGAATGAGGCGGGGGCGTCGGTATATTCTGCAAGCAAGCTGGCTTCGGAGGAATTCCCGAATTTTGATGTGGGACAGAGAAGCGCGGCCTCTATTGCAAGGAGACTGCAGGATCCGCTTGCAGAACTTGTGAAAATAGACCCCAAATCCATCGGTGTGGGGCAGTATCAGCATGATATGAATCAGAAAAAGCTGAGTGACGCGCTTTCCGGGGTAGTGGAGAATTGTGTGAACAAGGTGGGGGTAGACCTGAATACGGCATCTGCCCCATTGCTGTCTTATATTTCCGGCATCTCCTCTGCAATTGCCAAAAATATTGTGGCGCACAGGGAAGAGAACGGGCGTTTCGCCAACCGCAGGCAGCTTTTGAAGGTTGCCAAGCTTGGGCCGAAAGCATATGAACAGTGTGCCGGGTTTATGAGGATCCAAAAGGGGGACAACCCGCTGGATGCTACAAGCGTGCATCCGGAGTCCTATGAGGCAGCAGAGAAGCTGTTGAAAAAGCAGGGCTTTTCCGTAGATGATATCCAGGGAGGCAAGCTGACGGGGTTGTCCCTTACCATCAAGGATTACGGCAGGCTTGCGAAAGAGCTGGGCATTGGCGAGATTACCCTCAGAGATATTGTGAAGGAACTGGAAAAGCCGGGGAGAGACCCAAGGGATGAGATGCCAAGACCGATTTTGAGAACAGATGTCCTTGAGATGAAGGATCTGACGGAAGGGATGGTCTTAAAGGGGACAGTTCGCAATGTCATTGATTTTGGAGTATTTGTAGATATCGGGGTACATCAGGACGGACTGGTGCACATTTCCGAGATCACAGATAAGAAATTCATCAAGCATCCTCTGGAGGTTGTAAGCGTCGGGGATATTGTGGATGTGAAGGTTATGAGCGTAGATTTGAAGAAAAAGCGGATACAACTTACGATGAAAGGGATTTCGTAAGACAGGAAAGCCTGTTGTCTGCGGATAAAAATAGTAAATGATCGGGAGAGAGGAAAGGTATGGATAAGAATTGGAAAAAAAATGTGAGCACGGTCACCGGGGTTGTGCTGGGGAATCTGGTTCTGGCGTTTACTGTTGCCGCATTTATTGTGCCGAACGGAATTATTATGGGAGGGGCAACCGGTATCGGACTTGCGATCAGTCATTACCTTCCGGTGAGCCTGTCTGTGATTATTCTTGCCTTAAATGCTGTGCTGTTTTTGCTGGGAGCATTCGTGCTTGGGAAAAAGTTTGCGGTAGCGACGATTGCCAGTACATTTATTTATCCGGTATTTCTGTCTGTCATGCAGAAGATCCCGGGGATCGGCAGCCTGACAGACAATATAATGCTGTCTGCCTTGTATGCCGGTGTGCTGGTGGGTGTGGGGATCGGGCTGATCGTAAGGGTTGGCTCATCGACAGGAGGAACCGATATTGTAGCGTTGGTTTTCAATAAATGGTTTCATATGCCGGTGGCTGTTATGCTTTATGTCGTGGATTTGCTGATCCTTGGAGCCCAGATATTGTTTTCGGATACGGAACAGGTGATGTACGGCATTCTTGTTCTGGTAATGTATACGATTGTCCTGAATAAGGTAATGCTCCTGGGGCAGTCGCAGATCCAGCTTTTTATTATTTCGGACAGTTATGAGGAGATCAGGAAAAGGATGCTGGAGGAATTGGATGCCGGCGTTACGATGGTTCATATAGAGACAGGGTACGGCAAAGAAAATAAAAAGGGGGTTCTGTGTGTAATCCCCAACCGCAAGCTGTATTCTGTAAAGGAAATGATCCATGAGATAGACGAAAAGGCATTTATCACGATCACACAGATCAATGAGGTGCGCGGCCGCGGCTTTTCGATGGACCGTGTAGGATAAAAAGAAAGAGAAGGAGAGGAGAAAAGAGATGGAAAAAGCAAAGGTATATTATACAAATTTCCGTGCAAAGATCGGGGAGGGCCTCCCGACGAAATTAAAGCGTCTGATCAAAGAGGCCGGTATCGGTGATATTGATATGGACGGTAAGTTTGTGGCAGTAAAGATGCATTTCGGGGAGCTTGGCAATCTGAGCTTTCTTCGCCCCAATTATGCCAGAGCCGTAGTGGATGTAGTGAAAGAACTTGGCGGTGTTCCATTCCTTACAGATTGCAATACCCTGTATCCCGGAAGCCGAAAGAATGCCATTGAGCACTTGTACTGTGCATGGGAGAATGGTTTTACACCGCTGACCGTTGGCTGCCCGGTTATTATCGGGGACGGTCTGAAAGGTACGGATGATATTGATGTCCCGGTGGAGGGCGGTGAATATATAGAGAAGGCTAAGATCGGACGTGCAGTGATGGATGCAGATGTTTTTATCAGCCTGAGCCATTTTAAAGGGCATGAAGCCACCGGGTTCGGCGGTGCAATTAAGAACATCGGTATGGGCTGTGGTTCAAGGGCAGGTAAGAAAGACCAGCATTCCAACGGTCAGCCGAGTATTGACCAGGAAGCCTGCAGAGGATGTCGTGCCTGTATGCGGGAATGTGCCAATAACGGCTTAAGCTTCAACGAAGAGACCAGAAAGATGTCTGTGAATACAGCGGACTGTGTAGGGTGCGGCCGTTGTATCGGGGCGTGCAATTTTGATGCCATTGCATTTAATGATTCTGCGGCTACAAAGGATCTTAACTGCCGGATGGCGGAGTATACAAAGGCTGTTGTACAGGGGCGTCCTAATTTTCATATATCGCTGATTGTGGACGTATCTCCGAATTGTGACTGCCATGCAGAGAATGATGTGCCGATTCTGCCGAATATCGGAATGTTTGCATCTTTTGATCCGCTGGCGCTGGATCAGGCATGTGTGGATGCCTGTCTGAAGGCGGCTCCGCTTCCGGGAAGCCAGCTTGCAGAGGCAATGGCCAGGGAGGACTTCTGCGACCGGCACGATCATTTTGAAAACACCACGCCGAATTCAGAATACAAAACATGTCTTGCACATGCAGAGAAGATCGGGCTTGGAACCAGGGAATATGAAATTATAGTCGTAAAATAAATATGCGTTTGTTAATAAATATTCGCAGCATGCAAAAATCCAGGGAGTTTCTCCCTGGATTTTTGCATGCTGTAGAGGATGATCCGGTCTTTTCGTGTAAGATAATGTATGAGAATTCCTGTCAACTGAAATATAGAAATTGTAAATAAATGTAAGAATATATGTGAAATATCAATTTTACTTCTATTTAATTTTTGGTTAAACTTGAATTTAGCGGAAATATGTTTAAAAACGTCACAGTCAGGAGAAAATTGTATGTTAATAAATCAATCGGATAATATTAAAAAAGACATTGACAAAAGCCAGCTGGGCAGTCTGACGCGGCAGCAGCTGCGTGAACTGGAGGAGAAAGAAAAGACCAGGGGACAGAAGATTTTAGACGGAATTATTATGGTACTTCCGCTGATCTGCGGCGGAGCAGCTATGTTGGAATACTGGATGGTTCCCAATGGAAGTCCTAATAAAAATCCATATACTTATGTAGGCTTTCTTGGTGTTTTGATTGCCGCATACTTTCTGTATTTTTTGGCTGCTCTTGTGAAAAAGATACGCGGTGATAAGACTGTCCTGGACCGGCTGCGTTACAGGGCGCCTTTGTTTTCTGCTTTATTCTTATTGCTGGCGGGCTATGATTATCTGACCCTGAAGACCGGAGTTCTGGCGCAGCCTTTTGTTCCGTGCATGAATTACATTATTAATATTGCATGGATTGACCGGGCGTATTTGTTTGAATGCACGCTGCATACTTTGAGGCTTTTGTTTTTGGGTTATTTTATCGGGATTACACTGGGGCTTGTAACAGGGATTACCTGCGGGTATTCGGAGAAGGTACGATACTGGATCAATCCTGTTATTAAGTTTTTAGGCCCCATTCCTACATCTACATGGATTCCGATCGTGATGGTAATCGCTACTTCGCTGTTTAAAGGCGCAGTGTTTATTATTGCTCTTGGTTCCTGGTTTGCAGTGACAGTCGCATCTATGACAGGCATCTCCAATGTGGACAAGGATTTCTTCGATGCGGCGAGGACGCTGGGAGCCAGCAATCGTCAGCTGGTATTCCGGGTGGCAATTCCACATGCAATGCCGTCAATCCTTCAGGGCTGTACCCAAGCAATGAGTTCGGCATGCGTGGCAATTATGATTGCAGAGATGATGGGTGTAAAGGCAGGCCTGGGATGGTATATGAACTGGGCAAAATCGTGGGCTGCATACGATAAGATGTTTGCGGCGCTGTTCGTTATATGTCTCATATTCACAATTGTTACAAAAGTGCTGGAGTTGATCAAGAAACGTGTGCTGAGATGGCAGAATGGAGTTGTAAAATAAATGGCTGAAAATAATATTACCTTAGAATTAAATAATGTATCTAAAAGCTTTGCAAAGGTGGAAAATGATGAAGTCACCCATGCGCTGAATTCTATTGACCTGACTTTGAGAGGCGGTGAATTTATCAGTCTTGTAGGTCCGTCGGGCTGCGGAAAGTCCACGATCCTTCGTCTGGTGGCTGGACTGATCAATCCGACGACCGGAAAGATTACTGTAGATGGAAAAGAAATTCTAAAGCCTTCGCCGGAGCGGGGTATGATGTTTCAGAAATCAACGTTGTTCCCCTGGCTGACTGTTGAAAAAAATATTGCTTTCAGCCTGAAGATGCAGGGAAAATTAAAGGGGAATGAAGATAAAGTAGAACGAATGCTTAAGGTCATCGGCCTGGAGTCTTTTCGCAACGACTATCCGGGGCAGTTGTCCGGCGGCATGGCGCAGAGGGTTGCACTGATGCGTTCTCTGATTAATGAACCGGATATTCTTCTTCTGGATGAGCCGCTTGGGGCGCTGGATGCATTCACCCGTATGAATATGCAGGATGAGATCTTAAAGATCTGGCAGGAAAACGGCCAGCTGGCAATTATGGTAACGCATGATGTGGATGAGGCTATCTATATGGGGACACGAGTTATCGTTATGGATGCGAATCCCGGACGTATTGTAGCTGATATAAAAATCAGGGAGGGATATCCGAGGGACCGCTCGTCGGAGACCTTTGTGGCATATCGCAATGAGATTCTCAACAGGCTGCATTTTGGCGGCGGGAGATAGAGATTGTCTTGCTATTGTTCCATAAATCAAAGGAACACATCCGTTCTGATGATTTTAGTGGATAAATATTTTTCAGGAAAAGGAGAAAAGAGTTATATGAAGTTTTTGAATTTCAAACGGTTGGCTGCTGCCGCTGCCGCCGGCATTATGGCTCTGTCACTGGTTGCCTGCGGCACGCCGGGTGAGCCGTCAGAGTCAGGAGATTCCTCAAAGGAAAAGGCAGCTTCAGGTGCAGAACGTCCGGAGGCCGTTACGGAAGAGGACTGGGAAGCAATGCAGAAGGAGCCGATGTTTGGGACAGAAATCAATTATCTGTTCAATGGCGGTGCCTGCGTATCTGCAAAATATATGGCAGAGGTCAATGGCTACTATGAGGAATATGGAATCAATGCTACATATTTGGAAGGTGAATCTGTTGTTAATACAGTAGGTACCGGCCAGTGTATGTGGGGAACCGATCACATAGCAACAATGCTCGTTCCTGTAACGAATGGGGTAGATATGACATTTGTTGCCGGGGCGCATATTGGATGTAAGTCGATTTTTGTTCCTGTTGACAGTGATATTAAGACCGTGGAGGACTTGAAAGGAAAGACCATTGCTATCCACGACGGTATCGGCAACTCTGACCAGAATATTTGTTACCGCCTGATTGACGAGTATGGTGTTGATCCCACAACAGAAGTGGAATTCCTTGATATTGCGGACAGTGCGGCAACAGTTGCGGCAATGGAGAATGGAGAGGTGGATGCCTCTATCTTTTCTGACTATTTTGTACTTGCAAACTATGCTGACGATATGCGGATGATCTGCTCTATTACATTCAGCGAGGAGTTCCAGGATGAGCCTTGCTGTGTAACAGCAATGAATAATAAGTTTATCAAAGAAAATCCGGTGCATGCAAAATATGTAGTAAAGGCAATCAAGCGTGCAGGCGAGTACAGCCGCCTGAATTCTGAGGAAGCCGTACAGAAGATGTACGATACAGATAAGATGACCGGCGATGTAGAAGATCAGATGGTATGCTGGGATTCTCTTCACTTTGGCCTTTCCGATGCGTTCACAGAGAGGGCGCTTCGTGAGATAGCAGAGGATTATATTCGTCTTGGAATTATTACAGAGGAAGGCATGACTGCCGACGATGTTATGAAACTGGCATGGAATCCAGTATGTCCGGACGAAGAGATTGAAGGACTGACAGTTGGAGATCCGGTTGAACCAGAAAATGCAGTTGTTCCGGTAAAACAGAATGAAAATCCGGTTGTGCGGGAAGGATTCGGACTTTCCAAATAGTATATAAAATATTCTGACATTGATGATAAGGGGACGCGTACTGGTTACGGCGTCCCCTTATCTTTTGCGCCCGGAGGGTTTAAAGGGCGCACAGCTTGGTCTCTATTCGTTTGTAGCTAACGTCATCATGGCATGTGCAAGTATTTTTGTGTTCAGGATCAGATCGTCAATGTCAATATATTCGTTCGGCATATGTGCGACGCTTTCTTTTCCGGGGAACTGGATACCGAATGCAATTGCGTTCGGCAGCTTACGTGCGTAGGTTCCGCCGCCCATCTTCACCGGCGGACGATAATCCCCGGTAAAATCGCGGTATGCCTTGAGCAGCTTTGACGCAAGTTCACTGTCCTCCGGGACGAAAAGACCGTCCACGAATTTCGTCCTGCTTCCGCATACGATACCGCTTCCTTCAATTCTTTTATTGATAATGCCTTCAATCTCATCCCGGGTCGTACAAAACGGCGCCCGGATATCGATCTGCATTTCAAAACCGTCGCAGTTCCAGTGCATTACACCTACATTCAATGTCAGGCAGCCCGACTCATCTTCGCGTTCCAGTCCAAGAGAGGCCCCGTTATATTCCAGCTTAAACATATCATATAACAGATGGATCAGCTTGCTGTCCGATTCCTTCAAAGGCAGGAAAGTCAGCAGATAGATCAGTGCCTGCAGAGCATTCTTCCCTCGTTCCGGCTGGGAGGAGTGGCATGCTTTTCCATATACTTCGATCTTTGTTTTGCCTGCCTCGTCCAGAAGTGCGTACTCAAATCCGATTTCTTTCATTGCACCGGAGACGAGCGCATCCACTTTATCGGCGGGGAACGGAACAACGGCGGCCGCAATCAACGGCACAATATTAACGCGCTCGCCGCATTCGATGGTAATATCAGACTTCATCCTGCATTCATAGTAGGCATGGAAGATATGTTTTTCTGAATTAACCAGCGGATAGTCTGCGTCCGGTGAAAAGGACATGGTGGGGATCTCCTCAGTCTTGCGGTAATGATCGATGCAGGTCAGATTGCTCTCTTCATCACATCCCATAATCAGGCGCAGGCGCCGGTCAAGCGGGATACCGCATTCCTTCAGCGCCAACATAGCGAAAAAGGATGCGATTGTCGGCCCTTTGTCATCCATTGCTCCGCGTCCGTAGATCCGGCCAGAAAGAATCTCGCTTCCGAAGGGATCTGTATTCCATCCGTCTCCGGCGGGAACAACATCCAGGTGCGTCAGGATCCCCACAAGCTCGTCACCGTATGGCTGTGATTCGATAAAGCCGGCATATCCGTCCAGATTTTTTGATATAAAACCATGCTGCTCTCCGAGGGACATCATATACTGAAGGGCCTCGGCAGCGCCTTTCCCGAATGGCATGTCTGCAGCTTCGGGGGCACTTTTGACACTGTTGAACCTCATCAGGGTACAAAGTGAGTCTACGATCACTTGTCTGTGATCATCTATCCAGTTGTTTATTTCTTGATTCATGTCAACATATCCTCCTTTTTTCTGATGTAGGACGTGCGAAGCCCCTATATGGCTGCAGATCTGCAGGTTGGGAAATAAGCTTACACAGACATGCGGGGTCGCACCTCGCCCAGATAAACTATACTTGACTGGTCGTTCATTTTAATATGCTCTTTAAATAACATGATGTCATAATTCAACATCTCATTATAGCTTTCCTGGATGAAAAACAAGTCTTTATTTCGCAGGCCGTTTGCAATATCACGGTGAAACTGCAGGCTGCCGATGTCGTCCGGAAAATCACCAAACTGTGACCAGTAGTTATCCAGTATTGTAAGTATATCTGAGAGCATATTCTTTAACGTTGCATTAGGGGAGAGCTCATACAGGTATTTGTGGAACTTTAAATCAGGCTCGTGAAAGGGCCTCCCCTGATCCTGTGCATCACTCATAGCGTCGATCAGAGAATCCAGATGACGGAGCTGATCGTCGGTAATTGTGTAGATCAGCTTACTTGCGAGCAGAACCTCAAGAGAGGTTTTTACTTCAAGGGTCTCCTGATAGTTCAGCTGGGTGAACTGCAGGGAGACAGATCGGTCGGAACAGTCACTTGCTATAAAAGAACCAATCCCTGTATGTACAGTAATTATCCCCTGGGTTTCCAGGAACCGCAGAGCCTCCCGGACTGAGTTGCGGCTGATTTTCAGAGCTTCGCTTAAAAAACGTTCACTGGGAAGTTTATCTCCGACTACTAATTTATTGTCTTTGATATACTCCATAATGGCATCGGCAATTTGAATATAAAGAACTCGTTTCCCAGTTTTTTTAATTGGGGTCAACATTTAAAACACCACCTCCATGCTTAGTATAAATGAGTTTGGATGCATTTGCAATATTTACCAATGGGCGGGTTGTATATAATGTCTAAAGGTATTGACAAAATAAAGCAAATGCAGTAGAATAAGCACAACATAAATCTGGTACTACCAGTTCTACCACGGTTCAATTATACAAAAACCGGACGGAAAAAGCAAGAGGGTTAAGGCAATTTGTGGGCAGTGGGTTGGAAATGTAGGGTAAGCAAAATAAAAGAAAGAAGGAGAGATGATATGGCAAAATACATACTGAAGCGTTGTGTCTCAATTATTGTTACCTTGTTTTTGGTCTGTACGATTACGTTTATTATGATGAAAGCAGTGCCGGGCGGACCATTCACAACAGAAAAAAATCTTCCGCCGAATGTACTGGAGGCTTTGGAAGAAAAATACCATTTAAATGATCCTCTGCTAAAGCAGTATGTGGATTATGTAAAAGGAACCGCCACTTTTGATTTTGGGCCGTCTTTCAAAAAGGATGGCGTCATGGTGTCTGATATGATCGCGCAGAGCTTTCCAGTCTCAGCGAAGCTTGGCGGTGTAGCACTTGTGATTGTACTGCTGCTTGGCATTCCTTTTGGAATACTGGCTGCACTGAAGCAGAACAAGATGCCGGATTATCTGGCCACGATCTTTGCGACGCTGGGCATCGCGATACCGACCTTTGTTCTGGGAACGCTGATCTTGTATGTGTTCGGCGCCAAGCTGGGGTGGATACCGACGCACGGACTGGATTCGTGGCAATGCTTCATCGGCCCGTCCATTTCTCTTGCAGGCTTTTCTCTTGCATACGTGCTGAGACTGACAAGATCCAGCATGCTGAGCGTGACCGGGCAGGATTACATACGTACTGCGAGAGCCAAGGGGCTGCCGGAGCGGAAGGTAATCTTTAAACATGCTTTAAAAAATGCATTGATTCCGGTAGTTACTTATGTAGGGCCTATGACGGCAGGTATTATGACAGGCTCATGTGTTACCGAGAAGATTTTTGCGATACCCGGAATGGGACTATTCTAGGTCGAAGCAATCAATAACCGTGACTACACCGTAATTATGGGGACAACGATGTTCTATGCGGCAATCGCGGCAATTATGATCCTTGCGGTAGACATTGCCTATGCATTTTTGGATCCGCGTATCAAGTTTCAGGATTAATGGAGGGCAAGAATGGATAATACAGCAAAGCAGATTACAGGAAAAGATGTGGAACGTGTCGTTTTCACAAATAAAGAATCACAGGATATTACGCGCAAAAGCCTGACATACTGGCAGGATGTCAGAAGACGGTTTTTGAAAAACAAGCTGGCTATTCTAGGAGTTGTGATCATTATATGTATGGTATTTTTTGCGCTGTTTGGATACATATTGACTTCCCAGAATTATCATGACCAGGACCTGGCCATGACTAATCTTCCGCCGAGGCTTGAGACCTGGCGCATGGATTCTGAGACTCTTCTCTATGTTAATTCGGAATATAGTCTTTATACAGTGGACAATGAAGGAAAAGTTCTGGAAAGAATCGAGGCATCTGACGATGACCAGATGATGAGGGAGAAAACCTTCGATATTGACGGCAATCAGGTAGTCCTTAATTATTCCGGCGCTGCCAAGGTGGCAAAGGCTAAAAAAGAAGGCGACATGAAAAAGGCAAATTCTCTGGAAGCTTTTACCCTGAAGGTGAACCAAGAGACTCCTGAGACAACAAAAGTCTGGAATAAGACGTATCATCTCGGAACCGATTATCTCGGAAGAGATATGCTGGCAAGGCTTGTGTATGGTGCCCGCATTTCACTGCTGGTGGCACTGATTGCTACACTGGCACAGTTCTGCATCGGAGTTGTGTACGGTGGTGTGGCAGGATATATGGGCGGCAGAGTGGATAATATTATGATGCGTATTGTGGATATTATAAGTACGGTTCCTTTGACACTGTATGTGGTACTTCTGATGGTAGTCATGGGGCCTGGGATCAAGACGATTATTATTGCTCTTGGATCAGTGTACTGGGTAGATATGGCCAGGCAGGTACGAGGACAGGTCCTGAATATCAAACAGCAGGAATTTGTTCTTGCGGCAAGGACGCTCGGGGCCTCCGCAAGAAGGATCATGATCCGCCATCTGATTCCCAACGCGATGAGCACGATTATCGTAACACTGACCATGAACATCCCAAGTGCGATCTTTACAGAGTCGTTCCTGTCCTTTATCGGACTTGGAATCAGTGCACCGGCAGCTTCCTGGGGAACATTGGCAAGTGATGCGCTCGGCGGGTTAAGGAGTTATCCTTATCAGCTGCTGTTTCCTTCCCTGTGCATCTGTCCGACAGTGCTGGGATTCAACTTTTTGGGAGACGGCCTCAGAGATGCCCTGGATCCGAAACTGAGAAAGTAGCGGGAGGAGAATGACTATGAATGACGCAATATTAAAGATTAACAATCTTGAGATTTCATTTTATACACATGTGGGAGAGGTAAGGGCAGTCAGAGACGTGAGTTTTTCCGTGAAAAAAGGAGAGATCCTGGGCATCGTAGGCGAGTCCGGGAGCGGCAAGAGCACGGTGCTTCTTGGAATTATGGGGCTTTTGCAGCATCCGGGGAAGATCAAAGCCGGCGAGATCATTTTTGAGGGAGAGAACCTGGCGGTCAAGTCAAACAAAGAAATGCAGCATATCCGGGGAAAGAAGATATCCATGATCTTCCAGGATCCCATGTCTTCCCTGAACCCGGTGTTTACGGTGGGCAACCAGATTGCAGAGACTATTATGACCCATGAGCATGTGTCCAGGAAGGATGCAAATAAAAGAGTATTGGAACTGCTGGAATTGGTGAGGATTCCATCTGCAAAATCCAGGATCAACTGTTATCCGCATGAATTCTCAGGAGGTATGCGCCAGAGGGCAATGATCGCGCTTGCTCTGGCATGTTCACCGCAGATGCTTCTGGCAGATGAGCCGACCACGGCTCTGGATGTGACGATACAGGCCCAGATGATGGATCTTTTAAGAGATATAAGAAAAGAACTGGATACAACAATCATTCTTGTTACCCATGATCTGGGCGTTGTATCTGAAATGTGTGATTATGTTCAGGTAATGTACGGCGGAAGACTGATGGAGGAGGCTGTCTGCAGAGATATTTTTGATGCTCCCGGACACCCATATACAAAAGGACTTCTGCGCTCTATTCCGAATGTAAAAAAGGGAAGCCGAGAACGGCTGAAGCCGATCGAGGGTTCGCCTCCGGATCTGATCACGCCATTTGACGGATGCCCGTTTGCTTTCCGGTGTCCGAGTACCATGAACCTTTGTATGGAAGGCGCGAGCCAGGAATGGGAGATCGGAGAAAAGCACAGGTGTGCATGTCATCTTTGCAATCCTCAGGTTCAGGCATTGCTGAAGGAAGGGGGGATTGAATGATGGAAAAGAAAGAATTACTTAAGGTTAACGGACTGAAAAAATATTTCCCGGTAAAAAAAGGATTCGGGAAAGGCAGCATGCAGTATGTTAAGGCTGTGGACAATGTGAATTTTACAATTTATAAAGGTGAGACATTTGGTCTTGTAGGAGAATCCGGCTGCGGAAAATCTACCACAGGAAGAACTTTGATCCGCCTGTACGATGTGACAGAAGGTGAGATACTCTTTGAGGGGACGGATATCAGCAGGATGCGGGAAAGAGAACTGTTGCCGTACCGGAAGAAGATGCAGATGATCTTCCAGGATCCATATTCTTCACTGAATGCCAGAATGACGGTCAGTGATATTATAGGTGAACCGCTGGATATCCACAGACTGGCAAGCGGAAAAGAGCGGCAGGATCGGATTGCGAAGCTTCTGGAGGACGTAGGGCTTAAACAGGAGCACGCCAACCGGTATCCACATGAATTTTCCGGAGGACAAAGGCAGCGTGTCGGTATTGCCAGGGCTTTGGCGGTGAACCCGGAATTCATCATCTGTGATGAGCCGATCTCAGCTCTTGACGTGTCTATTCAGGCGCAGGTGGTCAATATGCTGGAGGATATCCAGGAGCAATATGGAATCACATATCTGTTTATTGCCCATGATCTTTCTATGGTTCGCCATATTTCCGACAGAATCGGAGTCATGTATCTGGGGCAGCTTGTTGAGATCGCAGAAAGTGACGAACTTTACGAGAATCCGCAGCATCCGTATACGCAGGCACTTTTGTCGGCAATACCGGATCCTTATAAGGATAAGGAAAAGAGCAGGATCATGCTGGAGGGAGAGGTTCCGAGTCCGATCAATCCGCCGAAGGGATGTCGTTTTGCATCGAGATGCAAATACGCGTCAGATATCTGCAGAGAGGCAGAACCGGAGCTGAAAGAAATTGAAAAGGGGCACTTCTGTGCATGCCACTTGAATGAAAAATAGATGTTGAAAAGGAGAGGTATATCATATGGATCCAAGAATGAAAGAATTAGCCAGACGACTGGTACGTTATTGTGTAAAGACACAGCCGGGAGAAAAGGTGTTGATTGAGACTGCAGAAGGGGAGACAACCCCGTTGGTTGAATTGTTGGTGGATGAGATCTATGCGGCAGGGGCGAAGCCTTTTGTACAATATGAGATCGCTTCGGTCAACAGACGGCTCTTAAGACAATGCAGCCAGGAGCAGATGATGCTCCAGTATCAGGGTTATGGGGAGCTTTTGAAGAATATGGATGCCACAATCGGGATCCGGGGACTCATCAATGCGGCAGAGATGTCGGATGTCCCAAAAGAAGGGATGGACTGCTATTCCAAAGCAAAGGCGATGCTAAGACAGTACCGCAGGGATAAGAAATGGGTTCTTCTGCGCTACCCGAACAATGCGATTGCCCAGCTTGCAAATATGAGTCTTGAAGCTTACGAGGACTTTTATTACAGCGTATGCAACCTGGATTATGCACAGATGAAGGAGGATGCGCTGCCGCTGCAGCAGCTGATGGAGCGTACGGACCGCGTACATATTGAAGGTCCGGGCACAGATCTTACATTTTCAATTAAAGATATTCCTGTTGTACGGTGCTGCGGGGAAATGAATATTCCGGACGGCGAAGTATTTACGGCGCCTGTAAGGGACTCTGTGAATGGGGTAATCACATTTAACCTGCCGTCTGTTTACCGGGATATTTGTTTTGAAAATATCAGACTGGTATTTAAGGATGGAAAGATCGTAGAGGCTACGTCAAACCATACGGAGGAATTGAACTGGATTCTGGATACAGATGAAGGTTCCCGCTATACAGGTGAATTTTCTTTTGGAATTAATCCGAATGTCCGGAAATGTACAAATGACGGCAGTATTGATGAGAAGATGTGGGGAAGCATTCATCTGACGCCGGGCAATTTCTGCGAAGGTGCAAGCAATGGCAATATCTCTGAGATCCACTGGGATCTGGTCCTTGCACAGACACCGGAATACGGCGGCGGGAAAATTTATTTTGACGAGGTGCTGATCCGCGAGAATGGCCGTTTCGTGCCGGAGGAACTGCAGGGGTTGAATATTTAAGAAGATAAGGAGGGATGTTATGCAGGAAACCTTTAGATACAGGCAGGTTCACCTTGATTTTCATACAAGTGGGCTGATTCCTGGTATAGGGGCGGAATTTGATCCGGATGAATTTGCGGCGGCGGTAGAGGATGCACATGTAGATTCCATTACTTGTTTTGCAAGATGCCATCACGGATGGCTGTATTATGACTCAAAGGCAATGCCGGAGAGGATTCATCCGAATTTAGAGAGAAAGGATCTTTTAAAGGAACAGATTGAGGCTTGTCATCAGCGGGGGATTAAGGTGCCCATCTATACGCCTATACAGTGGGATGACAAGATTGCTCATGAACATTATGACTGGCTGTGTATTGATGAGTCGGGGGCACCGTTCCGTGTTTCTCAGTTTCAGAGTGGATTTTACAGGAATATTTGCCTGAATTCACCATATGTGGAGTTTTTTAAACAGCATTTGCTGGACATTTTCGATCATTTTGGGAAGGTGGACGGACTGTTCCTGGATATTCTGAATATTGAGCCGTGTTGTTGTACACGATGTATAGAAGGAATGCAAAAGCTGGGCATGAATCCAGAAGATAAAAAAGTAAGATATGAATATGCCCAGATGGTATTCGACCGTTTCCAGGAGGAGATAACAGCGTTTATCCATGAGATCCAGCCCGGATGTCCGATTTTTTATAATGTTGGATTCCTGGGGACACAGCACAGAAAGAATAGGGATACGTTTACTCATTTTGAGATCGAGTCACTGCCGGGAGGTGCCTGGGGCTACGGACATTTCCCGCCCACAGCACTGTATGCAAGGACACTTGGACTGCCGCTTACGGGACAGACAGGAAAGTTTCATCTGGACTGGGGAGATTTTTCATCCCTCCGGTATCTTCCGTCTCTTCAGTACGAGTGTTTCCGTGCGCTGGCCTATGGCGGCGGGTGCTCCATCGGCGACCAGCTTCATCCAAACGGGAAGATCAACCGGTATACGTATGAACTGATCGGGAAGGTATATAAAGAAGTAGAGGAGAAGGAACCCTGGTGCAAAGGGGCGCAGCCGGTTGTAGAGGCCGCAGTTCTTGCGCCGATGGAATTTGCAGGCGCATCTTCGTCCTTTGTAGTTGATGAATTATCAGGAGCCGTAAAGTTCCTGAATGATATTAATATTCAGGCGAATGTGATTGACTCCACAGAGGACTTCGGAAAATACCGCCTGTTGATCCTCCCTGACAGTATCGGACCAATAGGAGAGGATATTGCGGATAGATTACAGGCATACATTGATCAGGGCGGGGCAGTCATAAGTTCCTATCGTTCCGGCATTGTGGCCGGAGATAAGGAAGAGTCAGAGAGGAGGACTGCCGCCTTTCTGCCGGCCGCGATAAAAGAGGATGCCGAATATTCACCTGATTTTGTAGAAATGAAGGGAGACGTGGCCGCCGGCATTGCCGAAATGGAGTTCGTTATGTACGAAAGAGGGGCAGTGTTGGAGGCGAGAGAGGGCAGTGAAGTGCTGCTCGATACAATGAATCCATATTTCAACCGGACGTGGGAGCATTTCTGCAGCCACAGGCACACGCCGTGCAGCTATGAGTATGGATCGGCGGCTCTCGTAAAAAGAGGAAAGGTCTATCAGTTTGCGCATCCTGTATTTAAGATTCAGGAGGAATATGATACAGGCTGGATCAAACAGCTTCTGACAAATGTGGTCCATGAACTTCTGGGTACCCAGCTGACAGGCCACGACGGGCCTTCTTCCCTGGAACTTAAGCTTCACAGGCAGGAGAAGGAACGGAGATATATTTTGCATGCTCTTCACTATATTCCGGTGAAAAAGAGCAAAAAGATGGAGGTCGTAGAGGATGTAATTCCTATATACGATACAAAAGTAACTTTATATCTTGACACACCAGTAAAGAGTGTAACTATGGTGCCGGGAGGCAGGGAAATTGAATATTTTTCTGACGAGGAGGCAGGAAAACTCTCTTTTGTGATCCCTGAGATCCATGGACACGAGATGGTGGAAATATGCTACTAAAAGGTAAAAAAGGAGGAAGATTATGAAGAAAGCTTTAGCAGTTTTACTGACAATGACGCTCACAGCAGGAATGCTTCTCGGATGTTCATCCGGAAAGAAGGATTCCGAGAAAGACAAGGCAGACAAGGGAAGCGGCGAGAAGGTAATTACCTTCAACATCGGTCAGGAGCCGACCACATTAGACCCTGGATTGAACAGCGGTGTTGACGGAACAATGGTTCTCAACCATATCTATGAAGGGCTTATGATTGAGAAAGACAATAAGTTTGAATGTGCGGCAGCAGAAAGCTATGATGTCAGTGATGACGGAAAGGTATATACTTTCCATCTGAGGGATAATAAATGGTCCGACGGAGAGCCGGTTCGTGCTCAGGACTTTGAATTTGCATGGAAACGTGCTCTTGACCCGGAAGTGGCTTCCTCATATTCCTGGATCTTTGAGTCCGGCGGTGTAGAGTCCTTTAAAGCCATTGACGACAAGACATTTGAGGTAACTCTGAATTCCAACAACCCGGTTTTCTTAGGACTTACAGCAAACACAACCTTCTTCCCTCTGCGTGAGGATAAGCATTCCTATAGAGAATGAAATTTGAACTTTGAAAAAATAAAATCTCCCCG
>CANSCI010000034.1 GCA_947645355.1 uncultured Dorea sp. | reverse complement strand
TGATATGCATGCCTGGCTAAGTTTCCTGCGGATGCATTACTGCATAAAAAATAGATGACTTAGCTCTTAGCATAAATCATCTATCTTAGGCAGTGCTTTTCTGTATCTTAATTTAACATTAAGTTACCTCTCTTAAGCTATGGATTTCCCAAAGAAAGATCGATCGTAAAACATGTTCCTTCACCTAACCTGCTCTTGACATCAATATTGCCGCCATGAAGCGTGATAATCTGCTTTGCAATCGCAAGTCCGAGGCCGCTCCCCTCTGGTTTCTCCTTCGTGTTTGTCCCTCTGTAATATCGATTGAAAAGCTCCGACTGCTCCTTATCACTCATGCCTGTTCCATTATCAGAAATACAGATCAGCACCTTCTTCTCTGAACCAGAATCTATACGGATTGTCACTTCTGTTTCCGGCGGGTTATGTGTCAAAGCATTAATGATAAGGTTATTCACCGCCCGGCGGAATAAATCACTGTCAAGGCTGACCTCGCATTCCTGTATATTGCTTTCAAACCCAATCCTGCGGTTTAAAAAAGCAGGATCATTTACAATATCAAGGACCAGTTCTTTTAAAAAACGGACAAGACGTACCGTCTGCGGATGATATGGAACTGCGCCTGAATCCAGCTGATAGGTCAGCTTCAGATCATTCATCATTTTCTCTGTATGATTCGCGCTTTTTAAGATAATCCCACCGTATTCCCTTACAGCTTCCTTATCAGGGGCAGGATTCCCCATAAGCAGCTCCGCATAGCCCTTAATGGGTGAGAGCGGCGTCTTCAGATCGTGGGTAATATTTGCAATCCATTCTCTGCGGAGCCGTTCCGTATCCTCCTGAATCTTATCACTCTGGCGGATCTCTGTATCCATCTGATTCAGCGCCCCGTATATTTCGGCAAACACTCCTTTTTCGGTCAGCGGCTCATAGGAACGCAGGGAAATATCCCCGATACCCTTTGCTATCCTGCCAAGATGCCTGGTAAGCCAGAAGCCATAACAAACCATGAACAGAAGAACGGAGCACAAGATAAAGGAGATTCCCATGAGGAACAAAAGCGAAAGCCGTCCGACATGTTCCCCGTTGTAATAAAGCATATGTTTTCCTATGGCATAAGGAAACCCGATCAGATAACTCCATGTTCCTTCAGGACTTTCATAACTGCTCACAAAAACCGTATACCCCTGCTCATAAGCGCCCCCGGAAAGTGAAATCAGCTCAGACGCAGAGTATCTTTCCGGGTAATTCTCAGGCTTGTTGTGACAGTAAACTTCCTGCCCTGTCTCATCAATGACCTGAAGCCACAGCCCGTATTCATCCAGCCGCTCAAGCCCCTTTTCTTCTATCTTGATCTCGCCGTTATCGTTCCCCATCCATATAGAAAAATTATCTGTAAACCAATTATTGGGCCATGAAGCAAGACTTAATCCCTCCGGCTCAGTGATCCCGAAAATATAATAAAACATACCGATTGCGGCAGAGGCAGCGATAAGAAGCAATACCGCCACGAAAATGAAGATTCGCAAAAATGGATTTCGTCTCTTTTTATTTTTCATATGGATTTACCAGCTTATAACCTAGGCCTTTCATTGTGATAATATATCTGGGCGCCGCAGGGTTTTCCTCTATTTTTTCACGCAGATGACGGATATGCACCATCATCGTATTATCACACCCAAAGCTGTCCTCGCCCCAGATCGTTTCATACAAGTGTTCCCGGCTGATTACCCGTCCCAGGTTCTCCGCCAGATACCGCAAAATTTCAAATTCCCGCGCGGTCAGCTCGATTTCTTTTCCATTCTTCACAACCCTGCAGCCGTCAGTGTCTATCGTCAGTTCGCCGATTTTAACAGAAATATCCCGGATTGGAGCTTGTCTGTATTCTGCGCGGCGCAAGCTTGCTTTTACCCTGTATGCGATTTCTTTCGGGCTGAACGGCTTTGTAACGTAGTCATCACCTCCGACAGCCAGTCCAAGTATTTTATCCAGTTCATCATTTTTTGAAGAAAGGAACAGAACAGGGCAGTGGGAAAACTCCCGAATCTGTTTACACACTTCATACCCGTCTATATCTGGCTGCATGACATCTAAAACCATCACATCCGGCTGCATTTCCCTGCACGTAGTTACAGCAGAAATCCCATTGTCAATTTTCGTAATATTGTAAAACCCCTCTATGTTTAAAGCTTTTTCAATCAAATCCAATATATCCGGCTCATCATCAACAAGCATAATCTTATACTGATTCATTTAACAGCATCCTCCCACAGCATTATATTGTCCCAATTTAATCAGCTCATCTTCTTTGTACATAATAATATTACTATATTCATCCTGCAATACCCATTTAATGGTAAAAGCCTACAAATCCGATAAAAATGCCTGCTCTCGGAAATCATACAGCATATCCTTGACAATGGTTTTCATAACATTCTCCTTTGAATATATCTTTTTTCATTAGAACCCGGCATATATTAGCCGCATTTCTTACAAGCTCGCCCCTACTGATTTTCCCCGTATGTATCCCTTCCAAAGTATTATCCCCCTTACTGTTATTCTGTGAATCCTTGACTATCATATACAAATCATTCTGAGCTTGTATCATAGCAGTCGTATTTTTATCACTGGCAGGACTTCCTTCTTCTTCATCCGTGCCTCCCAATCTGTCATAACAAGTCCGTCATATCCCCATTCTTTTCTTAGGACAGTCGTTAAATCTTCCTGCCCTTCCAGACAGACGCCAGGATATCTTTTAGGACAAGCATAGAATCCAGTTCATTGTACCCGTATTTCTTTTCCAGATCCCTTAACAGCTTATCCAGCTCCGCCGCATAACAGGCCGTATCCACTTCCTCCTGATACCGGGACAGAACCGGATATTTTCTGCTCCATGCTTTCGTCCAGTCAACCTTATCCGATACTTCCTCACTAGTCCGGTCAATCACTTCCTGTACCTCTTTGATGTCAATATCAAACTCCACCAGTTCATCCAGTGACAGTCCATACAGGACCGCCAGCCTCTTTGACTGGCAGATATCGGGGAGCGTTTCATCCGTCTCCCATTTTGAAACGGTCTGCCTGCTTATCCCCAGCTTTTCAACAACCTCTTCCTGTGACAGCCCTTTTTTCTTCCGTGCACGAAATAAATGATTCCCTAAACCTTTTCCTGACACCCCCTGCATTTTTAATGAATATCCTTCCTCCCATACTTCCAATACGCCGCAATAACGCCTGTGATCCCCGCGCATATTCCTACAGCAGCTCTGGTAATATTCAGACACCCTTCCGTTACGATATCCGCCCCCTCGCAATAACCAAAGGGAGTGATATATTTCAAAAACTCCGCCGTCTCTGTCATATTTGCCACCAGATTCAGAAAATACATCATAATGGCAATCCCCATGCCGATCCCGATGCTGTTCCTCCTCATAAATGCCGAGATGCCGAAACAAACACATGCCAGCTCTATCTGCAGGAGAAAATAAGCAAGATGGATCAGCGTCAGTTCCTTCCACGGAACATCCTCACCAATGGCAGTCATGCACACAATTGACGCCGCATACAGAATCAGGTTCATCGCACTGACCTGCGCCAGCACTGCCGTGAGCTTACCGGTGATAATATGGAACCGGCTCACCGGATGGGTCAGCAGGAATTCTGCCGTCCGTCCGTGCTCCTCTTTACTTAGGATACCCACACCGCAAAGAGCCGCATAAAAGGCTCCTCCAAGTCCCAGCACATTGCCGCACTCCACCGAATAAAATCCCATCAAAGAACCAAAGCTTAACCGATCCATGCCAAAAGCGGCAGTAAAAGAACCCATAGAAGAGAACACATCACTGATTCCCTCCATCTGGCTTTCCATCTCGGGAAACAAAAAGATGCAGACTGCCAGAAGACCTCCGATAGAGGCTGTCCAGATGAGGAACGGTATCCTCCCCTGCCGTAATTCATGCTTCACCAATATCATCGCGTCTCACCTTCCTTTTCATAGTAATGGGAAAATATTTCCTCCAGATCCGGCTCGGAAATGGAAATATCCTCAATATGCCCGTCAACCAGAGAACGAAGCAATTGTTTAATATCCCCACTGTACAAAAAACTGACCGTCCCGTCAGACTCCTGCCTGTCACGGATTCCGTCAAGCCCTTCGAGTCTCACGCTCCCGCGTACAGCAACTCTCCTGGTATTCGTTTTTGCAAGTACCTCCACACGGTCACATGCAATAATCCTTCCCTCTCGGATAATGGCAGCCCTCGTACAATTCCGCTGTATTTCCGGCAGGATATGGCTGGACATGAACACTGTTGTTCCAAGCTGATTTCTTTCACGGAGGATATCAAAAAATTCCTTTTGCATCAGCGGGTCAAGACCGCTGGTAGGCTCGTCCAGAATCAACAGTTCCGGCTCATGCTGCAGCGCACAGACGATAGCGGTTTTCTTGCGGTTGCCGAAAGACAGTTCCTCTACCTTCCGTGAAGTATCCAGCCTAAGCCGCTCACAAAGCCCGTCAGCCGCATCCTCACAGTCCTTCTTCCGCAGATCGGCAGACAGCTTCAGTACATCCTTCACACGCATTCTCGGATAAAACACAGCTTCCGAGGGCAGGTAGCCCACAGCACCAAGGATTCTCTCTCTGTCCGTATCAATATGCAATCCACAGACAGAAGCTGTCCCGGAAGTCGGCTTTATAAGTCCCAGCAAGGTTCGGATCGTCGTAGACTTCCCAGCTCCATTCGGCCCGATAAACCCGAAGAATTCGCCTGCCTTAACGGTCAGGCTCACCTGCTCTATGCCGCGGGCTTTTCCGTAATATTTTGTCAGATTTTCTATTTTAATTGTTTCCATAGCATAACTCCTTTCACTTTTTCAGCCTTCTGTACATATAGGCTGCAAACATCCTCTGGATAAGCAGTTTTCGGCAGCATACGATGTCCTTCTTTCTTTTCCCCTTTCAGTTTACCACAGCAGTCACGAACGATCCATCCTTATCTAAGATAATCCAATTTTTAATAAGCAAATAATTTCATACTCCTTAACATTGATTTTCCCTCCAAGAAAGGGTAAAATATTACATACAATCAATAAAGAAAAGGATTACAGAACCATGAGCAAAAGGAAAAAAATACAGATTATCAGAAAAATGCGGGACAATATCATTGTATTATTTATGTTTATTCTCATAATTGTACTTTGTACAAATATCCTGCGCAGATCTCTGATGGAGAATACGAATAAGATGGGGCTTACGCTGGTGGAAAACTATTCATCGGCGGAGGAAAGCAATATCCGCGCCTGCGAAACGATCCTGACGATCAGTATTAACTATATTGAAGAACGTGAGGGTGAAAATATCTCCATAAAAGAGCTTCGTGAGGGACTCTATCCATTTATGAACGGTCTGACCGATATTTATGGAGAAGATAATATCCAGGTTTACGGCAAAGCGCTCGGCGGAACGGAGATCGTGTCAAACAATCCCCTCATAGAAACTATGACTGATTATAATGTCAAGGACACCGATTATTACCAGGGAGCCATGGCGGCAAACGGGGAGACCTATATCTCCCCTGCATACACAGACGCGCTTACCGGAGAGCCGATTGTCACCATATGCAAAGCGATTCCATCCTCAGGGAATTTTCTGGCCATTGACATGAAGCTTTCTTATTTCGGGATCAATAACCGGAATTTGAAACTGCCGCGCAATGCATCCTACTATTTATTAGGAAGTGAGGGAACCTTACTATATTATAAAACCTCCATGAACCACCAATATGAAGAATATCAGGAATTAGTAGACAGCTTCATGGCAAGTGCAGACAAAGAAGAAGAAAACCAGGTTCTGGAAAACATTACATCGCTGGACGGAGATACACGGAACGTTTACTGCCACCACATGCAGAATGGATGGACGGCGCTTCTGACCATCCCCGAGGACGAAATACTGTCCGGAGCCGACACCTTTAACTATATCAGCATTACCCTCGTGGTGCTTGGCTTCCTTCTTGTCCTCTTCAATGCAATGCGGGATTACAAGCAGGAAAGAAACACTCTGAATCTTGTAGAAGAACGTGACCTGATCGCCGGGTGGAGCAGAATCTACCAGAATGCCATGAACGGTACTGCACGGGCATACCAGTCCATCTACTATATAGACATAAAAAGCGGACGGTACGAGATGCTTTATCCCCACCTTGGCAAAGACTCCGAATCCGGGGATTATACTAATGATTTTGTATCCAGCCGATTTGCTTCAAACCTCATATGTGAGGAGCACCGGGAACAGGTTCGCTCATTTTTGGATCTGTCCAACATATTAGAACAGCTGGGCTCCGAAAACCACATAGAAATCCAATATAAGCGGATGAACAAGAAAAATAAATATGAATGGTGCTCCGCTGTTATTACAGTAGCTGAGATGGAAGAAAATCAACCTTCTGCACTTACGCTGACTGTCCGAAGCATTGATGATATTATCCACCGTGAGGAAGAACAAAAGGAAATGCTGGCTCTGGCAGCAGAACGGGCAGAAACTGCCAATCTTGCCAAAAGTGACTTCCTTTCCCGGATGAGCCACGATATCCGCACGCCTATGAACGCCATTTTGGGTATGACTGCTGTTGCAGGTATGCATATTGATGAAAGAGAACGGGTACTTGATGCCCTGGGCAAAATTACCATTTCCAGCAAGCACCTTCTCGGCCTGATCAATGAAGTTCTGGATATGAGCCGGATTGAAAGCGGAAAGGTGAGCCTGACGGAAAGTGCTTTTAATCTGTCGGATACGATAGAGAGCCTGCTGACAGTATTCCACTCACAGATGGACGCAAAAGGGCTTGAATTCAGTGCAAGTATTGCAAAACTGGAGCATGAAGACGTCATCGGAGACGAACAGCGCCTGCAGCAGATCTTTATGAATATTATGGGGAACGCCATCAAATTTACACCTTCCGGCGGCAAGATCAGTATCCATATCGAAGAAGCCCCCTCCCACATAACCGGCAGCGGACTTTACAAGTTCACTTTTGAGGACACCGGCATCGGTATGGAAAAGGATTATATTGAAAAGATCTTCGAGCCATTTTCCCGTACTGGGAAGATCGAGGGAACCGGCCTCGGCATGACCATAGCTGTCAATATTGCGCGGATGATGAACGGAGATATCCAGGTAGAAAGTACATTGGGCAAAGGCTCCAAATTCACGGTCATGGTCTATCTGCAGCTGGATGATGTTACCCAGGCAGACATTGATGCATTCGCCACCCTCCCGGTACTTGTCGTAGATGACGAACAGACAGCCTGTGAAAGCGCCTGTGAGATCCTGAAAAGCCTCAATATGGACGCAGAGTATGTACTTGACGGAGATACCGCCGTAAGACGGGTGGCAGAAGCAAAGGCTGCCGCACAAGACTTTTCTGTCGTAATCCTTGACTGGAAAATGCCGGGCAAGGACGGGGTTGATACTGCAAAGGAACTTCGGGATACAATCGGTGATGATATCCCCATTATTATCCTCTCTGCCTATGACTGGGCAGAGATTGAAGCGGAGGCAATGGAAGCCGGCGTAGATGCATTTATTGAAAAACCGTTGTTTAAATCCAGGCTGACAAAGGTATTAAAAGATGTCCTTGGACTTGGCAATGATGAAAAAGCTACGACGGCGCTGGATACTTTCCGGCAGCAGGATTTCTCCGGCAACCGGGTTCTGCTTGTAGAGGACAATGAACTGAACATCGAAGTTGCAACAGAGCTTCTGGATGTAGTCGGCATCCAGGTAGAATCGGCAGCCAACGGGCGCCTTGCCGTAAACCGTATACTGGAAACAGAACCCGGCTATTTTGACTTGATTTTTATGGATATCCAGATGCCTGTTATGAACGGATACGAAGCCACCGGCATCATCCGGGCATCCGGCAGGGAAGATCTGGCAAAGATCCCGATCATTGCCATGACTGCGGACGCCTTTGCAGATGATATCCGGAAATCCGAGAATGCCGGTATGAACGGCCACATCTCCAAGCCCGTGGATATTAAAAAACTGGAGGATGCCCTCCATGCGTGGATCAAGTAACCTAAAACTATGCAGAACAGCAGGAGCCGCAGATGCAAAACCATTTTCATCTGCGGCTCCAATTGTATATTCAAAGCCTTCTTCTATCCTGCTTATTTTAAGCTGCCATCCTCCATACGCCTCAGCAAGTCATACACTTCAATCCTCTTAGCGTTCATCTCCGGGAGTCCGATAAAAATAGTCCCGCAGACGTACCGTTCTTCTTCTGTCTGCTCAATCCTTACCACCTTCAAAAATGCGTGGATGACATCATCCGTCCAGATCTGTAAAAATGTCTCATATACGGCCCCGATGGACAGAGGTATATCACAGATAAACCCTACTCCTGTCTTCGATACATCCAGGACTTCGATCACTACCTCTTCTTCTTTTGCCGAACCATCATTCATATTTTTAATCAATAGCCGGGCCGACAGGCTCATACGCATGCTGCCTCTCTTTTCTACCATTTCCGTCTACTCCTTTCACAGCAATTCTTTCTAAATATTTTAACGTATTTACCTTCTTTTGTAAAGTAATGTGACATTTTTATATTGAGACGGTCCAATATAAGAAATTATCCGAGATGCCAGATATCTTCGTTATATTCTTTGATCGTTCTGTCAGAGGAGAAAAAGCCCGCTTGGCTGATATTCATAAGCGCCATCCTCGCCCATTTCTCAGGATTTACTGCATAGTCTGTGATTGCCTGATTTTTGCGCACCACATAAGCATTAAAGTCTGGAAATGTCTGGAACCAATCCTTCCCGATAAGCTCCCGCTTCAGACTCTCAAGACTCTCCCTGTCGCCTGCCGCCTGCATCAGGTCACCCGCTATAAAATCAACGGCCCTGCGAATATTGGCATCTGTCTCATACCACTCACGGGCGCAATAATCACCTCTTTCATAACAGCGGATTACCTGGACACTATTCTGCCCGAAGATATAAATATTGTCCTCTCCTACGCAGTCCTGGATCTCTACATTGGCTCCGTCCAGCGTACCGAGTGTCACTGCGCCGTTCAGCATGAATTTCATATTCCCGGTACCCGACGCTTCCTTGGATGCAAGGCTGATCTGTTCCGACAGGTCACAGGCCGGAACCATCTTCTCGGCAGCCGTCACATTGTAATTCTCGATCATCACGATCTGCAGCCATTTGGAAACCTGCGGATCATCCGCCACTACCTTAGACAGAGTCAGAAGTGCGTGGATAATATTTTTCGCCGTCGTATATGCGGGTGCAGCCTTCGCCCCAAAAACAGCCGTGATCGGCGCTGCCGGAAGATGACCGCTCTTAACTTCAAAATACGTATGAATGAGATATAATAAGTTCAGCTGCTGGCGCTTATACTCGTGAAGACGCTTTGACTGGATGGTAAACATAGAGTCCGGATTGATGAGGATTCCCTGCTTTTTAAAGAGCCATTTGGCAAGCAGCTTTTTGTTTTCTGCCTTAATACGTGTCAGATTCTGCAGCACTTCACCGTTATCTGCGTAAGCGGCCAGCTTCTTAAGTTCACCGGCATCTTTTTTGAATCCCGGGCCAATCAGGCTCTCAATATAACCTGCAAGCGCACGATTGCAGGAAAGAAGCCATCTGCGGAAGGTAATTCCATTCGTCTTATTATTAAATTTTTCAGGATACAGCTTATAAAATCCGTTTAGTTCACTGTCCTTTAAGATCTCCGTGTGAAGGGCTGCCACACCGTTGGTACTGTGTGTAAAGTGGATATCCATATGTGCCATATGCACCCGCCCGTCTTCATCTATAATTGCCGTGCCGGCATCATCCGTTCTCTCCTTCACTGTCTCATCCAGCTTTCGGATTACCGGCATAAGCTGAGGCACCGCCTCCTCCAGGTATTCCTTCGGCCATTTCTCCAACGCCTCTGCCAGAATCGTATGGTTCGTGTACGCACATACATTGGTCACGATCTCTGCTGCCTCCTCAAATGCGATCCCCTGCTCCCCAAGCAGACGGATCAGCTCTGGAATTACCATAGACGGATGAGTATCATTGATCTGAACTGCCGCATAGTCTGCCAGATCATGGAGATTGCTTCCTCTCTCCATACATTCCTCAAGGATCATCTGCGCCCCGGCACTGACCATAAGATACTGCTGGTATACCCGGAGTTTCCGGCCTGCGTCATCACTGTCGTCCGGGTACAAGAACAATGTAAGATTCTTCTCAATATCTGTCTTGTCAAACCGGATTCCCTCTGTAATTATGCTTTCATCTACCGTATCCAGGTCGAACAGGTGCAATTTATTGGTCTGCCCTCCATATCCGGTCACGTCGATCTGGTACAGGCGTGCCCGGTAAGTTTCACCTGCAAGGCTCACATCATAAGTTTTCCCGGTATCCTCCGCCCACTGCGCACCGTTCAGCCAATAGTCCGGCGACTCACTTTGCAGATTATTTTTAAAACTCTGATGAAACAGCCCGCAGTGATAGCGAAGCCCTACGCCGTCCCCCGGGAGCTTAAGTGTCGCAAGAGAATCTAAGAAGCAGGCTGCCAAACGCCCGAGCCCGCCGTTTCCAAGGCTGGGCTCTGCCTCCGTTTCCTCAAGCTCTGCCATGGATTTTCCTCCCTCTTTGAGAACCTTGTCTGTCTCATCATATAGACCCAGATTAATCAGATTGTTGCCCAGAAGCTTTCCGATCAAAAATTCAGCAGAGATATAGTAAAGCTTCCGCCCTTCAACCTTCCGCCCCTGTGATCTGCTTTCTTCCTTCACGATTTTCATCAATGCTTCATAGATTTCCTCATAACTGCATTCTGCAATCTTTTTCCCGCAAAGTGCCTCAAGTCTTGTTTTCATCATAAAAACTCCTTTCAAAACCTATCTGATTTATTTTTACCACAGATTCCCGGGGATTACCTGTACAATCCCGGCAACATATTATACAATACTATCATGATGAAAAATAATTTAAATATACACGGTTCTGCCGTGCAGTCTTATTACGAAACAAAAAAGCATACTGGATTTCTGTTCCCCTACAATGTCTATCTCTGCACTATCCCGGATGATTTTCCCTCTGTCTTCCCCCATTGGCAGGATACGATGGAGATCATCTACATCAAAAAGGGACAGGGGCTCGCGCAGGTAGATCTTTCTGTGTTCGAGGTGCAGGAGGGTGATATTATCCTTGCACCTCCCGGACATATCCACGGGCTTGAGCATATCCCGGGCAGACATATGGAATATGAAAATATTATCTTCGATCTTGCGTTCCTTGGCAGCAGCACCATGGATCTGTGCAGCCAGAACTATCTGCTCCCGTTGAAACAGAACCGGCTGGCCTTCCCGCCGCACATTACCCCCGGCCATGCATACTACGTCAGCATAGCCGGCTGCCTCGACGACGCCGACATGTTGTGCAGCCAAAAGCCCGTCGGATATGAGCTTGGAGTGAAGGCTGATATGCTGAGGCTGTTTTCCTTCATTTTCAGATCTATGGATACCGGAACCGCCGGAAATGAATGCAACAGCCCCCAGAATATAGCACGGATGAAACATTTACTCCAGTTCATGGAGGAGAATTATCAGCGTCCCATCTCTGTAGAGGAAGCTGCCCACATGTGCAATTACAGCGCCAGCCACTTTATGAGATGGTTCCGCCGCATGACAGGCACAAGCTTTGTAAAATACCTCAACCGGTTCCGGCTCAACAAAGCCCTGGAGGAACTGAAAAATACAGACCGGACTGTCCTTGAGATCTCCCAGCGGTCAGGCTTTGACAACCTGTCCAATTTTAACCGGCTGTTCAAAAAGCAATTCCAAAAAACACCCCGGGAACTCAGATCCCCGGGGCATTCATGCTGACCATACCGCAGTTTTTCGTCTTACGAATTCTTTCCGATATGGTACTCTGTTTTTAACATATACATAATACTTCTGGACGCCACGTCCACAATGATAAACCCAAACGCGATGGCAAGGCAGGTCTCTAAAAGCACGATCATCTCGCTGAAGGCAAGGCTTAAATCACTGCTCACACAGCCATACATCATGTAATAAAGATTGGGCCCCGGAATCAGCGGAAACACCGATGCTGTCAGGAAGATCGTGGACGGAGCCTTGTTCACCCTGGACATAATAAACGCATAAAAAGCCACAAAAACCGCCGCCACCAACGTTGCCAGAAAATTGCTGGGCCTGACGGCAAACACTGCCGCATAGATCCCCCATGTAAAGAACGCACCGATACCGGAATAAAGAACCTGAAGCCCTTTGATCTTAAACCACAAGGCAAACCCGATACATGCTATCGTACAGGAGATAAGCTGAATCAAAATACTGTGGTTCAGTATGAACCCGTCTGAGCCTACTCCTCCGAATGTGATGATTGCAAGGGCAATGCCGAATGCAATCCCCGCGGCCCCCAGCATAGAATTCATAATGTGAAGCGCCCCGGAGATAAAATCTCTCTGCAGCACATCACGGATCCCGTTCGTGACGCCCAGGCCGCTGATCAGCAGCATAACAATACCGATCATGACCCTGTCCGGATGTGCCCCGGCCCCTGCCTTTCCTGCCAGCAGGATGATAACTTCCGAAAGGAAGGACAGGATCATATTATAGACCAGAAGGTTGCTCTCCCTTTTCCCGAGCCATTCCCCGACAATAACGATCATCAAAGAAACAATAACTGCAATCACCGCATCCATAAAGTTGCACCCGAAGAAAACTGCAAATCCCGCGCCGCCCATAACACCGGCAAAATATTTTACCGCGGCATGCTGTCCCTCCCTGCCCATGGTCTCCAGATACTTCTCCCGAAATACCGTCTCATCCGGCTGGTTGGCACACACATACCGAGACAGATTATTCAGATAATCCAGACGGTCAAAATTAATATCCGTGGACTCAATATGGCGGATCTGTGTAATGATCTCGCCCTCCGGAGTCTCCACCGTGATCTGAAGATTGCTTGGGATCGCATATACATCATACCTTCGAAACCCGTAACTTTTACACATACGGTAAAGGCTGTCCTCCAGCCTGAAATTTTCAGCGCCGCTCTGCAGCATGGCCTCGCCCACATCTAAAATGTTCTGTACAATTTTATTATAATTCATTTGTTCCTCTCCTGAAAAATCCAATCACATCAGTATCTCTTAATTCATGCCATATGCAATCATATCACTCCTTTTATCCTAATGCAACATCCAATATCATCATAATCAAAAATCCGACCACGAAACCCAGCGTCCCTGTTTTCCCTTCTTCTCCCATATGCGCCTGGGGAATTAATTCCTCCACCACTACATAGATCATCGTTCCGGCCGCAAATGCAAGAAAAACTGCCATAGATGCCCGCAGAGCTCCTGCAAAAGCCGCGGCCAGCACGCCAAAAACAGGTTCCACCGCCGCCGTCATCCCCGCAACAATAAAAGCCTTTCTTCTGCTCATCCCTTCCTTTACAAGGGGAAGCGCCACTGCCGTCCCTTCCGGAAAATTCTGAATTGCGATCCCTATGGTCAGCGCCGCCGCACCCGACAGAAGCGCGGCATCCTCCGCGTGCTGGGAAGCAAGTGCAAATGCAAGCCCTACCGACATCCCCTCGGGAATATTGTGCACGGTGATCGCCAGCACAAGCATGGCCGTACTTTTCCCCAGCGTAAGATGCCGCCTCTGCTGTGCAAGACACCATTTCCGCAAAAAACTATCCGCTCCCAGAAGTGTCAGTACCCCAAGCAGAAAGCCTCCTGTCATCACAAGCCATCCGACCTGCCCGTTCTCCTCTGCAAAGTCAATACCCGGAAGCAGGAGAGACCATACAGACGCCGCCACCATCACCCCGCCGGCGAATCCGAGAAAGCCGCACTGGAGATTACCGCTGACTTCCTTTCTTACAAAAAATATACCCGCTGCACCCAGAACTGTAACACAGAATGTTGCCAATGTCCCTAAAAAAGCCAAAAAAATTCCATTCATATCTTTCACCTCTAAGGATAATATATGAATGGAACCCGTCCTTCGTTATTCCTTCTCCTGTTTTCCCGGCACAGAAACATTCTCCGGATCCCGAAGCTTCATGATCCGCACTGACAGAATCCTGACATCATCCAGAATATAATCAAACGCACCTGCCTGATACAGGTTGACTACGATCAACCCCACCGGGACTGCAAAGATCATTCCAAGCACACTGCCGATCCGGTAACCTACATATAAAAGCACCAGTGTAAACAGTGGATTAAGTCCCATACTGTCCCCCACAAGCTTAGGCTGTATCAGCTGACGCACCAGCTGTGATACCCCATAGATGATTACAAGCGCCGCCACCATCCTGTAATCTCCTACCATGAACTTATACAATGCCCACGGAATCAATGCAGTGCCTGTCCCAAAAAAAGGCAGAAAATCAAGAAATGCGATAGCAAGGGCAAGTAAAATAGAGAAATGAACCCCTGCAATGGAAAACCCTGCCAGCAAAATAGCAAATACAACTGCCATAATCTTGAACTGCGCCTTAAAATACCCGCCCACCGCATATTTCAGATTAGAGATTACCATGCTCATACGGCTGGTGATGGGCTCCGGGGATACCTTCCGAAACCACTCGATCACAGACTCCCTGTCTGCGATAAAAAAATACGCTGAAATAAATGTCACAATAATGGCAATCAAAATAGAAGGAATCCGCTTGGCAAAATTCCCCGCCGCAGTCACCGTCGGTTCACTGATTTTTCCCATAAGTTCCCCCATCGTTTTGTCCAGATTGTCCGCCATTTCATGCCAGCCTTTCTGCACCGCCGCCGGGAGGCGCTCAAAGATGCCGTTAAGGCTCTCCCCGATCTGGTCAAACCCGGATTCTAAGTCCCGGTACATGTCCGGCATATTCTGAACCAGAGAAACACACTCTCTCCAAAGCCTGCTGACGACAAAATACAGCAAAAAGACCACCACAGCCAGAACACTGATGATAATAAGGGCTGATCCCAGCTTTTTTATGATCTTAAACTTCTTCTCCAGCCAGTCTACCACCGGGCTTGCAATATAGGAGATAAACCAGCCGACCACAAACGGCATAAAAAATCCAAGCATCCGGTATCCAAAATAGATAAACAGGATTGTTCCGACCAGACTCAGTGCAAGGCTGACTGCCACCTTCCAAAATGGGCGCCTGTCAAAGGAGGGGTCATTTGCATGTACACCTCTGACAGTACCTTCCTTAATATGTCCTTCCATAATAACTACTCCATCTCCCCTTCACCTAAGAACTCTGTCTCTACCAGCTCCCAGATCTCGTCTCTTCCCTGCTTCGTCAAAGCGGAAAACGGGATCACAGCGGTCCCCTGCACCAGGCCAAGCCCCTTCCTGATGGCTCCTGTCTGCTTCTGTATCTGGCTTCTCTTGATCTTATCCAGCTTAGTGGCAACAATGATCGGATGGAACCCCATCTCCACGATCCACTGGTACATCATACGGTCATTTGCTGACGGGTCATGCCGGATATCAACCAGCAAAAAGATCGCCTTAAGCTGACGGGAACTATGCAGATAACGTTCAATCATCTGCCCCCATCTTTCTTTCTCCTGCTCAGACACTCTGGCATAACCATATCCAGGCAGGTCGACCAGATACAGTTCTTCATTGATATTGTAAAAATTAATGGTCTGTGTCTTCCCAGGTGTCCCGGAGATCCTGGCAAAAGATTTCCGGTTCATCAGCGCATTGATCAGAGAAGATTTCCCTACATTTGATTTCCCCGCAAACGCAATCTCCGGGAGACGGTTATCCGGAAGCTTGCTGGTAATGCCGCAAACCGTCTCCAGTTCCAGGCTTCTTATAATCACGCTATTCCTCCCTTTCTTCCCCAAGCAGGGCTATATCAAGCACCTCATGCATATAAGATACCGGTACAATCTGCAGCCCTCTCGTTATTTCTGCGGAAATCTCCGCTGCATCAACCTCATTTTCTTTTGGAACGATCACGGTACGTATACCCGCACTCTTAGCCGCCAACAGCTTTTCCTTCAGTCCGCCGATCGGCAGTACTCTGCCCCTCAGCGTGATCTCCCCTGTCATAGCCACGTCCGCCCTTACCTTTCTTCCGGTAACCGCAGATATCATAGCTGTCGCCATCGTAATGCCTGCCGAAGGCCCGTCCTTCGGAGTGGCTCCCTCCGGAATATGAATATGCACGTCGTGCTCTTTAAAAAACTGAGCCTCAATACCATAATCCGCCCCTACAGAACGAATATAACTAATCCCTGTCCTGGCGGATTCCTTCATTACATCGCCAAGCTGGCCGGTCAGCAGGATCTCTCCCTCCCCGGGCATAATATTAACCTCTATCTGGAGTGTATCCCCTCCCACGCTGGTCCATGCAAGTCCCCGGACAATACCCACTTCATCAGTATCATTAATCATCTGATAAATATAGAGCTCCTTCCCAAGATAATGATGCAGATTTCTTTCCGTCACATGGATGGATTTCTTTCCGGACTCCAGGATCTCCCTGGCCGATTTGCGGCAGATATCCTTGATCTTTCGCTCAAGCTGCCTTACCCCCGCTTCCTTTGTATAATTCCGCGCGATCTTCCACAATGCCTTTTTGCTGACGGACAGCTGTCCCGGCTTCAGCCCGTGTTTTTTCAGCTGCTTCGGAATCAGATGCTCCATCGCTATATGCAGCTTTTCGTTCTCTGTATAGCTGCTGATTTCAATCACTTCCATACGATCCAGAAGAGGTCTTGGTATCGTCTGGAGCGTATTGGCTGTAGTCACAAACAACACCTCTGACAGATCTACCGGAACCTCCAGGTAATGATCCCGGAATTTCTGGTTCTGCTCACTGTCCAGTACCTCCAGCAGCGCAGAAAAAGTGTCCCCTTTATAGTCATTGCTGACCTTATCGATCTCATCCAGCAGCATAAGAGGATTTTTAACGCCGGAGCTCTTAAGGGCTGTCGCGATTCTTCCGGGCATGGCGCCCACATAGGTCTTTCTGTGTCCGCGGATCTCTGCCTCATCCCTCACACCGCCAAGGGAAATTCTCACATAGGGCTTCTTAAGCGCCCTGGCAAGTGACCGGGCAACCGATGTCTTTCCGGTTCCCGGAGGACCCGCCAGGCACAGGATCGGGCTGTCCCCCTTTTTTGTAAGTGCGCGCACAGCAAGAAACTCAAGAACTCTTTCTTTTACCTTTTCAAGTCCATAGTGATCCTCATCCAGTACTTTTTTCGCGTATGCAAGATCCTTGTGATCTTTGCATGCATTATCCCAGGGCATCTCCAGCATTGTCTCAATATATGTGCGGATAACTCCCGTCTCCGACGGGCTGTTCATAGAACTGCGGAATCTTTTAATCTCCTTTAATATCTTCTCCTTCACTTCCCTGGATGCCTTCAGTTCCTCACAGGCCTGCTTAAATTCATCGGCATCGGACAAGGTGGTCTCATCTCCCAGTTCTTCCCGGATCAGCTTCAGTTCCTCCCTCAGTATATAATCCCGCTGGTTCTTATCTACTCTTGCCTTGATTTTAGCCTGAAGTTCTTCCTTAATATTCTGTACCTGGATCTCATTAATGATCTTGTAGGAGAGCAACTCATACCGGCGTATCACAGACACCTCCTCCAACAGTTCCTGCTGCTCTGTATACGGCAGCGGAAGGTTCGCGCAGATCGTGTCTACCAGCTTTTTCAGATCTGTGATCTCCTCGGCCTGCCCTGCGATCTCTCTGGACATTTTGGGATTCTTTGACAAGTACTCTCTGAAAATATCCCGAAGCCCCCTCGCCATAGCTTCCACATTCAGCGGATAACTATCCTGATCCTCCTTTATCAACGCCTCCTCATCCTCCGCCGTCTCGACAAGTGCCCTGAGATACGGATCCTGAAACTCAAGACAACGGATCCTGGCTCTCTTCTCCCCGGTGACCAATACCCGGCTGATCTTCTTCGGCAATTTCACAATCTGCCTTACGGTAACGATACATCCGGTCTCATATACATCCTCCATCCCGGGATCCTCTGTATCTACACATTTCTGTGCGGAAACAAACAGCTTCTGCTCCCCTGCCAGCGCCTCCTCTATTGCCGCCAGTGATTTCTCACGGCTGATATCAAAATGCCTTACCATCTCCGGCAATACTGTCATTGCCCGCAAGGCCACCATCGGCAGGCTCATTGTTTCTTTTTCCATATGTAATCTCCTGTCATATCTTCATTTTGCGTCAAAGTTCATATTTTTATATGATGAAAAAGCAGGCGGGCACAATTTTTCTTTGTACCCGCCCCATATATTATGCACTCTCAGAACCTATAGCTAAATGCTCACAGACTGGAAGCTCCAGGCCCTTTACCACATCTCCCGTTATCCTGCATGTCTTCAAAGTCTCATCCGACGGCGCCTGATACATAATATCCATCATCACATTCTCCATGATGGCACGAAGACCCCTGGCTCCTGTCTTACGTTTCAGCGAAGTCTCTGCAATCTCATCCAGCGCATCCTTATCCAGAATGAGTTCCACACCATCTAACTCCAGCATCTTCTGATACTGCTTTACAAGTGCATTTTTTGGTTCTGTCAGAATAGATATCAGCGCATCCTTATCCAGAAGCTGCAGCGCCACATTCACCGGGACACGGCCCACCAGTTCAGGAATCAATCCGAACTTTACCAGATCCTGAGGCAGCACCTGCTTAAGCAGCCGGTCTACATCATTCTCATGCTTTTGCCCGATCTCAGCATTGAAGCCGATAGACTTCTGATCAATACGCCGCTCTATAATCTTATCGATCCCCTCAAAAGCGCCTCCGCAGATAAACAAAATATTTGTAGTGTCAATCTGTATCAACTCCTGATGCGGGTGCTTCCTGCCGCCCTGCGGCGGTACACTTGCGATCGTCCCCTCAATGATCTTAAGGAGTGCCTGCTGTACACCTTCTCCGGAAACATCTCTTGTAATCGACGGATTCTCTGACTTTCTGGTGATCTTATCAATCTCGTCGATGTAGATAATCCCGTATTCTGCACGCTCTACATCTCCGTCGGCTGCCTGGATGATCTTAAGGAGAATATTCTCTACATCCTCGCCGACATAGCCCGCCTCAGTAAGGGCTGTGGCATCTGCAATCGCAAACGGGACATTCAGTACCTTCGCAAGGGTCTGTGCAAGCAATGTCTTCCCGCATCCTGTAGGGCCAAGCATCAGAATATTGCTCTTAGACAGCTCCACCCCCAGGTTATCCTCTGCCATAATCCTCTTATAATGATTATATACAGCTACAGACAATACCTTCTTTGCCTGATCCTGGCCAATGACATATTCATCCAGAAATGCCTTGATCTCCTCCGGCTTCAGCAAATTAATGTCTGCATACGGGTTCCAGCGCCCGTCACCGCCATATTCCAGCTCCTCCTCAATGATCTCGGAGCACACATCGACACATTCGTCACAGATATAAGCTCCATTAGGCCCCGCTATCAGCTTCCTCACCTGATCCTGCGTCTTATTACAAAACGAACATCTCACCTGATCGTCGTTTCTACCTACCATACTTTCACCTCATATTGAAAGAAATCTGCCTGTTTAACGACGTGCAATCACTTCGTCGATCAGGCCGTATTCCTTTGCCTCCTGGGCTGTCATAAAATTATCTCTTTCCGTATCGACACGGATCACATCCAGCGGCTGCCCTGTATTTTCTGCCAGTATCTCGTTCAATTTCTGACGTGTCCTAAGGATATGCTCAGCAGCAATCTGGATCTCTGTAGCCTGCCCTCTTGCACCGCCTGACGGCTGGTGGATCATGATCTCGGCATTGGGAAGAGCAAGCCTTTTTCCCTTCGTTCCCCCTGACAGCAGGAACGAACCCATGCTCGCTGCCATTCCGATACAGATAGTCTCGATATCACATTTGATATACTGCATCGTATCATAGATTGCCAGCCCTGCGGTCACGGAGCCTCCAGGACTGTTAATATAAAGATGAATATCCTTCTCCGGATCCTCCGCTTCAAGGAACAAAAGCTGTGCGACAACCACACTGGCAGACACGTCTGTCACTTCCTCCCCCAAAAAGATGATCCTGTCCTTCAATAATCTTGAATAAATGTCGTAGGAACGCTCTCCACGGCTTGTCTGTTCAATGACATAAGGTACTAAACTCATGTATATGCCTCCTGACTACATATTTTGATATCCCGGACGGTCACTGTACAGTTTCTGCCCGTACGGATCTATCTATGTGTACAATTTATTTCTCTACGGCATTCTCTCTCAGGAATGTAATTGCCTCCTGAACTGCCATATCTTCCTTCATCTGTTTCTTCTCGCCTTCACCCATAAACTCTTTGAGCTTATCAGCTTCCATCTTGTAGGCTTCTGCCATCTTAGCAATCTCTTCATCCAGCTTCTCATCTGTAATCTCAATACTCTCAGCCTTTGCTATTGCCTCCAGCACAAGACGTGTCTCGATCCGTTTTACAGCCTGCGGCCTCATCTCCTCTGACATCTTCTCCTTTGTCATGCCTGTAAACTGGAAATACTGCTCCATGGAAAGCCCCTGGGAACGGATTCTCTGAGAAAACTCATCCTCCATCTGGGATACCTGCGTATCGATCATAGCATCCGGGATCTCATAGGAAGCATTTTTAACTGCCTGCTCTACTACCTGATCTTCCTGTTTTGTCTTTCCTTCCGCTGCCTTTTGTTCCTTAATCTTTGCCTTAATATCAGCCTTGTATTCCTCTAATGTATCAAACTCAGAAACTTCTGATGCGAATTCGTCGTCAATCTCCGGAATCTCTTTTGTCTTGATCTCATGTACGATGCACTTAAATACTGCCGCCTTCCCTTTTAACTCCTCTGCATGATAATCTTCCGGGAAAGTAACATTCACTTCTACTTCCTTCTCGGCTTCTGCGCCGACAAGCTGCTCCTCAAAGCCCGGGATAAAGGAACCGGAACCGATGGTCAGCGGATAATTTTCACCCTTTCCGCCTTCAAAAACTTCTCCGTCGACAGAACCTTCAAAATCCAGGATCACTTCATCCCCGTCCTGTACCGGACGCCCCTCGACCGTAATCTCCCGCGCGTTCTTCTCTGCTTCTTCCTGTACCTTTGCATCTACTTCCTTCTGTGTCACACGGGTAGATACCTTATCCATCTCAAGCCCTTTATATTCTCCTAATGCAACCTCCGGCTTTGTAGCTACTTCTGCTGTAAAGATAAAAGGCTTTCCTTTTTCGATCTGTACAACCTCGATCTCCGGCCTTGATACAATCTCGATGCCGCTCTCGTCATACGCTTCTGCATAAGCCTTCGGGATCAGTTCATTTGCCGCATCATCGTAGAAGATCTCTGCGCCGTACATTTTTTCGATCATCTGGCGCGGAACCTTCCCTTTACGGAAACCCGGCAGACTGATCTTGTTCTTCTGCTTCCTGTATGCATTCTGAAGCGCTTTTTCCAAATCACCGGCAGGTACTTCTATCGTAAGCTTTGCCATGTTTTTTTCTGATTTTTCCACTTGTAAACTCATTATACTTATTTCCTCCTGATTCTAACATTATGGGACGTTCATCCGCCCGCCGGGCCAAAACTGCGGGATGCCCGAAAGAATACCCATTTGCTTACGGTGCAAAATGGGCATACAGCATTACATTCACCACAGAATTATACCACAAACGTCTCTAAATATCCAGCCCTGATTTCATCTTTATTTAACAGCATCTTTATTGATAGACGATCGCCTCTGCGACCTCCTCTGCCTTGCTTCTCCCTGCCAGAACCTCGATGAGCAGCAATGCAAAATCAACCGCGGCCCCCACACCGCGGCCAGTGATGATATTTCCGTCGATTGCCGCCGGCGTATGAAGCATAATCGCTCCCTGGATGTCTTTCTCAACGGAAGGGTAACAGGTAATCTTTTTACCTTTTAAAAGTCCCAGATTGCTGAGAATCGTAGGCGCCGCACAGATTGCTGCGACATACTTCCCTTCCTCTAAAGCAAATGCCTGAACCACACGCCTGACCCCGGCATGCTCCCACAGATTTGCTGTGCCCGGCATTCCCCCCGGCAGGACTACCATGTCAGACTCTCCAAAATCCACTTCCTCAAACAGATCTTCCGTCTGCACATGGATGCCGTGCGAGCCCTGCACAGTATAATCATCCATAATAGATACGGTATCTACATAGATTCGTGCCCTCCGCAGCAAATCTACTACCGTCAATGCCTCAACCTCCTCAAAACCGTCTGCCAACAATACACTCACTTTAATCATCCCTGTGTCTCCCTTCCTTTTATCCGCTACTGTCCATTCCGTTCTCAGTAACCTTTTATCCTCTATAGCCCGTATAATTCCATATTATCACCGTTTACTTTTTATGTAAACTATATTATGATGGTTATCGAACGTTTGAAAAGTATACCGGAGGTAATTGAATATGGAAATCGAACGTAAATATCTGATAAACCGGCTGCCGGAAAACCTTTCTGACTATCCGTGCCGGATCATTGAGCAGGGATACCTGTACACCGACCCTGTTATACGCATTCGGAGGGACAACGAAAAATATGAACTCACATACAAATCTGGAGGGCTTATGGTACGGGAGGAATACAATCTCCCCCTCTCCCGGGAGGCATATGCCCATCTTCTGTCCAAGGCCGATGGGCGCATCATCCGAAAAAAACGTTACATGATCCCCCTTGACACCAAGACACTCAAAGGAGAAATACTCCAGACATCCTCCGGCAACAGTTCTCTGATCATTGAATTAGATATCTTTGAAGGAGATCTCTCCCCTCTTATGCTTGCAGAAGTAGAATTCCCGGACAAGGCATCTGCGCTTTCTTTCACGCCGCCGGACTGGTTTGGCGAGGATGTTACATTTTCCAGACAGTATCACAACAGTTATCTAAGTCAATTCCCAAAAAGGTAAAAAGGCCGCAGAGAGAAACCTGCGGCCTTTACAGCAAAAAGAAAAACTGCGATTCAATTATTCCGACATCATAAATCCGTCATG
>CANSCI010000033.1 GCA_947645355.1 uncultured Dorea sp. | reverse complement strand
TGTCAGATGAATGCCAGGGATTCGGAGAAACTCAGAGGGATCCTTAGGGAAATCGGTTATCAGGAGGCAGCGGAGGATACGGCAGATTTTGTTATCTACAATACCTGTACCGTGCGGGAGAATGCCAATACAAGAGTCTATGGAAGACTGGGCCAGCTAAAGCCGCGGAAGAAGAAAAACCGTGAGCTGATGATCGGCCTCTGCGGCTGCATGATGCAGGAGCCGGAGGTGATCGAGAAGTTAAAAAAAAGCTACTCCTTTGTGGATCTGATCTTCGGGACTCATAATATTTATAAGTTTGCGGAGCTGATCTGCCGCCGATATACAGAAGGCCGGATGGTGGTAGATATCTGGAAAGATACAGACAAGATCGTAGAGGATCTGCCAAACGAAAGAAAGTACCCGTTCAAATCCGGCGTGAATATTATGTTCGGATGCAATAATTTTTGCAGCTACTGTATCGTCCCTTATGTGCGGGGACGGGAGCGGAGCAGAAGGCCGGAGGATATTGTGCGTGAGGTCAGGCGATTGGCGGCAGACGGTGTTACAGAAGTCATGCTTCTTGGTCAGAATGTGAATTCTTACGGCAAAACGCTGGAGGAACCCCTGACATTTGCCCAGCTTCTTCAAAGGCTCGAAAAGATCGAAGGGCTGCGGCGGATTCGTTTTATGACATCCCATCCTAAAGACCTGTCCGATGAACTCATTGAGGTGATGGCTGCCTCGCACAAGATATGTAAGCACCTGCATCTGCCGGTACAGTCCGGGAGCTCCCGGATCCTGGAGCGGATGAACCGCCGTTATACGAAAGAATCATATCTGGCTCTTGTGGAGCGGATAAAACGTGCCGTACCGGATATTTCACTGACGACCGATATTATTGTGGGATTTCCGGGAGAGACGGAAGAAGATTTTTTAGAAACCCTGGATGTTGTGAGAAAGGTGCGGTATGACAGTGCGTTTACCTTTATTTACTCAAAGCGGACAGGGACGCCTGCCGCCGCGATGGATGATCAGGTGCCCCAGGATGTGGTAAAAGACCGTTTTGACCGGCTGCTTAAGGAAGTGCAGCATATCGCCGGTGAAGAATGCGCCGTCCATGAGGGAACGGATGCCGAAGTGCTGGTAGAATCTGTAAGCGACCACGATCCGGCTATGGTGACCGGGCGGATGAGCAATAACCTTCTGGTGCACTTTGACGGAAGCAAGGACCTGATCGGATCCTATGTGAATGTGCATCTTAGGCAGTGCAAGGGCTTTTACTATCTTGGTGAATTGAAATAAATACCATCCATATTATGGCCGTGAAACGTCCAAACTATGTAGTAAGAACATATAGTGAGGACGTTTTTACATGAAAAAATTATGTGAGTATTTCTTTTTATTGGTCATCGGAGGCTGTATTTATTATTGCTTTGAACTGATTTTCCGCGGGTTTTCCCACTGGAGCATGTTTGTGCTGGGCGGCATCTGTTTTCTGTTCTTTTACCTTCAGGGGGTGCTGGTTGGGTGGGAGGATCCTATGTGGAGACAGATCTTAAGGTGTATTCTTTTCGTGACCGCCATGGAATTTACCACCGGGATTATTGTAAATAAATGGCTGTCTCTCGGAGTCTGGGATTACAGTCGTCTGCCCTTTCAGCTGTTCGGACAGATCTGCCTGCAGTTTACGATTATATTTTCCGGGCTCTGCGCGGTAGGGATCATCTTAAGCGGCTATCTGGTACACTGGATCTTCGGCGAACCCAGACCCCACTATCATGTGTTTTAAAAGGTCTTTTCTATTTCAGGAAAAAATGGTATAATGAAATGTAAAATGAAAATCAAAAGAGGAGATTAAAAGTGGCTGAATTAACACCAATGATGCAGCAATATATGAAGACAAAGGAAGAATATAAGGACTGCATTTTATTTTATAGACTGGGCGATTTTTACGAAATGTTTTATGATGATGCCCTGACGGCGTCCAGAGAGCTTGAGATTACACTGACCGGGAAAAACTGCGGGCTTGAGGAACGGGCTCCCATGTGCGGAGTACCATATCACGCGGTGGACGGCTATTTGAACCGGCTGGTCTCTAAGGGATATAAGGTTGCCATCTGTGAACAGGTGGAGGATGTCTCGCAGGCCAAAGGACTGGTAAAACGTGAAGTAGTGCGGATCGCCACCCCGGGCACCAATCTGGACACAAAGGCGCTGGATGAGACGAAAAATAATTACCTGATGTGTATTGCCTATATCGCAGACCGCTACGGAGTTTCAGTTGCTGATGTGACCACCGGGGAATATCTGGTGACAGAGATTGCAAGCAGCGGGAAGCTGTTTGATGAGATCTACAGATTCATGCCCTCAGAGCTTATTTGCAATGAGGCTTTTTATATGAGCGGCATGGATATCGAAGATCTGAGGGAGCGCCTGGGGATTACCGTCTACTCTCTGGACGCCTGGTATTTTGATGATTCCGTCTGTGAAACGGTATTAAAGGAGCATTTTAACTGCAGCGCTTTGGAAGGACTTGGGCTTTCTGATTATGAATGCGGAACAGTGGCATCCGGAGCGCTTCTTCAGTATTTGAAAGAGACACAAAAGACAGCGCTCACACATATGTCCCGCCTTACGGTCTATACGACGGGAAAATATATGCTGTTGGACAGTTCCACCAGACGCAACCTGGAACTCTGCGAGACACTGCGTGAAAAGCAGAAAAGAGGCTCCTTACTGTGGGTTCTTGACAAGACGAAGACCGCCATGGGGGCAAGGAACCTGCGGAAGTATATTGAACAGCCGTTGATTGACAGGGACCGCATTAATGAACGCCTGGACGCGGTGGAGGAGTTTAAGGACAATGCCATATCACGGGAGGAGATACGGGAATATCTGACACCGGTGTATGACCTGGAACGTCTGGTCAGCAAGATTACATACCAGACCGCCAACCCCAGAGATCTGACGGCTTTCGAGAGTTCTCTTTCTATGCTTCCGCATATCAAGTGTATATTGAGTGATATGAAGAGCCCCTTAAACCAAAGGCTGTATGAAGAGCTTGACCCGCTTGAGGATCTCTGTAAGCTGATTCAGGACGCTGTCCGCGAGGAGCCTCCGATCACGATGCGGGAAGGCGGGATCATAAAGGACGGCTACAATGAGGAGGTAGACCGTCTGCGTTCTGCCAAATCTGACGGGAAGGACTGGCTTGCAAAGCTTGAGGAAGAGGAGCGGGAAAAGACCGGGATCAAGAATCTTAGGATCCGTTACAATAAAGTGTTCGGCTATTATCTGGAGGTAACCAATTCCTTTAAAAACATGGTGCCGGATTACTACACCCGCAAGCAGACCCTTGCCAATGCAGAACGTTATATCATCCCGGAATTAAAGGAGCTGGAGGATACGATCCTTGGGGCAGAGGATAAATTGTATGCCCTGGAGTATCAGCTCTACTGTGAGGTGAGGGACCAAATCGCAAAAGAAGTGGTACGGATCCAGACGACAGCCAGAGCCATTGCACAGATCGATACCTTTGCATCCCTTGCCCTTGCGGCAGAGCAGAATAATTATGTGCGGCCGCATATGAATGAAAAGGGGATCATTGACATCAAGGACGGGAGACATCCGGTGGTGGAGAAGATGATCCCGAATGATATGTTTATTACGAACGACACTTACCTGAATGATAAGAAAGACCGTATCTCCATTATTACAGGTCCGAATATGGCAGGTAAATCTACATATATGAGGCAGACGGCGCTGATTGTACTGATGGCGCAGATCGGTTCTTTTGTACCTGCCTCCTCTGCGGATATCGGCCTGGTAGACCGTATCTTTACAAGGGTGGGAGCTTCTGATGACCTGGCAAGCGGCCAGAGCACCTTCATGGTGGAAATGACAGAGGTTGCCAATATTTTGCACAATGCCACAAGCAAGAGCCTGCTGATCCTGGACGAGATCGGGAGGGGGACAAGCACTTTTGATGGGCTGAGCATTGCGTGGGCAGTCATTGAGCATATCAGCAGCAGTAAGCTTTTAGGGGCAAAGACCTTATTTGCCACACATTACCATGAACTGACCGAGCTGGAGGGCAAGATCAGCAATGTAAACAATTATTGTATTGCCGTAAAGGAGAAGGGGGACGATATTATTTTCCTCCGCAAGATCGTAAAAGGCGGTGCAGATAAGAGCTACGGCATCCAGGTAGCCAGACTTGCAGGGGTTCCTGCCGCTGTCACAGACCGGGCCAAGGAGATCGTGGAGGAATTGATTCATGCAGACATTACTACCAGGATCAAGGATATTGCCGTCCATGGAGGCGGCGGGGAGGTCAAAGTCCGGACGAAGAAATACGATGAAGTGGATCTGGCGCAGATGTCTTTGTTCGATACGGTAAAAGACGATGACGTGATCACTGAGATCAAGAATCTTGACGTAAGCAACCTGACGCCGATCGACGCATTGAATACACTGTACCAGCTTCAGAACAAATTAAAAAACAGGTGGTAATCTATGGGAAAGATACAGGTATTAGATCAGATAACGATTGATAAAATCGCGGCAGGAGAGGTGATCGAACGCCCGGCCTCAGTCATCAAAGAACTGGTGGAAAACTCCATTGACGCCGGTGCTGCCGCCGTGACAGTGGAGATCAAGGAGGGCGGAATATCCTTTATGCGGATTGCAGATAATGGCTGCGGGATAGACAGAGCGGATGTGCCGGGTGCATTTCTGCGCCATTCCACCAGCAAGATCCGGTCGGTGGAAGACCTTGTACACATTGGTTCCCTGGGGTTTCGAGGGGAGGCACTTTCCAGCATTGCGGCGGTGTCCCAGGTAGAACTGATTACGAAGACACGGGAGGATACCTTCGGGACCAGATACCGGATCGCAGGAGGAAAAGAGGAAGGTCTTGAGGAGGCGGGGGCGCCTGACGGAACTACCTTTTTTGTCCGTCAGCTGTTTTATAATGTACCGGCCAGAAGGAAGTTTTTAAAGACGGCCATGACAGAGGCAGGCCATGTGGGGGATCTGATGACCAGGCTTGCATTGTCCCGCCCGGAGATCTCTTTCCAGTTCATAAATAACGGCACGTCCAAATTACATACTTCCGGCAACGGAAATCTCCGGGACGTCATCTATCATGTATACGGGAGGGAGATTGCCGCCAACCTTTTTGCTGTTGACTATGAAAAAAACGGGATCCGCATCAGCGGCTATGCGGGCGCTCCAGTGATCTCACGGGGGAACCGCAATTTTGAGAATTACTTTATCAACGGGAGATATGTAAAGAGCCAGATTATCTACAAAGCCATTGAGGACGCGTACAAAGATTTTACCATGCAGCACAAGTATCCGTTTACGGTTCTTCATATTGGTATAGACGGAGAGCACGTAGACGTCAATGTACACCCTACAAAGATGGAACTGCGCTTTCACAATCAGCAGGAGGTCTATAACTGCATTTACGAGGCGGTGGATCAGTGCCTGCATGGAAGGGAACTGATTCCGGAGGTCACAGTGGATGTGCCCCGGGGGCTTCCCCCGGCCGAGACAGAGGCCAAGATTCGGACAGACAAGGAAGCACCCGTTATTGTCTCACATACAGATCATCGGCCGGAGAAGAAGCGGATGCAGGAAGAAGAGCCGGAAGAAGTGATCCATAAACCGGCAAAGAATGCATCGGCAGAATCATCCACGGATAAATCCGGGGAGCGTGATCTTGATTATTTTATGGAGCAGATGAAAAAGCGTGTTTATGCTTACCATCAACGGCAGTCTTCGGCGGAGATTAAAGGCCGTTCTGACCTGCTGCAGCCGGCGGTTCAGACCGACCGTATCCAGGAGGCCGTTTCTTCTTATCAGGCCCCGGAAAAACCCAGACAGATGAACCTCTTTGAAGGGAAATTCCTTCAACAGGAAGCACGCGCACAATATCAGATTATAGGCCAGGTGTTCGATACCTATTGGCTGGTGCAGTACGAAAATAATCTGTATATTATAGACCAGCACGCAGCCCATGAACGTGTCCTGTATGAAAAAACGCTGAGGAGTATGAAAACCCGTGAATTTACTTCACAGATGATCAGTCCCCCCATTATTCTAAATCTGACTATGCCGGAGGCTGAACTTCTGGGCACTTATATGGATCGGTTTACAAGGATCGGGTTTGAATTCGAAGAATTCGGGCAGGATTCTTATATGGTAAGGAGTGTTCCGGATAATCTTTTCAGTATCGCAAAGAAAGAACTTCTGATGGAGATGATCGACAGCCTGTCTGAGGAGGTCAGCAGAAACCAGACGTCCGACCTTGTGGATGAAAAGATTGCCTCCATGTCCTGCAAGGCGGCTGTAAAAGGCAATATGAGGCTGTCGGCACAGGAGGCCGACGCTCTGATCGGGGAGCTTCTGCTTCTTGACAATCCGTACCATTGTCCCCACGGCAGGCCTACCATTATTACCATGTCACAGCGGGAACTAGAAAAAAAATTCAAGAGGATCGTGTCATGAGCCAAAAACCATTAGTGATACTGGCAGGGCCTACCGCCGCAGGAAAGACCCGTGCCTCCATTGAACTTGCAAAGGCAATCGGGGGAGAGGTCATATCTGCAGACTCTATGCAGGTCTACAAGTACATGGATATCGGATCTGCCAAGATATCGAAGGAAGAAATGGACGGGGTTGAGCACCACCTGATCGACGTATTGAAGCCGGATGAGGAATTTCATGTAGTAAGATTTCAGGAAATGGCGAAACATGCCGTGGAGGAAATCTATGGCCGCGGCCATATCCCTATTGTCGTGGGGGGCACGGGGTTTTACATTCAGGCACTGATCTATGACATTGATTTCACGGAAGGCGGGCAGGATACGCTGCTTCGCAGGGAGCTGGAAGCCTATGCCAGAGAACAGGGGGCGCAGGCGCTGCATAACCGGTTGAAGCTGGTGGATCCTGTATCGGCCGAGACCATCCATGCCAACAACGTGAAGCGGGTGATACGGGCTCTTGAGTTCTATGGTCAGACGGGAACTCCTATTTCCAGGCACAATGAGCAGGAACGGCAGAAAATATCTCCTTATAATGTTATCTATTTTGTATTGAATGATGAACGGGATACACTCTATGAGCGAATCAACCTCCGGGTAGATCAGATGATGGAGGAGGGGCTTCTTGAGGAGGTCCGTCAATTAAAAAATATGGGTTATACCAGGGACCTGGTTTCTATGCAGGGACTTGGCTATAAGGAGCTCCTGGAATATCTGGAGGGGACATGCAGCCTTTCTGATGCAGTATACAGGATCAAGAGAGATACCAGACATTTTGCAAAACGTCAGATTACATGGTTTAAGAGGGAGAAAGATGTAATCTGGATACAAAAAAAGGATTTTGATTACAATGAGAAAAAAATTTTGAATGTGATGCTTCAGGCTCTGAAAAAAGCTGAGATTTTCTGATCCGGCATCCATGGAGGGAGTATATATGTTTCGAAGATTATTTGGTGGTTCTAAATTTTTAAAACAGATGAATACTTTGATGAAGGTTTATGCAGTGAGCCATAATACAGAGGCTACGTATAAACAGCTGGAGGGGTTGAAAAAACTGATTAAGACAGACGGCGAACATGCATGGTATGAACTTAACCGCGCGGCGCTCCTCTATGATATGCGCAAATTTGATGCGGCGGCAGATGTGATCCGTGAGATCCCTCCGTTAAATCCAGAGTTTGACGCCCGCTGCGCCGACATAAAAACAAAAATTATGAGTGCACTGCAGTTCGGATAAGATGGCTGCGCACTCAAAGACAAAAGGAGATTGTATGTTAGAAATTGAAAATCTGTACCGGGAAATAGGCGTCAGGTCTTCTGTTTTCCGATTTGGAAGTGAGGTAGAAGAAGGCTTAAAAAGCCGTTTTGAAGCGATCGACCATATGGCCGAGTACAATCAGTTAAAGGTGATCCGTGCCATGCAGGAAAACCGTGTAAATGCAGAGTGTTTTCATTTTGTGAGCGGATACGGGTATGATGATTATGGAAGGGATACACTGGAAAAAGTGTACGCCTCTGTGTTTTGCACGGAAAGCGCCCTTGTAAGGCCCCAGATCACATGTGGGACGCATGCCCTTGCACTGGCCCTCGGGGCGAACCTGCGGCCGGGGGACGAGCTTCTTGCGGCCGGGGGCAAACCTTATGATACGCTGGAAGAAGTTATTGGTATCCGGCCTTCCAATGGTTCCCTGGCAGAATATGGGGTATCCTACCGGCAGGTGGATCTGCTTCCTGACGGCACTTTTGATTTTGAATCCATCAAAACAGCCATCCATGATAAAACAAAGATGGTGACCATCCAGCGCTCCAAAGGCTATCAGACACGGCCAAGCTTTTCGGTGGCGCAGATCGGAGAGGTCATCCGTTTTGTCAAGCAGATTAAGCCGGACGTCATCTGTATGGTGGACAATTGTTACGGAGAATTTGTAGAGGAGAAGGAACCAAGTGACGTGGGGGCAGACCTGGTGGTGGGTTCCCTGATCAAGAACCCGGGCGGCGGGCTTGCACCCATCGGAGGCTATATTGCAGGGAGGCAGGATCTGATTGACGCCTGCGGCTACCGTCTGACCTCACCGGGACTCGGCCGGGAGGTCGGTGCATCCCTCGGGATCATGCAGTCCTTCTACCAGGGGCTCTTTCTTGCCCCTTCCGTGGTGGCGAGCGCATTGAAAGGTGCGGTTCTTGCGGCCAATATTTACCAGAAGCTTGGGTTTCAGGTGGTGCCGGACGGTACCGAGAGCCGGCATGATATTATCCAGGCTGTGGAGCTTGGGGCACCGGAGGCCGTGATTGCCTTCTGCCGGGGAATCCAGGCCGCCGCGCCTGTGGATTCTTATGTGATGCCGGAGCCCTGGGCAATGCCTGGATATGACAGTGACGTGATTATGGCGGCGGGTGCGTTTGTACAGGGTTCTTCCATTGAATTAAGTGCGGACGGACCTATCAAGCCGCCGTACGCGGTATATTTTCAGGGAGGGCTCACCTGGCCCCATGCCAAACTTGGCATCCTGATGTCCCTGGAATATCTTGTGCGCGCAGGAGTAGTAAAGCTATGAAAAAAATTGTGATTATCGGCGGCGGGGCTTCCGGGATGACGGCGGCAATTGCTGCAAAAGCGCAGGCGCCGGAGGCAGAAGTACGCATCCTGGAGCATAAAGATATGCTTGGGAAGAAGCTGTTGTCTACCGGGAACGGGCGCTGCAATTTCACCAATGAACGGATGGAACCGCAGTGCTTTTTCAGTGATTCGCCAAAATGTGTGGAACCTGTCATCAGGAGATTCGGAACTCATGATACACTGCAGTTCTTTGAAAACCTGGGCATTATGGCAAAATCAAGAAACGGATATTATTATCCCCAGCCGGATCAGGCGGGCGCAGTGCTCCATGTCTTTAAAATGCGGCTGCGCACCCTTGGTGTGGGCATTGACACAAATCAGCATGTCCGTGAGGTCCGAAAGGTTCGCTCCGGGTTTTTGATCCATACAGATGAAAATACATATCAGGCCGATCGAGTGATTCTTGCATGTGGGGGAAAGGCTTTTGCGGTATCTGGTTCCGACGGCAGCGGATACAGCCTGGCAGGCTCACTGGGGCATTCTATTGTGCCTGTAGTACCGGCTCTGGTACAGTTAAAGACAGCAGGACACCCTCTGGCGAAGGCCTCGGGGGTACGGACAGAAGCCAAAGTAAGTGCGTATGAGTCCGGGCATTTTATTGCAGCGGACACCGGAGAAGTTCAGATTACAGCGTATGGAATCTCCGGGATTCCTGTATTCCAGATCAGCCGCCATGTTGCAAAAGCGCTTTATTACAAGAAAAAAGCCGAAGTGACGGTGGATTTTCTTCCGGCTGTGACCGCAGAAGAATTAACGGTCCTTTTTGAAAAACGTAAGGCAGGCCGGGATATATTTACCATGTCTGAATTCCTGACAGGAATCTTCAATCAGAAATTAATCCCGTGCCTGTTAAAATATGCTCAGATCCGGGAAGGTACGAAGGTGCAGAAGGTTGGCAGAACACAGTGGAAACAACTTGTGGATACCTGTAAATATCTGTCTCTTCAGATCACAGATACCAATGGATTTGACCATGCCCAGGTATGTGCCGGCGGGGTCCGCTTAGATGAGATCAATACGGACACCATGGAATCCCTGCGGTGCAGTCATCTGTACCTGGCCGGGGAACTTCTTGACGTGGACGGCATATGCGGGGGCTATAATCTGCAGTGGGCCTGGGCCAGTGGATATCTGGCAGGAAAAAATGCAGCAAAGTAGGAGAGAAATATGATTCAGATCAACCAGTTAAAGCTTCAGATCCCTCACAGTGAGGAGCAGCTGAAAAAAAAGATCATAAAGCTTCTTCGCATACAAAAGACAGACCTTCTGTCTTTTCGTATTATAAAGAGATCCCTGGACGCAAGGAAAAAGCCGGTGCTGTTCTATGTGTATTCTGTGGAGGCAGACGTGAAAAATGAAAGCAGCCTTGCAAAGAGGATCCGGAACAAAAATATTTTATTCCGGGAACCAACTCCTCCATATTGCTGCATGTCCTTTGGGGAACGCCGAATGGCCGCTCCTCCGGTTGTCGTAGGGAGCGGGCCGGCTGGGCTTTTCTGTGCTTACGCCCTTGCAAAGAGGGGGTACCGGCCCATACTCCTTGAACGGGGAAAGCCGGTGGAAGAGCGCATCCGGGATGTAGAGGAGTTCTGGAAAACCGGGCATTTAGACCGGAATTCAAATGTTCAGTTCGGCGAGGGCGGAGCGGGAACCTTTTCTGACGGTAAGCTGAACACGTTAGTCCATGATACTAAAGGAAGAGGTCAGGAGGTCTTAAAGATCTTCGCGAAGCACGGCGCCCCTAAGGAGATTCTATACGAAAATAAACCTCATATCGGAACGGATCTTCTGATACAGGTCATTCAAAATATGCGCCGTTCTTTGTTGGAGATGGGTGCAAAAGTGTGTTTCTATTCCCAGGTCACAGGGCTTTCGACCGTCTGCGAAGAAGGAAAAAGAAAGCTGCATGCACTTGTAGTTACGGACACCAGAACCGGTACATCTTATACATTGCCGGCAGAGGCGGCTGTCCTTGCCGTCGGGCACAGCGCCCGCGACACCTTTGCAATGCTGAAGGAAGAAAAGGTTCCCATGGAAGCAAAATCCTTTGCTGTGGGGATACGTATAGAACATCCTCAGGAGATGATCAATGAGAGCCAGTATGGGAAAGAAGCCCCCGGATCTCTGCCTGCTGCATCCTATAAGCTGACGGCCAGGCTTGAAAACGGAAGAGGCGTCTATACCTTCTGCATGTGCCCGGGGGGTTATGTTGTGAATGCATCCTCCGAGGAAAAAGGACTTGCCGTAAATGGCATGAGCTACAGCGCCCGCGGCGGCCAAAATGCCAACAGTGCCGTGATCGTGACGGTAACACCTGATGATTACGGTACAGAAGATGTCCTTGCCGGTGTGGATTATCAGCGCAAACTGGAGGCGGCGGCTTTTGAGGCCGGCGGCGGCAGAGTACCGGTGCAGCTTTTCCAGGATTTTTGTTCAGATACCGTATCAAAAGGGGCGTTATCGGTGCACCCGCAGATCAAGGGGGAATATGCCTGGACCAATGTACGCCGTATTTTTCCGGAAGAGCTTGCATCCTCCATAGAAGAAGGCATCCGTCGGTTCGGTCAGAAGATTCCGGGCTATGACAGAGGTGATGCCGTAGTATCGGCGGTGGAGAGCCGGACCTCATCTCCGGTCCGCATCCTTCGCGATGATACGATGCAAAGCCAGATCGAAGGATTGTATCCGTGCGGTGAAGGGGCGGGCTACGCCGGAGGCATTACATCAGCCGCCATGGACGGACTAAAAGCGGCAGAATCTGTCAGCGCAATTTACCGTCCATTCGACAAACCGGAAAAGTGTTAAGAAAAAATTAATGGTATATCTCTATACACTTTTTCTGAAATATGATAGAATGTATTGAGTTTTTCGGAGAGATAAACATGAGGAGGAGTACATATGAAGGGAACTGGAAGTAAAAATGCCTGGGCTTTATTTCTGCTGATTCTGGCAGGCATTGTCCTGGGCGGATTTATCGGGATGCTGGCAGACGGAGTATCTGCACTTAGCTGGCTGAACTACGGGCAGTCTTTTGGGCTGGACGAGCCGGTTGTATTGAATCTGGGGCTTTTGGTAGTTACATTCGGCCTTACGATTAAGATTACGATTGCAAGTATTATCGGTGTCATCCTTGCGATTATTATTTACCGTTTCCTGTAGGCAGGAAAACACATATCGTACGAATCTAAAGATGAGATGAATCAAACAAATACTATGAAAGAAATTCCAAGTATGGAACGCCCCTATGAAAAATGCACTTCAAAAGGTGTCAGGAGTCTAAGTGATGTGGAGCTGCTCGCAGTTCTTCTGCGCACCGGCACCAGGGGGGAGAATGCCGTGGAGTTGTCCCAGCGGATTCTTTACCATGCAGGAGAGAACGGAATCCTCGGGCTTCATCATTTTTCGCTGCAGCGGCTTCTGAAGCTTCGCGGGATCGGAAAAGTAAAGGCGATTCAGATCTTATGTCTGTCTGAACTGGCAAAGAGGCTTGCCAAAGCATCTGCTGAGAAGAATCTTAAGTTTTCCTCTCCCGAGTCGATTGCAGAATATTATATGGAGGATCTGCGGCATGAAAAGCAGGAGGTTATGAAGTTGATTATGCTGGACTCTAAAGCGGCGCTGACCGGTGAGACAGACATATCGAAGGGGACGGTGAATGCGTCTTTGATTACGCCGAGGGAATTGTTTGTGGAGGCGCTGCAAAGAGGGGCTGTATGTATTATCCTGCTTCACAATCATCCAAGCGGAGATCCGGTTCCGAGCAGGGAGGATATACTGGCGACTGAGAGGATCCGCAAGGCCGGGGAATTGGTAGGAATTGAACTGTTAGATCACATCATTATTGGAAATAATTGTTATATAAGCTTTCGTGAAGAAAAGATGCTGTAGAAAGGACACATGTTCATGGCAAGAAATACATATGGGCTTGATCTTGGTTCTTATGAGATTAAAGTCTATGACAAAAAGAAGGATACCATCTGGAAAGAAAAGAACGTCATTGCGATAAAAGACCAGAAAGAAATTTTTGCAGTGGGGGACACTGCATATGCAATGTACGGGAAGGCGCCGGCAAATATTGAAGTTGTGTTTCCGATGAAGGAGGGCGTCATCTCAAGGTTTAACAATATGCAGTTTTTGCTGCAGAACCTTTTGAAGGCGGGTCGGCAGTTTGCAAGAGGATCCGAGTATGTCATTGCAGTTCCTACGGATGTTACGGAGGTAGAAAAAAAAGCATTTTTTGACCTTGTTATCCATTCCACCGCCAAAGCAAAAGAAGTGAATATCGTAGAACGGTCAATCGCGGCTGCTGTTGGACTTGATCTGGATATCCAGAATGCAAAGGGGCTTTTTATTGTGAACTTCGGCGGCGAAACTACCGAGCTTTCCGTAATTGCAGGCGGCGGTATGGTTTTGAACCGGCTGATCAAAAGCGGGGGGACGGCATATGATGAGTCCATCGTCAATCTTGTGCGCCACAGCCATGATTTCCTGATTGGACGGCTGACAGCTGAGAGGCTTCGGAAACGCTTCGGTGTATTTACCGGAGAGACGGATGCATCGCTTACAGTGGCAGGACGGGATCTGATCACCGGCGTTCCGATGCAGAAAAATATTTCCTACAGCCTTGTGCGGGCGGCACTCCGGGATCCTCTTTTAGAGTGTGTGAGGGCAATCCGTTCCATGCTCGACAGGACGCCTCCGGAAGTCAGAAAGGGCATTTATGCCAACGGCATTTTCCTGACCGGCGGAATGGCACATATGCCCGGGCTTGAAACTTATATAGGAAAAGCAATCGGGCTTACCGTCAATACGGCAAGGGAGCCGGATATCTGTGTGGTGAATGGTCTGGAGAGGATTATCCAGTCAAAAGAATTAAGTAAACTGGCATATTCAATGCTGGATGAAAGTTATAGGTGGATGAGGTAATATGAAAATTAAAAACCAATCTTCGGTTTCAAGTAAATACTGGCTGATCATTCTGATCGTCATCTGTCTGCTGCTCATGGGAATTGAAACTCTTCTGGGCAAAAGCGGCCCGGCACACTTTATTGCTAATTATACGGTTGTCCCTATGCAAAAGGGCATCAGCTATGCAGGAATGTGGATGAGTGACATGTCCAGCAACTTTGATACTATGGAAGAGATGCAGAAGACCAATGACGCGCTGCAGAAGAAAGTGGATGACCTTACCATTGACAATACAAGACTGCGCCAGGAACAATATGAACTTGACCGTCTGCGGGAACTCTACAAGCTGGACGAAAATTATTCCGATTACAAGAAAATAGGCGCCAGAGTCATTGCCAACAACGGAACAAACTGGTTCAGTGATTTTACCATAGATAAAGGAAGCAATGACGGCATCAAGGTAAACTGCAATGTCCTTGCCGGAAGCGGCCTTGTAGGCATTGTCACAGAGGTATATCCTGATTATGCCAAGGTCCGTTCTATCATCGATGATGCCAGCAATGTCAGCGCCATGGTATTGTCCACCTCCGACACCTGTATGGTCCGGGGAGATCTAAAGCTTGCGGCCGACGGAAGATTAAGATTCGAAAAACTGGTAAACAATGACAATAAAATCGAGATCGGAGAACAGGTAGTGACAGCCCATGTAAGTGACCGTTTTCTCCAGGGGATCTTTATCGGGTATATCAGTGAGATAGAGGTTGATGCCAGCAAACTGACCCGATCCGGCTACATTACGCCTGCAGTGGATTTCAGCAAGCTTCAGGAGGTGCTGGTTATCACTGCAACCAAGGATGAGATGGTCAGCTCTAAGGAAGAGGAGTAATGGGTGATGAAGCGAAAGGCAGTAACATTTTTAATCATACTGGTATGTTTTCTTCTGGAAAGTACCGTATTCCACAATTTTACATTTGCTTCTGTGTGTCCGAATCTTATGATTATTGTCACAGCTTCTTTTGGGTTCATGAGAGGAAAGAAGACGGGAATGTTTGTGGGATTCGTCTCCGGGCTTTTTGTGGATCTGTTCTGGGGGCAGATCCTGGGGTTCCATATGCTGCTGTTTACAGTGATCGGATATCTGAACGGAACATTCGAGAGGCTCTTTTACGATGAAGACATTAAGCTTCCGATCGGGCTTATTGCAGCCAGTGAACTATTTTACGGATTGGTTACGTATATTTGTCTTTATATGCTTAGAGGTGATTTTGATTTTGGGATCTATCTGAGGAACATTATTCTTCCAGAACTTGTATACACGATACTGGTAACCTTGGTTTTATATCAGATCATCTTACACATTAACAGGAAACTGGAAGCAGAAGAACAAAGGAGTGCAAGTAAATTTGTCTAATTTTTGGGAACGAATAAAAAGCGGCGTACAGGAGGTCGTTAAATCCAGAATACTTGTTTTGGTCATTGTATTTTGTGGGATGTCGGCAATATTAGTACAGCGTGTTTTCTACCTTCAGATCGTCAAGGGACAGGAGTATACCGAGAACTATAAGCTTCAGATCCAGAAAACGAAGACAGTGGAGGGCACCAGGGGCAATATTTATGACCGCAACGGCAAACTGCTGGCTTATAATGAACTGGCGTACTCGGTTACCATTGAGGATAACGGTGAGTACGACACAAGAAAACAAAAAAATAAAGAGCTGAATAAGGTCATATCTACAGTCATCCACATGGTCGAGTCCAACGGGGACACAGTGATCAATGATTTTGGTATTATTCTGGACAATGACAATCATTATATTTTTACGGCAGAGTCCGATACACAGCGGCTCCGTTTTATTGCAGACGTCTATGGACAGGCCTCTATAGATAATCTTAAGGAGGAACAGAAAAATCAATCTGCCTCTGACATTATTGATTATCTCTGTACGGACGACATAAACGGATACGGAATCAATCAGGAGAAGCTGGGGAGGGAGGCAACCCTTAAACTTGTCAACATCCGTTATGCCATGTCACTGAACAATTATCAGAAATACATTGCGACTACAATCGCAGAGGATGTGTCCGACGAGACTGTCTCGGCTGTGATGGAGAATATGGATACCCTGCAGGGGGTGAATGTGGAGGAGGAATCACTGCGCAGATACAATGACAGTAAATGCTTCGCAAATGTGATCGGCTATACAGGACAGATCTCGGTGGAGGAATATAATGCCCTCACGAAAGAGGAGAAAGAGGAGTATGCCAGAACTGATACTATAGGAAAAGCCGGGATCGAACAGACCATGGATTCCTACTTAAAGGGAAAAAAGGGGGAAGAAAAGCTCTATGTAAATAATGTAGGAAAGGTCATTGAGACGGTGCCCGGAAAAAAGGCACAGGCCGGAAATGACCTGCACCTTACGATAGATGCAGACCTTCAGGTAGCGGCATACAACATCCTGGAGCAGGAGCTTGCCGGAATTATCCTGGCCAATCTCCAGAACACCCTGACATATGACCGTACAGAAGCCGCCGATGCAAGTTCCATTAAAATACCGGTAGGAGATGTCTATAATGCCTTTATTGCAAACGGCATTATTGATATGTCGCATTTTTCCGAGGAGGATGCCAAAGATACGGAGCAGCGGGTCTATGCAGCATTTTCAGACAGAAAAGAAAAGGTGCTGTCTGAGATCAGTTCTATTCTGGCAGACCCTGATTCCCAGGCGTACAGGGAACTGTCCCCGGAGTATCAGGCATATCAATTATATATCGTCAATGACATGCTGAAACAGGCAACAGGCATCCTGATGTCCAAGGCAATTGACACTTCCGACGAGACGTACAAGGCATGGCATGATAAAGAATCCATCAATATTTATACATTCTTGAATTATGCCATTTCACAAAATTGGATTGATACTACCAAACTAACAGAGTATATGCCCGCAAGCGGAAAATATTCCGATTCATCAGAAGTATATGCCGGCCTGACTGCATGCATTGCAGATTATATTAAGTCCAATAACAACTTTGACAAATTAATCTACAAATATATGATAAGATCCGGGGCTGTCACCGGGCGCCAGATCTGCCTGATACTATATGAGCAGGGAGTCCTGCCCAGCGACCAGGCACATTATAGCAGCCTGCTCTCGGGGTCAATGAGTTCCTATGACTTTATCTGCACAAAGATACAGTCGCTGGAAATTACCCCAGGCCAGCTGGGATTAGAGCCAAGTACCGGTTCCCTGGTAATGACGGACGTCAATACCGGAGACGTGCTTGCCTGTGTATCTTATCCCGGATATGACAACAACCGCCTGGCCAATGCGATGGATTCCGAGTATTATAATAAACTGGTTACAGACAGTGCACGGCCGTTTTACAACAATGCCACACAGGAAAAGACAGCCCCCGGCTCTACTTACAAGCCGTTGACTGCTATTGCAGGCATCAGTGAAGGACTGATCACTACAGATACCGAGTTTCCCTGCTACGGAATCTATAAAAAAGTATCACCGAATCCAAAATGCTGGGCTTACCCGAGCGCACACGGCAATGTTTCACCGTCACAGGCTATTGAACATTCCTGCAACAGCTTTTTTTACGAGGTCGGATATCGGCTGAGCCTTAAAGCTGCCGGCCTGGAAAAATTAGACTCGGACAATGCAAAAGGGGAGGCTACATCCCCATACTATTCCAGCAACCTGGGAACAGATACCTTGAAAAAATATGCTGTATTGTTTGGTTTTGGGGACACGTCTGGAATTGAGATTCCTGAGGCAAAACCAGAGATTTCCGACGAAGCATCCGTCCCGACTGCAATCGGACAGGGAACGAACAACTATACAACCAGCCAAATTGCAAGATATGTCACTGCTGTTGCAAATAAAGGGACGGTGTACAACCTGACACTTCTTGATAAAGTAACTTCCGAAGACGGAGAGACCATAAAAGAATATAATGCCGAGGTTAAAAATACACTGAGTGACGTATCAACTTCTACATGGACAGCAATACACGAAGGAATGCGCAACGTAGTTGCGGTAGAACACAACAGGGATATCTTTCAGGATTTAAACCGAAGCGGCCTGGAACTGTCCGGAAAAACAGGAACTGCACAACAGAGCAAGACACATCCGAATCACGGCCTGTTCGTAGGGTTTGCCCCGAGCAGCAGCCCGGAGGTGGCGTTTGCGATCCGTATAGCCAACGGATATAGTTCCTCTCGTGCCGCAGAGGTTGGAAGAGATGTTATGAAATACTATTACGATATCGCGCCAGAAGAGGAGATCATCACAGGAAAAGCAGCTGAAGTCGGGACATCCTCCGGTGGAGATTAAACTGCCAGGATAAAAGCTTATTGCAGCTTAAAATCACAAAAGACAGCCTGTACAGCGAATGTGAATATCCGCTGTACAGGGAAATGTAAAACAGTGATTAGGAGGATAGGATTCATGGGCGAAGTAATTGTAATTACATCAGGAAAAGGTGGGGTCGGCAAAACGACTACAACGGCAAACATAGGGGCAGGGCTGTCTCAGCTCGATAAAAAGGTAGTGGTCATAGACACTGACTTAGGGCTGCGCAACCTGGATGTGGTGATGGGGCTTGAAAACCTGATCGTCTACAATCTTGTGGACGTGATAGAAGGGACATGCCGCCTAAAACAGGCCCTGATCCGGGACAAGAGGTATGAAAATCTGTATCTTCTGCCTTCTGCGCAGACAAAGGACAAGTCTGCGATCTCACCCGGGCAGATGAAAAAGCTGACCTCTGAACTAAAGGAAGAGTTTGATTACATACTCCTCGACTGTCCGGCAGGTATTGAACAAGGATTTCAGAATGCAATTGCAGGGGCTGACCGTTCGATTATCGTCACGACCCCGGAAGTATCTGCCATCCGCGACGCAGACCGCATTATCGGTCTTTTGGAGAAAAGCGGGTTAACACAGAATGCGCTTATCATTAACCGGATCCGCATGGATATGGTACGGAAAGGAGATATGATGTCGGTGGAGGATGTCACAGAGATCCTGTCCATTCCGCTGATCGGCGCCATCCCGGATGATGAGCATGTGGTAATAGGCACAAATCAGGGTGAGCCGGTCATCGGCCTTGATTCAAAGGCCGGAACAGCATATTCTAATATATGTAAACGCATTATGGGAATTGAAGTGCCGTTTATGAACCTGAATTCGGATGCCGGGCTGTTTGCCAAGCTTTCCGGGCTTTTTAGGAAAGAATAAGGAGGACGTGGTATTATGCTGAGAAAGTCTTCTGTATCAGTCGCCAAAAACCGGTTAAAAGCACTTGTTACCAGTGACCGGGTACAATGTCTTCCCGACTCGTATGACAATATATGCCGGGAACTATATGAAACACTTTCCAAATATATGGGAATTACAGAAGATGAATTCCATGTTGAAATCGAAAGAACACACATATTAATTAGTTTTTCAGGAGAAGAAGCGTGAGATTACCAAAATTAACGAAACCTTATCGATTAAGAGATTACAATTTTACATTGGTATTTCTGGTTCTGGCCTTGTCCGTCCTCGGAATCTTTGTGGTTGGCAGTGCAAGAGAGATTTATCAGAGCCGGCAGATTTTCGGGGTTATTTTCGGAATTATTGTTATGGCAGTTGTCTCTTTGGTCGATTATGTATGGGTACTGGACTTTTACTGGATCATATACGGAACTGCGATTGTAAGCCTGGTTCTTGTGCTTGTCATCGGCCAGGAGGTAAACGGCGCGACCAGATGGATTGATCTTGGTTTTACGACCTTTCAGCCTTCTGAGCTTGCAAAGATCCTGCTGATTCTGTTTTTTGCGAAATTCCTGATGCAGAACGAGGAGAATGTAAACCACAAATATACATTAATCAGATATGCCGTTCTTTGTGCCGTCCCGCTGGGACTTATTGTAGTAGAACCTAACCTGTCAACAACAATCTGTACCGCATTGGTTTTGTGTCTGCTGATTTATACGGCGGGACTCAGCTATCGCTTCATTGTTACAGTTCTGCTGATCCTGATTCCGACTACAGTCATCTTTTTAGCTATTGCAGTACAGCCGAACCAGCCGTTTTTGAAAGATTACCAACAGAAGCGGATCCTTTCGTTCCTGGAACCGGAAAAATACGCAGATGACGGCGCCTACCAGCAGAACAACTCTGTAATGGCCATCGGCTCCGGACAGCTGACGGGAAAAGGGCTCAACAATAACACGACCACGTCCGTAAAAAATGGTAATTTTATTCTGGAACCCCAGACTGATTTTATCTTTGCCATTGTAGGAGAAGAGTTAGGATTTATCGGAAGCTGTATAGTTATTGCGCTATTATTGCTTATTGTGATACAATGTATATTGATCGGGCTGCGATCGCAGGACCTCGCAGGGAGGATTATCAGCTGCGGGGTCGGAGGACTCATCGGAGTCCAGAGTTTTATTAATATCAGTGTTGCTACAGGTTTGATTCCCAATACAGGAGTTCCATTGCCTTTTGTCAGCTATGGGCTGACTTCCCTGGTGAGTTTGTATATCGGGGTTGGATTTGTGTTGAATGTGGGATTGCAGCCGAAAAAATATCAGTAAGGAGTGAGAACAATGAATATAGGGTTAATCGCGCACGATTCGAAAAAAACTTTAATGCAGAACTTCTGTATTGCTTACCGCGGGATCTTAAGCAGGCATAATCTGTTTGCTACCGGCACTACAGGGCGGCTGATTGAGGAAGTGACGAATCTTAATATCCACAAATATCTTGCCGGACCGCTGGGAGGACAACAGCAGCTTGGCGCACAGATTGCCCAGAATGACATGGATGCCCTGATCTTTTTAAGGGAGCCCCATGCACCGAAACCAAATGAGCCAGATGTAAATGACGTTATCCGGCTTTGTGATATGTACAACATACCGATGGCAACGAACCTTGCCACGGCCGAGCTTATTATATTATCAATTGACAGAGGAGACCTTGATTGGCGTGAGATGTACCGATAATTCCAGAAGAAGAAAAATGCGCGCCCGCAGAAGGCGCAGACAACTGCTGATCCGCACAATGACAATATTTTTGCTGTGTTTAAGCGCTGCGGCTGTGTTCCTGTTCTACAAGGGCAGCACAAAAGTAGAACTTTTCGCGGAGGATTATGAGTCAGAGCATTACAATGCTTCTCTCTACAGAGGAGAGTTGTTCGCCGCGGATCTGTGTGTGGCGTCCGGGGATGTAGAACTCGCAGGCGCCCCCGATTCATCGACTCTTAAGGCAGCCGGTCTGTTTAACGTGAGCGCAGGGGAGACAGACTATGCATATAATGTCCATGAAAAATTATACCCTGCAAGTGTAACAAAAATTATGACAGCCCTGCTTGCCCTCGAAAACGGAAATCTTTCAGATATCGTTACGGTGAATGTAGATGCCTCCGAGTTTGCGTCTGATGAGGTAACTGTAGGACTGAAAAAAGGGGATCAACTCACCCTCGAGGCTTTAGTCAACGGCCTGCTTCTGCATTCCGGTAATGACAATGCCAATGCAATCGCAGAGCATATCGGCGGAAGCATAGAAGCGTTTGTTGATATGATGAATGAGAAAGCAGCGCAGTTGAAGGCTACCCATACTCATTTTGCAAACCCAAGCGGCCTGCATGATGATAACCACTATACAACTGCGTATGACATATATTTAATTTTTAATGAATGTATTAAAAATGAGGACTTTGTAAAGATTATAAATACAGCTTCCTATACGGCCGAGATTAAAGGTGCAGATGGGGCTACACGGCAGATCGTAAGCGAACCAAGCCATTTTTATGCACACGGCAAGGCTGCACTTCCGACAACTGCCCAGATCATAGGCGGAAAAACCGGAACAACAAAAAAGGCGGGGAATTGTCTGATTCTTTTGGACAAGACTGCCGATGAAAAGCCATATATTTCAGTTGTGATGGGTGCCGAGACAAAGGATCTTCTGTATCAGGACATGACCGCCCTGATCAATGGAATCCAGACGTCTTAGAATATAGGATATGTAAAAGGGCATCCGGACAACCAGGATACCCTTCTTTTTATGAATGGACTTCTGTTTCTGACGTGGTTCCGATCCTGCCGTACAGGCTGATCAGATACAGGCCGCACAGACCGACCAAAGTATATACTATGCGGGATACCCAGGAAAGATTGCCGAATAAAAGGGCTACCAGGTCAAAACGGAAAATTCCTACCAGGAGCCAGTTTATAGCACCTATGATAACAATTGTTAAAGCTGTATTGTCAAACCATTTCATAAAAATGACCTCCTTTTTGTGCTTAACTATAGTATGGCTTTTAACAGCTTATTTATACAGAAAACAAAAATAAAAGTAAGGAAGATCTGTATGGAACCGGAACACTTTTTGTATAATCATTATTCAACCTTTCTGAAAAAAAGATATGGACAAAAGGTATATAAACTGCCGGTCAATCTGCCGGTCAGCTGTCCAAACAGGGTACACGGGAATCCGGGCTGCAGTTTTTGTGCAGGCTGCGGCACCGGGTTTGAAGCCTTTGACAGTAGTGTTCCTGTTAAGGAACAACTTAACAGAACAAAAGAACACATTGAGAAGAAATATCATGCACACAAATTTATAGCCTATTTTCAAAATTATACAAATACATTTCTGCCCACAGAGAAATTCCGCACTTATATGGAGGAAGCGGCGCAGGTTCCCGGCGTTGTGGAAATTGCCGTATCTACGCGGCCTGACTGCGTCAGCTCACAATATCTGGATATTTTAAAAAAGATAGAAACAACATATCAGATTGGAGTTTCTGTGGAACTCGGGCTTCAGACAGCAAACTATCATACTCTAAATGCGGTCGGGAGAGGACACACGCTGGCGGAATTTGTTGATGCCGTACTGAACATCCACTCTTTTGGATTTGAGATCTGCACACATGTTATCCTGAATCTGCCGGGGGATACTTTGGAGGACTGTATTGAGACTGCACGTCTGCTTTCTGCGCTTCGCACAGAGGCAGTGAAAATCCATTCTCTCTACCTTGCAAAAGGTACAAGGTTGTGTGAAGCATATGAAAATGATACAATAACAGTATGTTCCAAGGAAGAATATTTTGAACGTCTGATTTATTTTCTGGAATATCTGGATCCTGATATCGTTGTTCAGCGCCTGTTCAGCAGAATCCCGCAGAAGGATGCACTCTTTTGCAACTGGGGGAGCAGCTGGTGGAAATTAAAAGACGAGCTGGAAGATAAGATGCAGACGGGCGGACATTACCAGGGACGTCTTTTCCATTATCTTAACGGGGCTGCACTGAAATTATTATAAGGAGGCTGTTGTTTTGGCTGAAAATAAACCGACGAACATTACCGTTTACCGGAAGAAAACGCATATCAATATTGGAATCATTATATTCGGCGCAATTTTTATCTATCTTGTGGTTCTGATTCTGTTATATTTGACGAACCAGCACGTATCCGCCTATGAAGTCCGCAAAGGATCCATTCTCAAAGATACGGCGTACAATGGCTTTGTTGTGCGCAGCGAGACAGTAATCATCTCGGAGGAAGACGGATACGTCAATTATTTTACACCGGAGGGCAGTAAGGTAGGCGCAAGGACCAATGTATACACCCTTTCTCCTGAAAAGCTTGACTTTAAAGAGGGCGGATCCGAAGAATCAGAGGCGCTGACCGTGGATGAGCAGGAGGCCGTCCTTGTAAAGACGCAGTCCTTCAGTGAAAATTTTAAAGAAGAGGAATTCCATGATATTTATACATTGAAAGAAAATATTACTTCTATTCTGGAAAGCAAATCCAGCCAGAACCGCCAGACTCAGCTCACAGATATGCTTGAACGTGAAGGAGACAGCCTAAAGGTCTTCAAAGGAGTAACCGACGGTGTTGTGATTTATTCTGTAGACGGATATGAGCAGACAGATATCAGCCAGGTAACGGAAGATATGCTGAACAAACAGGATTACGAAAAGGTGAGCCTGAAAAATGACAGGCAGGTAACAGCCGGAGATCCGGTATATAAGCTTATTACCAGTGATAAGTGGACGGTGGTGATTCTGCTTAACGACGATACTGCTGAAGAAATGGCGGAGAACAAACGTATAAAGGTACGTTTTGCAAAAGACAATGAGACAGCTTATGCCGATTTTCAGGTATTTAATACTCCGGAAGCAAACTTAGGGTTCCTGACATTTGACACCGGCATGATTCGCTATGCCGAAGAAAGATACCTGGACATAGAATTGATCCTGGAGGATGAGACGGGACTCAAGATCCCAAAATCCGCTG
>CANSCI010000032.1 GCA_947645355.1 uncultured Dorea sp. | reverse complement strand
GCGGAAAATACAACGAAATTATTTTTTAGGTTGTTCCCTCACACTCTTTAGTGTATAATGAACATAAGTAATCGTACTGAACTGTTCAGTAAATATGATACATAAAGGAGAGGTTTGCCATGGTAAATTTATTAACAGGCCCAAAAGGCAGCGGAAAGACACAACAAATGATCGAGCAGGCTAACGCTCAGGTTAAAAAATGTAATGGAAACGTAGTATTTATAAAGAAGACACACCGCGACACCGCAAGTGTTGCATTTGATATCCGTACCATCTGTATGGATGATTTCCCGGCAATCGGAACAACAGATGCATATATCGGATTTCTGTACGGTATGTACAGTTCCAATCATGATATTGAATGCGTGTTTATTGATGGAATCTTAAAACACGCTGACATTTCCATGGATAATATGCCGGAATTTATCGAAAGGCTGAAAAAGATCTCCAAAGAATGCAACATTGAATTCTACATAAGTATCAGCGCGAAGAAAGAAGAATTATCCGCAATTGACCTGGATGGTTGTGCGTTTGTAAACTAATAGGAAAAATACATAACAGGCAGCCTTAACATACGGGGCTGCCTGTTTTACGGTAAGAGAACATGAGTGGAATCAAAGAAGCAAAAAGAAAAAGAGCCAGGCGCCGGCGAATGCGTCAGATCCGCCGCCTGGCAGTTATTTTCGGTTCCCTTTGCATCTGTCTGGTCATTATATTCACAGTAAAAGGGATCGCCGGCAAAAAGGCAGAAACCGAAAAAACACCGAAGAAAAAGGCGGCCGAAAAGCCAAAGATCGACACCTCAAAGGTGAAAGTGAAAAATCTTGTGATCAACACCGAAAAAAAGGACGAAAAATCTGACGGACCTGTATCAGTCACAGTCAGTTCCATGGGGGACTGTACTTTGGGTACGGACATTAATTTTAACCCTGCAACAAGCCTGAATGCATTTTATACTACTCAGGGCCCCAACTATTTCTTTAAAAATGTCCGCTCCATCCTCGAGGAGGATGACCTGTCCATCATTAATTTTGAAGGAACACTCACAACCTCGGATCAACGTGCAGAAAAGAAATTTGCTTTTAAGGCTGATCCCGAATATGTAAAAATCCTTACTGGAAGCTCGGTGGAAGCCGCCAACATGGCCAACAACCACAGTTCTGACTACGGAAAAGACAGCTTTACAGACACGAAGAAAGCTCTGGAAGATGCCGGAATCGCAACTTTTGGCTACGAAGAAGTCAATATTGTTGAGGTAAACGGAGTAAAGGTTGGCCTTGCCGGAATCTATGAACTGGCGGAACACGAAAAAAAGAAGCAGCAGGTAAAGGAGAATATTGCAGCTTTAAAAGAGGCCGGTGCCGACCTGATCATCGTGAATTTCCACTGGGGCATTGAGCGGGAATATGTACCCAATGAAGTGCAGAAAATGCTGGCTCACCTGGCTGTCGATGAAGGCGCAGATCTGGTCATCGGCCATCATCCCCATGTCCTGCAGGGCGTCGAAAAATACAAGAACAAATACATTGCCTACAGCCTTGGCAATTTCTGCTTCGGCGGAAATTCCAACCCGCAGGATAAGGATACCATGATTTTTCAGCAGACCTTCACCTTTGAGGACGGAAAGCTTAAGAAGGATGACAATATCAACATGATCCCCTGCTCCATCTCCTCATCGGGCAGCCGCAATGACTACCGTCCAACCCCGTTGGAGGGCCAGGAAAAACAGCGCGTCCTGGATAAGATCGAAGAGTACAGTTCGCAGTTATAAGGAGGAATACGTACGTGGAATTAGCCATTACAATTTTTTTATTCATAGCCGGAGTTGTATTTGTAGTAAAAGGCGGCGACTATTTCGTGGATGCCGCTTCATGGATCGCTGAGGTCAGCGGAATCCCCAAACTCATCATCGGAGCCACCATTGTCAGTGTAGCGACCACCCTGCCGGAGATGCTCGTCTCCGTAATGGCAGCAACACAGGGGAAAGTAGATATGTCCATCGGGAATGCCATCGGGAGCGTAACCGCCAATATCGGACTGATCATGGCCATTGCCCTGATCTTCATGCCGGGAGTTATCCGGCGCAGAGACTATCTCCTCAAATCTATCCTCATGCTGACTGCTGCTGCCATCATCGTTGCCTGTGGGTTTCTTGGGGAAGTAAACCTGCTGTTTTCTTTTGTGCTGCTTGCTATTTTTGTCATATTCCTCTGGGAGAATATCTCCGCTGCAAAGCAGACGCTTTTACTAAAAGCAGCTGAGCAAAAAGACAGTGCCCTCACCGATAAGAACACTGTCATCACCAATATTATTAAATTTTTTGTCGGCGCTGCCGGTATTGTGTGGGGCGCTGACCTTCTTGTAGACAACGGCAGTGAGCTGGCCCGTCTTGTGGGCGTATCCGAGCGGATCATCGGCGTGACCCTTGTGGCTGTCGGCACATCATTGCCGGAATTAATCACAACGGTCACAGCCATTGCCAAGAAGCAGTCGGCTCTCTCTGTAGGAAATATCCTTGGCGCCAACATTATGGACCTGACGCTGATTATGCCCCTCAGTGCCCTCATATCCGGACAGACACTCCCGGTATCTGCCGCCTCAGCGAGGATTGACCTGCCTGCATGCCTGATTGTTGGTTTAATTGCCATCGTACCTGCAATGATGCGTTCAAAATTCAGCCGCTGGCAGGGCTTCTGCCTGTTGACCGTATACGCCGCCTATGTGTTATGCACCTGCATCATTTAAAGAAAGGGCTGCCGCATCAATTAGTGCGACAGCCCTTTCATCCATATTTTAAAAAAACAGCTCATATATCATGACCATCAGAGGCATCGTGATAATACAGAAGATCACAGACATCATATTAATCACACTGGCATACTTCACATCCTTATTATGGATCTGCGCCAACTGAGTGATCATGGCCGCTGCCGGGGCTGCTGCTGCAAGCAGCACGATCATCAATATATATTCTGCTTCCGCGTGGATTCCCACGCGTCCCAGACATCCGAGACAAACAGCCGTAATGGCCGGATAAAAGATCAGCCTGATAAAACAGATCAGATACGGTCTCTTCTGAGTAAATACCCACCCGAGATTCACGTTCCCAATGACCATACCGATCACCAGCATGCTTGCGGGACTTATCATATTGCCGAAGCTGGTGATACCGACACCGATCACGGAAGGCAGGCGGATCCCTGCGGCAAAAAGCAATATACCGACTGCCATGGCAATAATATTCGGGTTCAGAAGTATCTCTCTATAATTGCTCTCACCGCCCTGACTGATCATCCGCACACCGTGGGTCCAGATCAGAATCGTCTGTACAACAATAAACGCTGTTGTATAAAATACCCATTCACTTCCCAGAACTGCCCCCACCAAGGGGATAATCAGATATCCGCAGTTTGAATATATAATAGAAGCCTTTTCAATGCTGTTAAAATGCAGCAGCCCGTCCAACATCTTCGTCCCTGCTATCATAAGGATATGAATCAGGACAGATATCACAAAAGCCAGAAGAAGCCCTTTTACTTTGTCCTGCGTCATCTCAATCTGAAAAGAGTCAATGATCACACAGGGAGAACAGATGTAGACAACTACGTTGGACAACACCTTGCTGTCCGACTCCTGAAACAGACCGATCTTTACGATCACATAGCCCACCGCCACAGTAAGAAACATTGCCGCGATCTGCTGAGCCAGCAGTATACTTAATTCCATTACTCCTGATCCTCATCTGAACGGCCGGAAATTTCCAGGGACATAACTGTATTAGCCTTCTCTCCCTTTTTATATTCCATCGCAACCTCCTGGCCGGCCTCACATCTTACAACATCTATAAAATCTACGACAGAAATATCAAAAATATCCTCCGAGCCTTCCACCATCAGATAATAATGAGATGTCCCCTCAATGACCGCCTGTGCAACCTTCGTAATCCTTCCGGTCACACTTAGGACTTCTCTTTCATCCTTTTCTGCCTCTTTCACTCCGCTGCTCAGCAGCAGTTCCAGATAATTCTCCTCACACTGGCTGACACTGTCCCCGATTGCTACAATCTGATACTTCTGCACATTTACCATGGCATACTTTTTCACAAGTCCTGCATCATCCTTCAGGGCAATAAAATACGTAGGCTCACTGGAAATATTCAAAAGCAGCGGAAAGGTTGCCTTATACTTCAGGTTCTGCACCTGGCCTTCTGCGGACGACATTGCAGAGGCCTCTGTAGCCCCCTCGACTTTATAATATTTGGTCTCCATGGTACGCTGATTAGAAAGCACAAACCCGACATTGGACTGGTCACCGTTTACAGACGTAACACCCGTGTACATCCATACATCGTCATCCAGTGCAAGATAGTTGTACCCGTCCGTCGTCTCCAGGCAATCCTTCTGGCTCAGGACGCTGTTAAAAAATCCATGCTTCAATGTGCCGTAATAGTCAAAGAGCTGAACCAGGAGATCGGCAGAATATGCCCTGTCTACCCATTCCGGGACATTTTCAATATCGTATGTCTTTGTATCTCCTGTAACCGCATTGCAGAGCACTACTTTTCCAACAGTCTCTCCGCCGAAAAGTCCGATATTATATTTCTTTACCGGAGCAATCCAGTAAGGCGTACCATTATCGTCGATCTCAAAGCTCAGATCCCCATAGATAAATGTGGGGTGGGCAAAACGAAGGTGCCGATAGATATTGCGGTTAAAATGGTCGCTGGTCGTATATTTCATTCCCTCCTCAAGCTTCACAAGCTCCGTCGTCTGCGTCGCCATATTCAGCCGGATATATGCCGGGATGCCGTTTCTCTGGTTCGTGAACCATTTGATGAGACTGGCATATTTAAGGGGAGAGACTCTTACCGGGTTATCCTTATAGTTAATCTGGCTGTAGATATTGTCCACCTCAAACTGGGAAACCATGTCCACCATGCTTCCCATCTTACGGTCACCCAGAATCTCAGCCGTATCCTTGTCAAGAAGAGGGATCTTGTCAAAGGATAATTCTTCTACATCCTCTGCAAATTCACCTTCCTCAACCTCCATAAGCTTCTGATACCTCTTTGCATTTATAATCGGCGAGGACAGGAGGCTTCCCACCAGATAGACGGCTCCGATCCCTAAAAGGACTGTAAGGAGAACTCGAAGTCCTTTATCTTTCTTAAATTCCCTGCGGTCAAGCTTTTTGCGCGCCGCATAGACTGCAATAGCTGCAACCACTGCCGCCATAATGAAAAACCATGTATCCGATGAGTGAATGTTGACTGCCGGAAGCGCTATATAATAATACAGTCCGGCTGCCAGTATCACAATAAGTGCCACCAGGAATTTACTCTTTTTCTTCATATTTACCTCCATATCCTGTGTTAAGCTGCAACTAAAATTTTCTTCTCCATGCCGATGCCGTGAACAGCATTAAAAACGGAAAGATCTCCAGACGCCCTGCAAGCATATCAAAACAGAACACCACCTTGGACAGCGGCGAGAAGTTCGCAAAACTCCCCGACGGACCTACTGCCCCGATCCCCGGGCCGATATTGTTAAGCGTAGCCATCACGGAGCTGAACGTTGTGGCAAAATCAAAATTGTCAATCGCGACAAGGATCACCGATATTCCCGCGATCCCTGCATAGGCCATCAAATAGATGAATACGCTTCTTATAACATCATTTCCCATTTTCTTACCGTTAATCCAGATCAGGTTCACCGACTTTGGGTGCACCATCTGCTTAATCTCCCGCTTAATGCTCTTAACCGCGATCATAAAACGGGACACCTTAATTCCCCCGCCGGTGGATGACGCACAGGCTCCTATGACCATCAGCGCAATTAAAATACACTGGGGCAGCATAGGCCAGAGATTATAATCTGCCGTTGCATAACCGGTTGTGGTGATAATCGTCCCCACCTGAAAGATGGCATACCGGAATGCATGCCAAAACCCTGAATACTGTGAATGAATGTTCCATGTAATAATTAAGGCAGCGGCAGCAATAATTCCAAAATAGATCCTAAGTTCTTCATTCTTCCAGACGGATTTAAATTCACCCAGCAGAAGCAAAAAATAAAGGTTAAAATTCACACCGAATAAAATCATAAACACAGAAATCACACCGTCTATATAAGCACTGTCAAAATGTCCCACGCTGTCTGCGTAATTGGAAAAGCCGCCGGTCCCCGCTGTTCCGAAAGAATGAATCAGGCTGTCAAATAGATTCATCCCCCCTAAAAGCAGCAGGACTACTTCTATGATCGTCAGCCCCAGGTACATCCCGTACAGGATCCTGGCAGTAGACATAGTCTTAGGCACCAGCTTGTCCTTTTCCGGTCCCGGAACCTCTGCGCGTATCAGATGCATACTGTTCTTTTTATCCAGTGACGTCAGCACCATGACAAATACCAGCACTCCCATACCGCCGATCCAATGGGTAAAACTTCTCCAGAAATGCATACACTGTGACAAAGTCTCCACATCAGGCAGGATCGTGGAGCCCGTCGTCGTAAACCCTGAAACGGTCTCAAAAAATGCATCCAGATAGCTTGGTATAAACCCTGACAGCCAGAACGGAAGCGCACCGGACAGCGACCATAAAATCCACGCACAGGCAACAACGATCATTCCTTCCTTCCCGTATATCGTAGAATTCTCAGGCTTTTTCCGCCCCCAGATCACAAAAATCAACGCCAGCACTGCAGAAGGAATCAGAAAATACACTGCACATTTTTCCTGGTAAATTACGCCCACAAGTGCAGGCAGCAAAAGAAGAAGTGCTTCTACCCCCAGCATTTTAGCCAGGATGTAACGTATCATCTTCGTATTCATAATCTATGGCTCCTATACAAGTATCTCGCTCAAGTGGTCAATCACACGATTCTTCGTGACTACAATCACACTGTCGCCTACTTCCATATGTGTATCTCCGTTAGGGATAATCACCTTACGTTTGCGGCCGATGCAGGCAATCAGTGTATTTTTCTTGGTGGGCAGATCTTTTAATGGAATATTGGTAAATTCACATTCTTTATTAATAATGAATTCCTGCGCCTCAACGATTCCGTTGACCAGCCGGTACATGGACTCCACATTGGCGCTGCTGTGGGAATTCTTTCTGGCCTTTACATACCGCAGGATCGCGTCCGCCGTGGCGCGCTTGGCAGAAACAATACTGTCAATACCAAGACTCTCCACCATCTGTACCCTTGTATCCTCATTGACCTTGGCAATGATCTTCTCCACGCCCTGTGCCTTAGCAAATAATGCAAGGATGATATTCTCCTCGTCCAGACCGGTCAGAGAAACAAGGGCGTCCACCTCGTTGATCCCCTCCTCAAGTAAAAGATCATGGTCTGTAGCATCCCCATGGATAACCGTTGCCTTAGGAAGAAGTTCGCAGAGCGCCTCGCACCTTTCCTGCTTCTGCTCGATAATCTTCACCTGCATCCCCACCTGAAGGAGCTGCCCTGCCAGATAAAAGCACAGATGGCCGCCTCCGCAGATCAGCACCTTTTTCACCTTCGTACTCTTACGTCCCAGGGATTTAAAAAAGGTTTTCAGGTTCTGATGAGAAGCTGCTATATGCATCTTATCCCCGCCCCGGAGCACAAAGCTTCCGTCCGGGATAAACACCTCGCCGTCCCGTTTCACCGCACATACCAGTACCTGAATCTGAAACTTCTTATAGATCTCTGCCAGAGAAAGCCCCACCAGAGGATTCTCCTCCTGAAGGGGATACTCTACCAGTTCTACTCTACCCTTCATAAAGGTCTCGACCTTGCTGGTCTCAGGGAAGAGCAGGATCCTTGCGATCTCATTGGCTGCCGTCAGTTCCGGGTTAACCGCCATGCTAAGATGCAGTTCCTCCTTCAAAAGATCAATCTGCCTGTAATAGATCGGATTGCGGACTCTCGCAATTGTATGCTTTGCCCCGAGGCGTTTTGCCAGAAGACAGCTTAACATATTCGACTCATCCGTGGACGCACATGCAATCACCAGATCCGCATGTGCCACATCTGCCTGCTTCTGTATCTCTGCATCCGCCCCGTTTCCTGTAATACAGAAAATGTCCAGTTCATTGAGGGATGCCTTCAATTTTCCTTCATTCTGGTCAATTAATGTAACATCATAATTTTCATCTGCCAATTGGGCCGTCAGCTTATGTCCGACTTTTCCGTCGCCTATAATAACTATTTTCATCTCTTATTCCTCATCTGCATTGAATTTCCTGTTTCCGGATGTACCTGGCATCCGTCCCTGTGATAACAATCCCGATTATAGCACTTTTATATCAAGAAAAAAAGCCCTTACAGGGCTTTTCTTCTTAATACTTTTTAATCTTCCCAAATTATGTTATTCCTCTGCCGCCCTCTTTGCGATCTCTGCTTCCTGAACATCAGACGGCGCCTGCTCATAGCGGGCAAATTCATAAGAATAAGTTCCTCTTCCGCCTGTCATAGAACGAAGAGTGGTACAATATCCGAACATACCTGTCATCGGAACATCGGCTACGATCTCCTGATATCCGCCCGTGATCGGGTTCATTCCAAGCACACGGCCGCGGCGCTTATTCAGATCACCCATAACATCTCCGGTATAGTCATCCGGTACAACGACCTTCACGGATGCGATCGGCTCAAGCAGAACCGGGGATGCCTCCATAATACCTTTCTTAAATGCCTGGATCGTGGCGGTCTTGAATGCCATCTCAGAAGAATCTACCGGATGGTAAGATCCGTCATACAGCACAGCCTTCACACCGACTACCGGATACCCGGCCAGAGGTCCTTTCAGGACGGATTCCTGAAGTCCTTTTTCTACTGCCGGGAAGTAGTTCTTCGGTACAGATCCGCCCACTACCTCTTCCTCGAACACATAAGGCGTCTCCATATCACCGGAGGACTCAAACCTCATCTTGACATGGCCATACTGTCCATGGCCGCCGGACTGTTTCTTATATTTTGTATCTACATCAGAATTCTTGCGGATCGTCTCACGGAAAGCTACCTTCGGAGTCTCCAGAAGGATCTCACATTTATATCTTGCAGCCAGCTTGCTTGCTATAATCTCCAGATGCTGATCTCCCATACCGTAGATCAGAGTCTGACGGTTCTCACTGTCATTTACCATCTTAAGAGTGACATCCTCGGTCATCATCTTCTGCAATGCCTGGGATACCTTATCCTCATCTCCTTTATTCTTAACTGCATATTTCATATATGTATAAGGCTTGGAGAACTCTGTCTTACCAAACAGCAGCGGCGTAGCTTTGGATGAGAGGGTGTCTCCCGTCTTTGCATCAGATTTTGCGATCGCCCCGATATCTCCTGCAAACAGCTCGCTTACCTCTACCGGCTTATTTCCAATCATTGTATAGATTTTCCCAAGCTTGGCCTCTGAGTCTGTATCTGCATTGTAAAGGACATCATCTCCCTTTAACACGCCGGAGCATACCTTGATAAAAGAGTATTTTCCGATGAACGGGTCAACCATTGTCTTAAATACATATGCGGACTTTGTCTTTGCAAAATCATAATCTGCTGCGTAGATCTCGTTGGTCTTCCGGTTGATTCCCGCACATTCCCTGAAATCAGGGCTCGGGAAGAACCTTACAATATCAGACAACAGATTGGCAACGCCCTGTGCCTGGATATTCGATCCCATGGCAACCGGAACGATGCTTCCGGACATAACCTCAGTCCTCATGGCAGAACGAATCTCCTCCACTGAAAATTCGTCTCCCTCAAAATAACGCTCCATAAACTCTTCGCTTGTCTCGGCAACAGCCTCCAGCAACTTCTCACGGTACATCTCAAGGTTTGGCTTACAGTACTCAGGAACCTCACATTCTTCTCTCTGTCCGGTTCCGGTATAACGTCTTCCGGCATTCTTGATAATATTCACATAACCTACCAGCTTCTCATTCTCACGGATCGGCTGGAAATGCGGCGCGATCACTTTGCCGTACCGGTCCGTCAGATCCTGGACTACCTGGCGGAAACTTGCATCGTCCACATCCATCTCTGTTACATAGACCATACGGGGCAGGTTGTATTTGTCACACAGCTCCCATGCCTTCTCTGTTCCGACTTCTACGCCGGCCTTTCCGGATACCACGATAACAGCCGCATCTGCCGCACTCACTGCTTCCTCCACCTCACCGACGAAGTCGAAGTATCCCGGCGTATCCAGCACATTGATCTTTGCCTTCTCCCACTCGATCGGCACTAATGTGGTGCTGATCGAAAACTGCCTTTTTTGTTCCTCTTTATCAAAATCACTGATCGTATTGCTGTCTGCGACCCTGCCCATACGACTGATTGCTCCTGATACATAGGACATAGCTTCCACGAGGCTTGTCTTACCGCTTCCTCCATGTCCTAAAAGAACAATGTTCCTAATTTCATCCGTCCTGTAAACTTTCATATTCTGTAGCCTCCTTGCTTAGTAAAATCTCATGTGTATATTGTACTAAAAAATATCAGATATTACAACTCATTTATGCATCATTTACAGATTCATTTACAGATGCGTTCTCTCCGGACATACAAAAAATGCTCAAAGCCGGCCCGGACGGAATTGACAAATACACCGAAAAAAGCATATAATCTGGAACAGATTCTTCAGTAAAGGAGCAGCAACTGCTTATGGGCACCAGAACAATTTACCCGGTCAAAAGACTCCGGGGGGAGCTTGAAGTACCGGGAGACAAATCCATCTCCCACCGCGCTGTCATGCTCGGCTCCATTGCATCCGGAACTACAGAGATTGCACATTTCCTTAAGAGCGCCGACTGCCTGTCTACCATCGACTGCTTCCGGCGCATGGGCATCTCCATCGAAGAGCGGCACGGCCGCATGCTGGTACACGGGAAGGGGCTTCACGGGCTTACTGCGCCCGGAGGCGCACTTTCTGCGGGCAACAGCGGAACTACTGCCAGACTCCTGTCCGGAATACTCGCCGGACAACACTTCTCTTCCACACTGTCTGGCGATGCATCTTTAAATTCCAGACCAATGGATCGGATTATAACGCCGCTTCGCCTCATGGGCGCAGAGATTACAGGAATAAACGGCACGCCATATGCGCCCCTTTCCATGGAACCGGAACAACTTCACGGCATCACATACCTGTCCCCGGTTGCTTCTGCACAGGTAAAATCTGCCGTGCTTCTGGCCGGCCTGTACGCAGACAGTGAAACATCTGTAACGGAACCCGCCCTTTCACGAAATCATACCGAATTAATGCTGGACAGCTTCGGGGCAGACATCTTTACTGCCAAATGCAGCGCAGACGGCAGTATCACTGCCTGCGTCAAACCCTGCCAAAATCTTCATGCACGGAAGATCTGTGTGCCCGGGGATATCTCGTCTGCCGCTTATTTGATAGCCGCCGGGCTCCTTATCCGGGATTCCGAGCTTCTGATCAAACGCGTAGGCGTCAACCCCACCCGGTCAGGCTTCCTCAGGGTATGCCGCGCCATGGGGGCAGATATTACCTTGTTCAACCAAGCTTCGGACGGCGGGGAAGTCTATGCAGACCTCCTGGTCAGAACCAGCCGCTTAAAAGCTGCTGCCATAGAAGGCCCTGTCATCCCCTCCCTGATCGACGAACTCCCTGTACTGGCAGTTCTGGCTGCATACGCGGAAGGAACGACTGTCATCCGGGACGCAGCAGAATTGAAGGTAAAGGAAAGCAACCGCATTGACACCGTCACGGCAAACCTCCGGGCCATGGGCGCAGATGTCACGCCCACAGAGGACGGCATGATCATAAAGGGAGGCCGCCCCTTAACCGGGGCACAGATCCATACCTGCCTGGATCATCGTATTGCCATGGCCTTTACTATAGCTGCCCTGGCAGCATCCGGCGAAACCACCATCCATGACAGCGGGTGCGTAGACATCTCCTATCCTGCCTTCTTCACGGATCTGGAAAATATAATCTCTCACTGAGCACTTACCGGGGAAGCTTCAAAATAAATGTTTATTAGCTGCATAGATTTCTTTGAATCTATGAAACTCTTCCTCGTAAACTTTAACATTCTCTTTCACCGGCTCTGTCACTTCCCGGTTTAAATGTACCATAGCCTCACAAGCCTCCTTGTAATTCTGGAAGTACCCGCTTCCCACAGCCGCCGTCATGGCTGCGCCGATGCTGGCTTGTTCCTTGCCCTGATTCGTGTAGATGGGACAGTCGTACATATCTGCCTGAATCTGGCGGAATAACGGGCTCTTCGCCCCGCCTCCCGCAGCAATGATGCGGTCTCCGGTAATCCCGAGGGATCTGAAAATGTTGTAGGACTCCTTCATACTGTAGACAATTCCTTCCATGGTACTCCGGATCAGATGTGCTGACCGGTGCTTAAGAGTCATGCCAAGATAGACAGCCTTTGCGTCCGGGTCATTGTGGGGAGTGCGCTCTCCGTTCAGGTAAGGAAGAAACAGAAGGCCCTCGCTTCCTGCAGGCACCTGCTCTGCCCGGGCTGTCATGGCATCAAAGTTCTCCTCTCCCAGAATATTATTTTTCAGCCACTTTAAAGCCACGCCGCCGCTCAGATGTGCCCCCATAATACTCCACAGCCGTTCACTGCCATGACACCATGTGTTTGTACGAAGCAGCGGGTCATAAAGAGGCTCCTCCAGTGCACAGGTCAGATGACAGGCCGTACCGATGGTAGAAGCCATCAGCCCGCTTCTTATCATACCGTTTCCAAGCTCCATCATCAGAGAATCGCCCCCGCCATAAGCTACAAAAGTTCCTTTCCTGATACCAGTAAGCTCTGAGCATTCCTGGGTCACCTCTCCGGCTTTTTCATACGCCTCATGGCTCTCCGGCAGTATGTCTGCCGGAATTTCCAATTCGCGCAGCATCGTGGAAGCCCAGGTACGTTTCTTCATATCCCACAGGCCGGTTCCGCTTCCGTCTGAAGCATCCGTTCCCCATTCCCCGCAGATCCGGCAGCGGATGTAGTCCTTAGGACACATGATCTTATAGATTCTCTCATATCTTTCCGGTTCATGCTCCCTGACCCACATCAAAGACGGCAGCATAAATCCGGTGCTTAAACGGTTGCAGAACACACTGCTTAACTTCTCCCGGTCCACCCTTGCATAAATATCCTCTATCTGACCGGCGCTTCTTTGATCTGCCCAGATAATTGCATTCCCTATGGGCCTTCCCTTCTTATCTGCCATCACCAGTCCGTGCATCTGCCCGGAAAACCCGATCCCCCGGATCCCTTCACGGATATCCGAGCGGCCGTCCAGCATCTTGCGGACAGCCTGAACCGTCGCCTGCCACAGCTGCTCCATATCCTGCTCGGCCCGGTTAAGCTCCGGCTTCTGGATGTCGTACTCACACTGCCCGTCCGCCAGCGTCCTGCCGGCGGGATCCACTGCCACCGCCCTTACGCTTGATGTCCCAAGGTCAATCCCTACAAAACACTCCATCTTTCTTCCTCCTTCCGTTACTCCAGCACTGTTTTTGTAGCTATGATATCCACCCCTGTGTCTGCTATATTTTCCACAAGCACATCTCCCGCATACACCGGCGCCTTTACCTGCACCTTCTTAAGGGCAGCTGAACACGCAAAGATCTTGTCCTTCGGGATCTCCTTTTGAGTCTTTACAGACAATACTTTTTCCGCCGCCCCATCGATCCTTACTGTTGTAGTCACAATTCTTGCGGGACTTAAGATCTCTTTTCTTGCATAGCTGTCTCCGCGCCCGCAGGTATTTCCAGCAACCTCTATGCCCCCGTCCTCTTCTATCCTGACCTCCAGGGTGCATCCCATCGGACAGCCGATACATGTCAACTCTCGTTTTTCCATCGGAACCTACCTCTCCTCAATCTTTATCGTAATCCGCCCCAAACCCGGGGCTTCCCTGAGCTGCTTTCTGGTAAGCCGGACTTCCTCCATCTCCCCGGGGGCAGCTGCCAGACGCCTTTTTTGAAGAATCCGCTCATCATCGAAATACACGCTTACATAACAATCGGTATACACCTGATCCACCCGGAAACGAATAATAAGCTTGTCCTCCACGCGCGCCGGGCAAACACTGCACGGCACCGTATACCGAACACCCGATCCTGCCTCAATGGGAACTGTCTTCCCCCTCGCAGGCCGCTCCTTCGTGCGCTTCAGCCTGTGAATATACTCTGCGGCATGCCTTCCTGCTGCAGCCGCCTCCTCAGACACAAAATCAACCAGATCATGCACATGAAGTACATTGCCGCAGGCAAACACCCCTTCCACGCTCGTCTCCAGACTCTCGTCCACCTTCGGTCCGCAGGTGACCTCATGAATTGCCGCTCCCATTTCACGGGACAACTCATTTTCCGGAATCAGCCCTACCGACAGCAGAAGTGTATCACAGCGATACTCCTTCTCTGTGCCGGGAACAGGCTTTCCTTTCTCATCTACCTGAGCAAGAACAACACCTTCTACCCGCTCCTTTCCCCTGATGTCAACCACAGTGCAGCTCAGCTTCAATGGGATATCATAATCCTGAAGACATTGTACGATATTGCGCTTCAAGCCGCCGGAGTACGGCATCAGTTCCGACACGACCTTCACTTTTGCCCCTTCTAACGTCATCCGCCTGGCCATGATCAGTCCAATATCCCCGGAGCCTAAGATCACCACCTCCCGCCCGGGCAGACAGCCTTCGATATTCACCAGCCTCTGGGCCGTCCCCGCCGAATAGATACCGGCCGGGCGGTAACCAGGGATATTCAGCGCCCCTCTGGGCCGTTCCCGGCATCCCATTGCCAGCACGACAGAATTTGCCTTGACTGTAAATATCCCGTCCTCCCGGTTCATTGCAGTCACTTCCCTTTCCGGGCTGATGTCCATAACCATAGTGTTTAGTTTATATTCAATATGAAGTTCGTCCACCTGACGGATAAACCTTGCCGCATATTCCGGTCCGGTCAGCTCCTCCTGAAATGTATGGAGTCCGAACCCATTATGAATACATTGATTTAAGATCCCTCCAAGTTCCCGATCCCTCTCGAGGATCAAGATATCCTCGATTCCCTGTTTTCTTGCAGAAACTGCGGCGGCAAGACCCGCCGGTCCTCCCCCGATAATCACAATATCACACGCTCGCATCCTGATCCTCCTTCTACAGCATGTCTTTGTTGATTCCGACAATCAACTCCGAACCTTTTCCCGCCTTCGTCACCATGGCCGCAGGAATCTTAAGCTCTCTTGAGAGGATCTCCATCACCTTCGGAGAGCAGAAGCCTGACTGGCAGCGCCCCATACCTGCGCGCGTCCTGCGCTTCACACCGTCCAGTGACCTTGCGCCTAATGGACGCCTGATGGCATCCAGGACCTCTCCCTCTGTTACCATCTCACAGCGGCAGACAATATTTCCGTATGCAGGCTGCTTTCTGATCAATTGATTTCTCTCATCCATACTCAACATACTTGGATTCAAGATACCGCGCCTCTTTGCCGTAAATTGTTTTTTCTCCTCGGGCTTAAGCTTTTCTCTCAGGATACCGGCCGCCATCTCCCCCACAGCCGGACAGCTGGCGAGTCCGGGAGACTCGATTCCGGCACAGTCAATGAACCCTTCCGCATCCCTCACCTCTCCGATGATAAATTCGTGCCCGTCCTCGTGAGGCCTTAAACCTGCGAAGGAGGTAATCACCTGGCGCACCGGGAGATTCTTCACACTCCTTCCTGCTTTTGTGAGCACCTCTGAAAGCCCTTCCCCTGTGGTACATGTCCCCTCTTTATCTCCAATATCCTCGGCGTTTGGGCCGATCAATAGATTCCCGTGGATGGTAGGGGCAACCAGCACTCCCTTACCATAAGCGCCCGGCAAAGTGAATATCGTTCTCTCCACATGCTGCCCTGCACTTTTATCCAACAGGAAGTACTCACCTCTCCGCGCGGTAATGTGTATCTTATCCTCACTCACCATATTGTGAAACCGGTCAGCATACACTCCCGCTGCATTGACCACACACCTGGTCCGCACATCCCCTTTGCTTGTTTTAAGTAGAAATCCTTCTGAATCTTTCTTTACTGTAAATACTTCCGTGCAAAACCGAAATTCAACGCCATTTACATATGCGTTTTCCGCCAACGCGATATTAAGCTGAAACGGACAGACAATCCCTGCACTTGGCGCATAGAGCGCCGCATACACTCTGTCTGAGGCATTCGGTTCCATCCGGAGCACTTCGTCCCGGTCCAGGATCTTAAGCCCCCTGACCCCATTTGCCGCCCCCTGGTCATACAGTTCCTGCAATTTGGAAAACCCTTCCTCTGACAGACAGAGAACCAGAGAGCCATTTTTCTTCCACGGAACATCCAGCTCCTCTGCCAGTTTTTCCATCATCTCATTGCCGCGCACATTGAGCCTGGCCATCAATGTTCCTGGTCTTGCGTCATATCCGGCGTGGATAATCCCGCTGTTGGCCTTCGATGTGCCGCAGCACACATCCTCCTCTTTCTCAAGCACACACACCTTTAATTGATAGCGGGACAGCTCCCTTGCAGTTGCCGCCCCGGTTACACCCCCGCCGATAATCGCAACATCGTACATTATAATTTTTTCCTCCTGATACTATTTACAGTTCCTCTCACGTACTTAAGGCATCTCCCGCTCGCCGGGCACAATCAGCCCGCAGGCAATCTTCTCTCCTGAGTCCCCAGAGGGCTGTGTCCGGAAATCATCCGGCATACTGTGAATGACAACGGTCCTTCCCACCACATCCTCTGGAAAAAATCTGGTTGTATACACCGACATCCAGGCATTTCCATGATCTGCCAGCAGCGGCGGCAGATCCCCTGCATGCTTCGGATGGGAGACTTGTTCTGGATTATAGTGCCCTTTTGTGTCTGCAAAAGGATCCTCACCATTACCAGTGCAGGAGTTTCCCTCATGGATATGGAAGCCGAAGAACCCTGTGTGTTCCTCCATATCCTCCTCAGGAAGCCCCGACACCCTGGCCACTAATACGGTACCTCCATGGACATCATAAAAATCTACCCTTCCCTGGATATCCGGGTATTTTTCACTTCCTTTGATGACTGCACAGGCAGCCGGAATTTCTTGTAGATATTCCATTATATCATCACGCTCCTTTTTGCAATCTTATGTCGGAACTGTGAAAATATGTATATCAATTCCATTCTACCCTATTCTGCCTTCCTCCATATAGCCTGCAAGTTCTTTTGCGTAATAAGTCAGGTAGCACTGTGCCCCGGCGCGATACGCTGCTGTTGCCGTCTCGCACACGATCTGAGTCTCATCGATCCACCCCTCTTTTGACGCAGCCTTGATCATGGCATACTCACCACTCACACTGTAGGCAGCAACCGGAAGGCTGGTCTCCTCCTTCACTCTTGTGATCATATCCAGATAGGCAAGCGCCGGTTTTACCATAATAATATCTGCGCCCTCCTCTTCATCCAGCTTTACCTCCCGAATCCCTTCCCTGCTGTTGTGGTAGTCCATCTGGTAGCTTTTGCGGTCTCCGAAGGCCGGCGCCGAGTCTGCCGCATCACGGAACGGCGCATAGAAACCAGAGGCATATTTTACTGCATAAGACATAATCGGAGTGTTGGCGTACCCGGACAGATCCAGCATCTCCCGGATCGCAGCCACTCTGCCGTCCATCATATCAGACGGAGCCACCATATCCGCACCGGCCTGAGCATGGGACAAAGCCGTCTTTGCAAGCAGCTTAAGCGTCTCGTCATTATCCACCTCATGCCCGCACAGCATTCCGCAATGTCCGTGGGAAGTATACTCGCACAGACACACATCGGTAATATAATAAAGATCCGGGAATCGCTGCTTTGCCTCCTTCAGCGCCCGCTGGATAATACCGTCCTCTGCATATGCCTGGCTTGCCCGCTCATCCTTACAGGCGGGAATCCCGAACAACATGACTGAGGAAACCCCCGCCCGGCTCACCTCCTCCAGCGCATAAAACATCTGATCCACACTGTACCGGTACTGCCCCGCCATGGATGGAATCTCTTCCCGGATCCCGCTTCCGTCCTTTACAAACATCGGGTAGATCAACGAGGCTTTATCCATCCTCGTCTCCCTCACCATCTTCCGCAATCCTTCACTTCTTCTTAATCTTCTAGGCCTCTTTATCATCTGCTTTTATCCTCTCTGTCAATTCTACAAGGCTGTCTATAGTTGCTTTCTCTGCTGTATAACACTGCATCCCATACCGGCAGGCACGCTCCTTCGTCTTCCTTCCGATGCAGGCCGCCTTCACCTGTCCGTAATCGATCCCCTTTGTAACCGCCGCAAACCCGTCCACCGTCGATGCACTGGTAAATGCGACACAATCGATTCTGCCCCTGCGAAACTCTTCCTTCAGATCCACACACCGACATTCCTGATATACTGCCTCATAGATCGGCAGGTCGTCCACATAAGCACCCGCACCCTCAAGTACGGGCACAAGCATCTGGCTGCCCTTTGCTGCCCTTGGGATCAGAATCCTGTTCCCCCGAATCCCCTGTTCCACGAGAGCCTCGGCAAGTGCCTCCCCCTCATAGACTGCCGGCATAAGATCCGCGCAGATTCCCCGTTCCCGCAATGCTTTTTTCGTCCCTTCACCGATAACCGCTGTACGAATCCCATAAAGTTCCCGGACATCCTTGTTGTGTTCTGTCATCCAGTCGAAAAAGATACGCACCCCGGCCTGACTGGTAAATACGATCCAGTGATATGCTTCCAGATGTTCAAATGCATCCCTAAGCCCTGAATCATCCGCGCAGGGTACCGTAGCGATTGCCGGAACTTCCAGCACCTCCGCGCCTTTTCTCCTCAGCTTATCCGCTGTTTCCGACACATGCTCTTTTGGTCTTGTCACCAGGATCCGCATACCGGAAAGGGGAAGTTCTTCATACCAGGAAAGCTGCTCCGAAATCCGGCATACCTCCCCGACAACAATAATCGCAGGAGGTTTTATCCCGGCCCGGCCGGCCTCTCTTTCAAGATCCCCCAGAGATGCCGCCACCTTTTTCTGTCTGGCTGTCGTCCCCTCCTGCAAAACCGCGGCAGGTGTGTCCGGGGACATCCCTGCATCCAAAAGTCCGGCCTGGATCTCCCCAAGTGCCGTGACTCCCATCAAAAATACCAGCGTCCCCCTAAGCTGCGCCAGTACGCCATAATCCAGATCTGTTGTTTCACCTTTCTTTTTATGCCCCGTAATAATATGCACTGACGATGCATACTCCCTGTGAGTCACCGGTATCCCCTGATATGCAGGCACGGCCAGGGAAGATGTGACTCCCGGAACTACCTCATAAGGAATTCCGTTGTCTCTCAGTACCTGAAGTTCCTCTCCGCCTCTTCCAAACAAAAACGGGTCTCCGCCTTTCAGACGAACCACAGCCTGCCCCTTCTTCGCTTCCTCTACCAGAATCTGATTGATCTGCTCCTGTGGGACAGGATGGCGGCCCGCCTCCTTCCCCACGTTGATCATGCGCCCATGCGCTCCCACCACCGTCAAAAGTGACCGCCCTACAAGATGATCGTAGACCACTACATCTGCTTCCTTTAGAATCTTATGCCCTTTCATCGTCAACAGCCCGACATCTCCGGGTCCGGCCCCTACCAGCCACACCTTGCCGCATGTATGCCTGTTATCGTCCATATTCCGCCTCCAGCTCCTTTGCAAGGGAAATCCCAATCTGCTGCGCATCCTCAAGTCTCCCTCTCTTTGTTCCAATCTGATAAGTCCCCTCTTTTTCTATGTAATACAGTCCCCGCAGCACAAATTCTCCTTCCTGTGTCTGCCCATACGCGGCTACCGGTGAGGAACATCCTCCGTCGAGATACCTTACAAATGCCCGTTCACCGCCGGCAATGTACCCTGCTTCTGTATCCAGATATCCCTCCAGGAATCCATAATGCATTCCGCTCCTGCCCTGAAGAGCCAGGATCCCCTGCCCGGCCGCCGGCAGGATTTCATCCGTAGAAAAATAATGATGGATCCTGTGGGAAAGCCCCAGACGGATTAAACCGGCAGCAGCCAGGATCAGTGCGTCATACTCTCCCCGATCCAGCTTTTCAAGCCTTGTCAGCACATTGCCCCGAACGCTCTGAAACCTCGCCTTGGGATAAAGCCGCTCCCCCTGGATCCTTCTTCGAAAAGAAGAACAGCCAATGACACCCTCGCTATTCCACTGCTTCACTCCCGCCGGCAGCACCAGTACATCCCTGACATCCTCACGCTTCGAATAACCGACAATCGGGATCCTCTCCGACTCTTCCATAGGCATATCCTTCAGACTGTGGACGGCCAGGTCGATCCGCCCGTCAAGGAGTGCCAGATCCAGTTCCTTAACAAACAGGCCTTTCCCGCCGATCTTGTCAAGCGTCACATCCAGTCTCCGGTCCCCGGTCGTCTCCATGGTAATAAGCTCCGGCTTCATCCGGGGATGATGCTCTTTGATGTATTCTGCCACCTGCATAGTCTGTATCACAGCCAGGCGGCTTTCTCTGCTTCCGATCCGTATGATTTCGTCCATCCTGTACTCCCTTATCCAGTATATGTTATACTAACCTTTCCAGTACTTTTTCTATTTCCTCTCTTGCTCTGCGGGCCTTTCCATGATCCATACCGCTTGCTGTAACTGCAGCCGCCATGCTTCCTTTTACAGCAACCGCAGGAAAGTAAAAGTCACACAACTCTTTTTTATGGACCGCATTCACCACAATTCCTTTTTTTCCACATGCCTTCACAACTTCTTCGTTGCATTCCGGACAATCCGTCGCGGCAAGAACCAAAAAGGCTTCTTCAAGGTATTTCTCCCGATAGCTGTCTGCAGTCCATCGAACCTTGCCCTGGGAAATAAGTTCCTGCAATTCCTCCGACACTTCCGGCGCTACCACTTCAATATTTTCACAAAATAAAAGAAGGGTTGTTACTCTCCTTGACGCGACCTTTCCCCCGCCGATTACGACAGCCTTCTTCCCTGACAGATCTATAAATAACGGAAAATATGGTTTATTCATAATTTGATTATCCTTTTTATATGTTTTACAGATACCATCACAGCACGATGCACAGGTTATCTGTGAATTTTAACTTTGCATTCACTATAATATCATAATCCTCCCAAAATGCAAAGCATTTGACAGTGTCCTTTCCGCCATTGTATAATATTGGCAGATTGAATGCAGCGAGGTGCCTGCTTTTCGCAGGGTAACAGACAAGCTGGGTCAAATGCCCACACGGCCGCGCCGCTGTAGAGGAAGAGCAATGCTTCATATTGCCACTGGGAAACTGGGAAGGCGAAGCATCGTGTCGACGCCTGAGTCAGAAGACCTACCCGTTGTATACAGTTCACACGTGGCTGCGCAGGATAGCCAGGTGTATTTTTTGCGTGCATGCCAAACATACTCTGAGGAACTGCTCCGTTCTTTTAGATACCAGAGGCTGCACGTTCACACAATCAATCTAAGGAGGAGCTGCATTATGACTCAAAAACAAAAAAAACAGATTGCCGCGGTGTCAATTTTTTCCATTGCATTTGGAATTGCCCCCGCGGTCAACGCCATGCACATTATGGAAGGTTATCTTGCCCCGAAGTATTGCATTGCATGGGGCATCTTATGCCTCCCGTTCGCTGCGGCAGGGTTTCTAAAGATCCGCAGTACTTTAAACGAAAACCGAAGATCCATCACCCTGCTGGCGATGTCCGGCGCCTTTATCTTCGTGATCTCATCCCTGAAGATCCCGTCAGTCACCGGAAGCTGTTCCCATATGACGGGCACCGGCCTCGGCGCCATCTTATTCGGCCCTTGTTCCGTGAGTATCCTGGGGCTCATTGTCCTGGTCTTCCAGGCAGTCCTTCTGGCCCACGGCGGACTTACCACTCTGGGAGCCAACACCTTTTCCATGGCAATCGCAGGGCCGTTTGCCGCTTACGGCATCTACCGGCTGTTGAAAAAGCTTAAGGTAAATCACCTGGCAGCTATATTTCTGGCTGCTGCCATCGGTGACCTGTTTACATACTGTATCACCGGCATTCAGCTTGCAGTTGCCTACCCATCCGAGGCAGGCGGCATCGCGGCATCTGCTGCAAAGTTTCTGGGTGTATTTGCCCCGACACAGATTCCCCTTGCTGTAATCGAAGGGCTGCTTACAACGGCAATCGTCATTTTTCTGGAATCCTTTGCAAAATCAGAGCTTACGTCTATTGGATTTTTCAAAAAGGAGGCGTAGCATTATGGAAAAGAAACAGAAAAAAATATTTATCGCACTGATCCTTGCATCCGTGCTGATTGCCGTCGTACCGTTGTTTGCACTAAAAGAGGCAAAATTCGGCGGTTCCGACGATGCCGGCAGTGTCATGGTAGAAGAAATCCAGGGAGAATATACCCCCTGGTTTACGCCGGTTTTGGAAACTATGCTGAACAGGGAGATCCCGGGAGAAGTGGAAAGCCTGATCTTCTGTGTGCAGACTGGGATCGGCGTAGGAATCCTCGCATTTTACATGGGACGCCTCTATGAACGAAATAAAAGGAACAAGGAACAAAAAAGCTATGATCATCATTGATAAACTTTGTTACCAGTCAAAACTGCGCTGCGTAAATGCCATGGAAAAATTCATATTTGCCATGCTGACCCTGATTCTTTGTATCGTCAGCCGTTCATTCACTGTCTCAGTGCTGGTACTGTTTATCACAGGGATCCTCACGGTAAGAGGAGGGGGGATCCCTGTTTCCCGTTATATCAAAGCTATGCTGGTGCCTGTGGTGTTTCTGACCTTAAGCACACTGGCTATTATCGTCAATATAACCCGAACTCCGCTGGACGCCTTTGCCCTGCCGGCGGGCTCTTATTATATCACTGGCAGCTGCAAAGGCATCACAGAAGGATTAAGGCTTATGCTGACTGCTCTGTCCAGCGTCTCCTGCCTGTACTTTCTGTCCATGAACACTCCGGTCACAGATATCCTGGAGGTTCTGAAGCGCCTCCATGTCCCCCGGATTATTTTGGAACTGATGCTTCTTACCTATCGGTTTATCTTCCTGATGCTGAACCTGTCCTCGGCCATAACTACCGCGCAGAATGCAAGGCTCGGCAATAAAGATCTAAAAACCTCACGTACCTCCTTCGCCCGTATGGCAGGTTCTGTGCTGATATTGTCCTTAAAACAATCCAATGCACTTTATGATGCCATGGAAGCCCGCTGCTACGACGGTGTGATCCGAATACTCCCTGCACACCACCCGGCCAGGCGTTCTGAGATGATTGCCATCGCAGTGTGCGACTTTCTTCTTGCCGCCATAACAATCTTTATTAAAATCCGGAGGTAATAACATGCCCCATACTTTACTGAAAGCGGACGATATATGCTATACCTATGACGGAGACCATACTCCGGCACTTGACCACCTGTCACTGGAAATAAAAAGCGGACGTAAAATTGCCTGCATGGGTTCCAACGGCTCTGGAAAATCCACCTTTTTCCTCTGCTGCAACGGAATCCGCAGGCCGGATCACGGAACCTTATCCTACAAGGGCAAACCCCTCGATTACTCCAGAAAAGGACTGCTTGACCTCAGGCGGAAGATCGGGATTGTATTCCAGGAGCCGGATCATCAGATTTTCTGTGCGGACGTGCAGCAGGACATCTCCTTCGGCGTCCTGAACCTTGGGTATACGGAAACTGAGGCAAGAAAGAAGGCTGCACAGGTGATGGAGAATCTGGGAATCACTCCCTTTGCCCACAAACCAACACATGCACTGAGCGGAGGACAGAAAAAACAGGTGGCCATTGCCGGTATCCTTGCCATGGAGCCGGAGCTTATTATTCTGGATGAGCCCGCCGCATCCCTGGATCCTCTCCATACGGAGATCGTCCACAGGCTTATTGACCAGATGGCAGACGCCGGCACTGCGGTCATGCTGTCCACCCATGATGTGGAATATGCATATGCATGGGCCGATGATATCTTTTTATTCCACAACGGACGTATTCTTGCACAGGGGACACCGGAAGAAATTTTTACCCAGAAGCCTCTGCTCCAGACCGTCAATTTGAACCCGCCCGCAGTTCTCTCACTCTTCCAGCGGCTGACGGAAGAACAGGTTCTTCCTGCCGGGCTTCCGCTTCCTAAAACAATGGATGAACTGATCGGATATTTGACGCGGTGACGCAAAACTTTCCGGGAAAAGCCTGCATGAGGTTTTACGTTTCCCAGAACCCGCCCTGCTATAATTAAAAAATAAAGGAGACTCTCAAATGAAACAAACAAACAAAACCGGAATCCTTGTAGTAAGCTTCGGCACCTGCCGCCAGGAGACTCGTGCCAATACTATAGATGCAATTGAAGTATGGATCACAAAGGCTTATCCGAAAGCATCTGTATACAGGGCATGGACCAGCCATATCGTCCGAAGGAAGTTGTCGCAGATCACTGGAGAACAGATCCCTTCTGTCCCGGAGGCTATGGACGCTATGCTCCGGGACGGGATCACAGACCTGCTCATTCAGCCCACCCATGTCATTAATGGAATTGAAAATGACCGGATGAAAGAGGACGCCTTAAAATACAAGGAGCATTTCCAATCTATCTGCTTCGGGGCCCCTCTGATCTCTTCCACAGACGATATGCGGCAGATTGTCCGCACTCTCGGAAATGCCTTCTGCCTGACAGACAACGAAGCACTTGTCTTGATGGGCCACGGAAGCGAACACCCTTCCAACACCGTCTATGCTGCCATGGACTATATGTTCAAGGAGATGGGGCACACACAGATCTATATAGGAACTGTAGAAGCTTATCCATCCCTTCCGGTAATTTTAAAGCAGCTTGAAGGGCGGGGAATCACCCACATCCATCTGGCGCCGTTTATGATCGTTGCCGGAGACCACGCCGTCAATGATATGGCCGGAGACGGGAGAAATTCCTGGGCAAATACATGCAAAAGGGCAGGCTACGAAGTAACCTGCCATCTCAAAGGCCTGGGGGAATATCCACAGATACAAAAACTATTTTCACAGCATATAGAACAGAGCATTACAGATGCAGGCGGCAATATTGCTCCCGCCTTTTCTGCCCTCTGCCGCGATGTAGGCAGTACCCTTTAATGCCATCAGAAGTTCTTTAGACTGTACCACATTTACAAATCCCACGGGGACGCCGATCACCAGCCGCGGGGCAATCCTCCCCTCCTGGATCATTTCGCACAGACGGATCAGAGCCGTCGGAGCATTTCCTATGGCAAAAATAAGTTCCTCCTCAAGACCTGCCGCCTTTTCCATACTGGCCGCCGCCCTTGTGGTTCCCTGTTCCTTTGCCGCTGCCGCCACATCCTCATCGGACATAAAACAGTACACCCGGCCTCCGTACTGCTCCAGGCATTTCTTATTTATACCGGAATAAGCCATCCGTGTATCAGTCACAATGGAGGCCCCGCCTTTTATAGCTGCAAGCGCTTCCTCCACTGCTCCATCGGAAAATTTCAGATTCTCTGCATAATCAAAATCTGCACTGGTGTGAATACAGCGCTTGATGATCGGGGCCTGCACGGCGGGGAGCACAATGCCTTTTTGCCCCAGCTCCTCCCCAATGATCTCAAAACTTCTCTTCTCAATCTCTTCCGGACGTATCCGTTCCATCTCTATCTTCATATGTATTAGATCCCCCTGTCTATAATCTCATAGATCTGCTCCAGATCCAGATGCTCACGAAGTCCTGCCGCCAGCATGTCATACTGCGCCTCCTTAAATGCATGCAGGTCACCGGT
>CANSCI010000031.1 GCA_947645355.1 uncultured Dorea sp. | reverse complement strand
TCTGCCTGGCGCATCTTGCCGTGCAGATAGGACACACAGATCTCATCTCCCATCTCCTCCTGAAGCTGCTGTGCATAATCCACCACGTTTTCTGCCTCCAGGTGTTCGCTTTCCTCCACCATCGGACAGATGACATAGCATTGCCGTCCTTCCAGGATCTGTTTCTTCATAAATGTATATGCAGTGCCCCGGTACCCGGTATCCACCACACAGTTCTTAATGGGAAGTCGGTTGGATGGGAGTTCATCAATCACGGAAATATCCAGATCCCCGTACAGTATAATAGCCAGTGTCCGCGGTATGGGCGTTGCACTCATGACGAGCACATGGGGCACACCGCCTTTTCTGGCAAATGCCTCCCGCTGCTTTACTCCGAACCTGTGCTGCTCGTCCGTCACCACCAGAGCCAGATTGTCATAAAACACACGCTCCTGGATCAATGCGTGGGTACCGATGATCACCTTTGCAAGGCCGCATTCAATACGGTCATAGACTCTGCGCTTTTCTTTTGCCGTCATGGAACCTGTCAGGAGCACCACCTTTATGGGAATCTCATAGGTTTCAAATAACCGGCAGATGGATTCGTAGTGCTGTCTTGCCAGAACCTCTGTGGGCGCCATCATGGCACCCTGACAGCCGTTCAGGGCAACATTCATAAGTGCGAGCACTGCAACAATAGTTTTCCCGGAGCCTACATCTCCTTGTACCAGCCTGGACATCACGGTATCAGCTGCCAGATTGCAGGCAATCTCATCCCACACCTTCTCCTGTGCTTTGGTAAGCTTAAAAGGCAGACGTCCAATAAAAGTGTCAATATCAGGATGCTTTTCTATCACATATTCATTTGCAAACCGTTCATTACGGTCCTTAAGCTTCCGCAAGGACAAGATAAATGCCAGGAACTCTTCAAATACCAGACGTTTCCTTGCATGGCAGAACACCTCTTTATCCTCCGGAAAGTGGACGCCGCGCACAGAATAATTATATTCCGCCAGCTCATATTTGATGCGAAGCTCCTCGGGCAGTGTATCCCTTGTAAGATCCAGCCCGTCGAGCGCCTGCCGCATTGCCTTCATTACTGCATTGTTCGTAAGGCCGGCTGTAAGGCCATAAACAGGCTGCAGTGTGTGAAGCTTTTCTTCATATTTGGCAGAAGGATAGAATATCTCCGGGTGTTCCATCACAATACCGTTTTTCCGGTTCACAATACGCCCCCGCAGTGTGACAATCCCGCCCCCTGCAAATGTATTCCTCAGAAAAGGCATCCGGAACCAGATCACCCGCAGTGTCCCGGTAAGATCTTTCACATGCATGGTAGTCACCTGCATGTTTTTTGTACCGGAAACCTGTACCCGACCGAAGATCGCGCCGGTCACGGTCACAACATTTCCTTCCGCCGCCTCCCCGATCGGCACTGCCTCTTCATATATATCATACCCTCTCGGATAGTAACGGATCAGATCTCCCACCGTCTGGATGCCGATCTTCTGAAACAGCTTCTGCGCCTTCTCACCGACTCCTTTTAATTCTCTGATATTTGTAGCCTCAACCATAACCATCCCTCATTTTCCAAAACCATATCTGAAAACCAATTAGAGTCCAAGATGTATGCGGCAATCCATTTACATCCTGGACTCTTACTAATTCATATTAGATAGATATCAGACAAAAAAGCAGATCTCTATTCTACTGCAAGCACATAATAGTAGATCGGCTGTCCTCCGAAGTGCGCGTCTACATCCACATCCGGATACAGCGCTTCAATCCTTGAAACGAAGGCATTTGCATCGTCTTCCTTTACCTCTTCTCCATAATAGACGCTGATCAATTCAGATCCGTCATCCACCAGCTTAGCCAGCATCTCAAGTGCGGTGCTCTCTACCGAACTGCCCACTGCCAGTATCCCGCTGTCTCCGATTCCCATGATATCCCCCTCATGGATCTCTTTATCATCAATGTGGGTATCCCGCACGGCATAAGTTACCTGGCCGGTCCTCACATTCTTGATCTCGCCGAGCATAGCCTCTTCATTTGCCCGCGCGTCTGCATCCGGCATAAAGTTAATGATCGCCGTAATTCCCTGGGGAACCGTCTTCGTAGGAATCACAATAATTTCTTTATCCTCTACAAGTTCTTTTGCCTGATTTGCCGCAAGCACAATGTTCTTGTTGTTGGGGAGGATGAAGATGGTATCTGCATTTACCTCGTCAATGGCCTTTAACATATCCTCCGTACTCGGATTCATCGTCTGGCCGCCCTCGATAATATAATCTGTTCCAAGCTCTCTGAAAATACCGTTAATTCCCTCGCCGATAGACACTGCAATAAAGCCCATCGGTTTCCTGGGTTCACTTACTTTTTTCTCAGAAGCCTCCTGTTTTGCCATCTTCTCTGCGTCACGGATCAACTTCTCCTGATGCTCTTCACGCATATTGTCGATCTTTATCCTCGACAACTGCCCGAAGGTCAGAGCTTTCTGGATCGCAAGACCCGGATCATTGGTGTGCACATGAATCTTAACTACATCGTCATCTGCAACGCATACAATCGAATCTCCGATGGAAGAAAGATATGCCTTCAGCCCGCCCTCATCCTGATCTGTAAATTCCTTCTCTGTCAAAATAATAAATTCCGTACAGTATCCGAACTTGATATCTGCCGCATCCTGGGCATTTACTTTCGTCAGGCCCGCACCTGTACCCGGGGCAATGGCGCTGTAATCCACTTCCTTTCCAAGAAATGCATCGTACGCACCCTTAATAACCTCAAGAAGTCCCTGCCCGCCGGAATCTACTACACCGGCCTCTTTTAAGACAGGAAGCAGGTCCGGTGTCTTTGCAAGCACCTCCTCTGCATGTTCGATAACTGCAGGAATAAATACCTCCAAATCGTCGGTCTCCTGGGCCATCTCGGAAGCTTTCTCGGCAATTCCGCTGGCAACGGTCAGGATCGTGCCCTCCTTCGGCTTCATAACTGCCTTATATGCGGTCTCCCGTGCTCTTGTGCAGGCGGCCGCAAGCGCGATCACATCGATCTCCCGCTCCTCGCGGATAGACTTGGTAAATCCGCGCAGAAGCTGGGAAAGAATTACGCCCGAGTTGCCTCTTGCGCCGCGCAATGATCCGGAAGAAATTGCCTTTGCAAGGTCTTTCATGTCCGGACGGCTCAGTGCAGTCACCTCTTTTGCAGCTGACATAATGGTCAGAGACATATTAGTTCCCGTATCTCCGTCCGGCACCGGGAATACATTCAGCTCATTGATAAATTCCTTTTTCGCTTCAATATTCTGTGCACCTGCTAAAAACATCTTCGCAAGCATATCCACACTTATAGTTTTTGTAGCCACTTCTTACGTTCCTCCTTAACTAATCGATGACTCTGACGCCTTCAATGTAGACATTGATCTTATCTACCGGCATGCCGGAAAATTCTTCTACCTTATATTGTACATTACTGATCAGATTCTCTGTAACTGCGGATATACTTACTCCATATGAAACAATAATATGAAAATTAAGGCTAATATGGTTCTCATCTGATATATGAACCTGAATCCCCCGGGTAAAACTCTCCCTCTTAAGCAGGTGTACCAGACCGTCCTTCATATTAACGGCTGCCATCCCTACGATCCCAAAACATTCTACCGCCACTGTCCCGGCATATTTCGCAATAACCTCAGGATCAATTGTGATAATCCCCAGGTCTGTACTTACACATCCTTTCATACTTAAGCCTCCATTTCTTCTATTTTCAAATCTTTCCTTTCCCCGACATGCAGGGGGTATCCGTCTAATATTTATATTATACTCTGTTTTCCAGCATTTTACAAATGAAAAACTCAGATTCCAAAAATGAAATCTGAGTCTTAATTACCGTCACATTACAAATTAAGCACGCTCAACTCTGCCTGATTTCAAACAAGAAGTACAAACATACATTTTCTTTGTAGCTCCGCCTTCTGTTTTCACACGAACTGATTTAACATTTGATTTCCACATCTTTGGTGTTTTTCTATTAGAGTGGCTTACATTATTTCCAAAGTGAGCACCCTTATTACAAATAGCACATTTCGCCATGACTGCACCTCCTAACGCTCATAATAAGTCTGTCCGCCAGACTCGCAACATTGACATTGTAGCAGAATAATTTTAAAATTGCAAGAGTTATTTGATAAAAATATAGTTTCTAACAACAAAACAATACATATCCTGCCAATATGCACAAAATAATACTTAAAACCTCGACAAACGTATTCGGGAGGATCAGCGAAAGAATCAGCCCCACGGCCACCCAGAACAGGGCAAAACCAATGACCCGTTTCATAACCGACATGCTCCTGTCTGCATTTTATACCAGTCTATGCAGGCAGTTCTCCGGATATACCATGCAGACACCCGAAACACAGCGGCTCCGGCATCCTGTCTTTTCCCCCGGCCTAATACTTACTCTCCGTCCGCCTCTTCATCCAGAATATCCTTTACATCCTCCTCCGTCAGCTTATCCTCTTTCCTGGAGCTGAACTTATCAATGGCATCCGGGATCATATCAAGAATCTTCGTCATCGTATCCTGGTTCTTAATATTCACAAGCCTGGTTTTTCCGTCCTGAATGACCAGCACCGCACACGGAGTCATCTTACCGCCAAGAACTCCGGATCCTTTCTGCTTTTTATCTACGCTGAAAGCCCCGGCTCCGACTGCAAAAGATACATCAACCAGAGGAAGAATGATCGTGTCATTGATATGGATCGCATCCCCCACTACCGTCTTTGATGAAACAACTCCGTCCATCCCATGAAACAGAGCCTCTACCGTTCCTTTAAAATTCACATCCGTCATTACAATTCCTCCTCAATACATCACACATATTTTATAATTCGAAATTTCGAATATCTTTATAGGACTGCCTGATATTCCGATCCCAGAACAATTTCCACGCAAGATACGCAAGATGGCTGAGCCTTATGCGTCCTTTAACTGAGAGGCTTCCTTCCAATACCTTATTCTCAAAATCCGGAACGATCTCCGTATGATCTCCCAGAAACGGATACATCACTGCAAGTCCTGCCAGCACTTTTCCGGTATGGTAAGGGTTTTCAAACCCATATCTTAACTTTGCCTCCACCCGTTCGGGCTTTAGTTTCCCAAGAAACCGGAACAGTTCTTTTTTAGTTCTGAAAAAAGCCTTTCTGTGCACCTCGTCATGCACAAACCCGGCAAGCTTGTCTTTCTTTTGGGCCAGCAGCTTTATTTTATCACAAAAACTCTCAAATGTACATTTTATCTTTTCCCAGATGTCCTTAACCTTTTGTAATATTCCAGTCCTTTCTTTACCGGTGCGCTCTTTACCTTCTTCAGATCCTTCATCTGCCTGGTACGCTTCTTCGCAAGCTTCTTCATCAATTTCTTCCACTTCTTCGGATTCTTCCGGGCTGCTTTCAATACCTTCCATGCTTTGATCTTCTTTCGGCCTGCTTTCACTGCCCCCAGTGCCTTTAATTTCTTCCGGCCCTTCTTCCACAGCTTCCGCCGACGCAGCTTCGCTAAGCTCTTCTGCATTCTTTTCCAGTTCTTCATCACCGCTTTTTTGTTCTTTTTCATCTTGATCTCCTTCCTCTCTTTTGGTATCTGCATTTTTTATCTTTTCCCCAGAATTTCCTTCCTCCAAAGAACCGCCGGAGGATCCTCTGTAAAATGCAAAACGCACACGCCATCTCAGACGTCCCTGTTTATAATATATGTCCGCCCGCAGAAGGTGAAAAAACCATGTGACTACAGCTTTTCCCTTCAGGCTGTCAAAGGTTCCGCCGCACCTTGCCCGAACATCATACCTGACCGGGGCAAAAAGTATCATACAAATCAACAATACAAGTATCCCCAGTATTGCCGCGATTATGATTCCTATGAACTTCAAAATCAACAACAATATATGTAGCATCTTAACCTTCCTGCTCTTTACTCAATATAAAGGAACGGACATCCGTACCCTCTGTCTCATTATACACTTCCTGAACGATTTCTTCCACAAATTCTAACGCTTCTTCGTATCCTTTTGAAATTCCCACCACAAAAAGATCCTCCTTCGGGAACGCAGGCTGCAGTAAAATGGGATAATGCCAGATTTCCAGATGGTTGTCCGGGTTGGCCGCCAGCGTGACAAGATGGATACCGGGCATAAATTTCCCGGCCTCCATTTTTTTCAGGATCTTCTTTTTTTTCTTCTTTAGTGTATCTGAGACATACAGATCTTTATAATATTTCATAGAGCGGCCTTTCCTTGCTTCTCCTTTTTTACTGTCCATAGTAGGTATCAAAAACCTTCTTTGCCACATTGACGGCTTTCGCAGAACCGTCAGAAGATTCGATAATTACACTGATCACCAGATCCGGGTTATCAACGTTTGCAATACCTACGAACCAGGAGTGATCTTTTTCTTTGTCTGAACTGTACTCGGCTGTCCCGGTCTTGCCGGCGGACGTATAGCCTCTCCCGCTCAGCACAGATGCCGTCCCGTAATCCGTAACGCTCGTCATATAATCCTTCAGCTGCGCAGCTTCGTCGGAGGTCATCAAATCCTTATATTTCTCCGGCTTATTCTCATCAATCACGGCTCCGTTATAATTGGTAACCGAATCTACCAGATAGGGCCTCATCAGTGCTCCACCGTTTGCAATCGCAGACGTAATCAGAGCCATATGGTACGGGCTTACCTGTGTCTGCCCCTGTCCCATGGCTGTCATCATCTTTTCTGCCGTTTTCGCGCCCTTTTTCAGGGCGAAGGAGCTTTTATTGTAAGGGAGGTCACAAGGAAGCTTAGAGTCGAACAAAAGTTCCCTTGACGTCTCCTGGAATTTCCCGATATCAAGGCCTGCCCCGATATTACAGAAGGAGGTATTACAGGAATACGCCAGACTGTCCCTGAAATCCACCTCTCCGTGCACCTTGCCGCCAAAGCAGTGGATCTTGCTGGAGCCGGCCTCGATCTCACCGGTGCACCGGTAAGAATAGGAGGACACATCGGTACTTTCTCTCAGATATTCCAGCGCCGTCACCACCTTAAAGGTAGATCCCGGTACATATTGTCCCTGGGTGACACGGTTTAGTAAAACTGCATTTTCATTAGAATTCAGTGACTCCCAGTTTTCGGACACACTGCCCGGATCAAAATCCGGCTTGGATACCATGGCAAGGATCTTCCCCGTATCCGGTTCCAGAACCACCACCGCACCTTTCGAACTGCCGAGGGCATCATAAGCCGCCTCCTGCAGGGAAGCATCCAGTGTTGTCACTACATTGTCCCCGATATTCTTCTCATCCTGGAATTCCCTTTTTAATTTCTCCAGAAAAAATGCATTAGAGGTCAAAAGTTCAAAATTCATCTCGGACTCAAGGCCTGATTTCCCTTTGCTGCTGTATCCGACTACATGGGCAAACATATTTCCGTAGGGATATTCCCGGGTCTCCGTCCCGTCCTCAGCCACGTTCGTCTGCGCCAGCACTTTGCCGTTTTTGTCCAGGATCTTCCCCCTTATGACACGGTCTGCCAGGGAATCCAGCCTCGCATTGTGGGAATTCCGGATAATATCTCTGCTTTTTGCCACATTAAAATAAGCAATATAGCCCATCATGATCAGAAACAGGCCGACAAATACATAAGTGACCCTAGCGAACTCTTTGTTTCGGGCGCGCTTTTTCTTTGCCTGGCGCCGGTCTTCTTTCCGGGCCCTTTTTCGGTCTTTCCTGGACATCTGGCGTCTTTCTTCTTTGCGCCTCTGCTTCTTGTCTGCCTCTCTTTGCTCGTAGCCTTTCCTTTTTCCTTCTTTCAATATCCTCTTCCTCGTCTTCTCTTAATATATAAAGTCCCTGTATGATCGCAAACATAATAATCGTACTAAGAAGTGAACTTCCGCCATAGCTGACCAGCGGGATTGTTACCCCGGTGGACGGGATAAATTTGGTCACACCGCCGATGGCAAGGAACACCTGGAAGATATAGCAGGTTCCAAGCCCGAGAGCCACCAGCTTATAAAAGATATCATGAAGCTGCATGGCAATATTCAGAAACATGACATAGCAGCTGACGCACACCAGGATCATACAAAGGGCAAAAATAAGACCCATCTCTTCCGAGATCGCAGCAAATATAAAATCCGATTCCGCAACCGGGATCGTCTTTGGTTCTCCCTGAAAGAGGCCCATGCCGAACCAGCTTCCTGTACCGATGGCAAATAATGACTGCGCCACCTGGTAGCCGCCATTGTCATACGCGGCGAAGGGATCTTTCCATGCTATCACCCGAACGCGCACATGGTTAAATATATAGTAGGCGCCTACAGATGCCGCGCTTCCAGCGCCCAGACCCGCCAGAATATAAAGGGGCTGTCTGGCTGCCACATACAGCATTGTAAGGTATACAACAAAAATAATCAATGCTGCACCAAGATCCTTTGACGCAACCAGGATCAATACATGAAATGCGGCCAGCGCCGTTGTGAGCACAATATTTTTAAATTCCAGGGACTGCTTGAAACTGGAAGCCACAAAGAACACAAACACGATCTTCACAAGCTCCGACGGCTGGATGTTAATACCTGCAACCTCAAATCCCAGCATGGCGCCCCCGGACACGTTGCCCACCACGATAACTGCCGCAAGGGAAACAATGCCTACAACTGCATACAGGTTCCGCCACTCCGAGAACAATTTAAACTTCCTTATGAGCACCGGAACCACCAGACTCAGGCCGATAGCCGCCGCCGCTATTACAAACTGCTTTACCGCACTTGCATAATTCAGTCTTGTCAACATGATCATGCTGATACAGAGCAGCATACACATGTTATTGACCACCAGTCTGGAGATCTTCGGGTACACGATCGTATAGACCAATATAGTGGCCCCGAACAGTATCACCTGCATGCCGTAGAAGGCAAGCATCTTGATATCCTCTGTCTCCAGATACATAACCAGAAATGCAACAATATGTATCATGAACATAAGTACATTCTGTCTTCTTAACAGATACTGCTTTTTATCCGGATCCTGATAACCAAAAATACTGAAACAAAAATACGTATACATAGTGATCAAAAGAATGATCGCGTATTTTGACAATTCTACAACTATATTTACCAAACCTTCACCTACTTTACTCCCCGTTTAAAATGTCCTTTTGTGTATTCCATGTCCGGTGCACTGACCTTCTGCCCGTCAAGGAACGCCGCCGAATAGAGGCGGACAATCTTTCGCGTCTCCTCCTGAGTCTCTGTTGTAAAATCAAGCCTTACATATGCCGGGCCAAGCTTTTTGATCTCAGCGGCCTGCCAAACCAGCATCAGCGGTATCGGATTATAAATGATATTATAGCAGTCCCGGCAATAATTTTTCACTGCAAATTTTTTGTGATACCGGTCCGTCAGGTACAGGATCCCTTCCTTTTTTGTACAGCCCCGCAAATTTTTAAAGACACAGTTGGCACTGACCATGACCGGCTGATAACCGTACACGATCAGGCCTGCACCCTGAATGCCGAGCCTTAAAAGCTCCCGGCTGTTTAATTCTACAGAGGCCGTGTATCCAGAAAGACCTTCCCTTTCAAGAAACTCTTTACTCCTGCGGTTAAACACATAGAGAGGATAGTCAGAAATAACTTCCTTCTGATATCTATGCCAGCGAAGCCACATATAACTCTCCCAGTTTCGGATCAGTACGCCGTCATACAATTCTGACATCTCATCATACAGTTTTTCAAAGATACGAATCGTATGCTCCCGAAAGATAAAAGGCATAGCAAGCATCACTTTTTTTCTATACCGTCCGTCTTTCCGACATGCAGTGATCCGCCTTTCCACTGCCTCGTCCCATCCGATATGGCTGTCTACATAGACAACAGCTATCTGTTCCATATCAAGCGCCGCCTCAAGCTGCGCCGTCTCATTTACAAGAACACTGATCCAAGGCGCGGCTGTTTCACAGCATTTTAATATCGCAGCATCTTCTGCGTCCTGCAGATTTTCTTCTTTAAGAACCTTCTCCCTCCGATAACCGGCGGTGACTTCCCGGAAAAGCCGCCGGATTCCTTCTCTTCGCAGTTCATTCAAGGACTGCATGGGAAGAAAGATATGATCTGACATTTTAATATCGAGACTTTCAAACTCCACCTCCGTCCCGCCGGTCTTTTCCATCTGCCTGCGGACACGTACTTCCGTTAATGGCTGCTGCTGCGCCTCCTGCACGGCGGTGCCTTCGCATGTTATCTTTGTTCCATTAAATTCCAGATTAATTTTAGCACTTCTTCCTGCAAAAAGTATTAACTCTCCATTAATTTTTTCTTTAATTTTATAATCATCCGGTGCATTGCATACATCCTCTGCACCGCAGAGCGGCCGTGTCAGCGAAATCATATTTTTCCCGTTATGCTGTCTATAATATCCTTTGCAGTACCCTCTTCTTCGGTATGCCCCCTGCAACAGCTTTATATCTTCTCCGGATACACGGAAGTTTTCTGCTCCTTCCTTTAAGTAAAGATCCACATATTTCCTGTATATACTGACTACAGTATACACATATTCCGGCTGCTTCATTCTTCCTTCAATCTTAAAAGAATCAATCCCGGCCTCAAGAAGATCCGGAAGCATCTCAACAGTACACAGATCCTTCAGACTTAGAATATCCTGCGGCTTCCCGCCGAACACTTCATAAGGAAGCCGGCACGGCTGAGCGCACTGACCCCTGTTTCCGCTTCTTCCTCCAATCATACTGCTCATCAGGCACTGGCCGGAATAACAGTAGCAAAGTGCCCCATGGACAAAACACTCGATTTCCAGGCCTGCAGACTCTTTCATCTTTCGAATCTCCCGGAGGTTCAATTCCCTTGCCGGCACAATCCGCTCTGCACCCTTCTCTTTAAAAAAGGCGGCTCCAAGGGCATTGGTCACTGTCACCTGGGTGCTCACATGAATAGCAAGACCTGGAAACTGCTCCCGCACAAAGTCAAGAACTCCAAGATCCTGTACGATCACAGCATCCAGCCCCCGCTCATAATAAGGAAGAAGGTAATCATAGAGCGTATCCATCTCTTCATCCTTTAAGAGCGTATTAACCGTCATATATATTTTTCGTCCGTGAAAATGTACATAATCAATGGCCTCCAACAGCTGTCCTTCCTCCGGATTCTCTGCGTAAGCACGGGCCCCGAATCTGCTTCCTCCGATATACACCGCGTCCGCCCCCGCACAGACCGCCGCCTGCAGGCTTCTGACAGAACCGGCCGGGGCTAATATTTCCACATTTTTATCCGACATATCCTTCTCCTTTGCCAAAGAGTTCCCTGTATGATAAAAAAGGCTGTCCATCGACAGCCTTACTTGCGCTTATTCTTCATCTCAGTCTCTAACTGAACAATCTTCATCTGAAGCTCCTTGTTCTCTTCTTTTAACTTGTCCATTGCTTTTTCTGCATTCTCAAGCTTGATCTGAACAGAAATCAGTTCATGCTTCAGATCATACATGTCCTTATCCTTCTCTTCAATATCATTCTCAAGAGAACTTCCCTGCTTCTTAGCTTTAAAGTAATCATCTGCAATATTAAGTGCAAGCAGAACACTTCTGGTCTCCGCACTTTGTTTGCGGTATCCTTCACTGCTGGAACATTCCTCCAGTTTATGATTCAGATAAGTAGATACCTTCTGCAGATAATCTTCACTCTCAAATCCGCTCAAAGTAAAAACTTTACCACCTATAAGTACTTCCGTAAAATTTTTTGATGATGCCATAAAAGCCTCCTGCAACTTTCCATAGTTTCTGTAAACCTATTATAAACTAAACTTCTGTAAAAAGCCAACTGTTTTTATTCATTTTCACAGGAAATCCCCAAATGTGCATATGCTTTTTCTGTAACAACGCGCCCCCGGGGGGTTCTCTGGATAAATCCATTTTTCAAAAGATACGGTTCATATACATCTTCGATCGTCCCGGCATCCTCACCCACAGAGGCGGACAATGTATCAAGCCCCACCGGCCCGCCGCCGAATTTGCGGATAATCGCAAGAAGAAGATCCCGGTCTGTCTGATCCAGTCCTTCTTTATCTACATCCAGAAGATCCAGTGCGTAATTGGCCACCTCCTCCGTGATATACCCATCGTATCTGACCTGCGCATAATCACGGACTCTTTTGAGCAGACGGTTGGCAAGCCTCGGCGTCCCCCTGGCTCTGCGGGCAAGAGCATCCGCCCCTCTGTCATCAATACCAACGTCAAGGACTCCTGCCGACCGCAGGATCATGGTCTTAAGTTCCTGGATCGTATAGTATTCCATACGGTTCACTACTCCGAACCGGTCTCTGAGCGGCGCCGTCAGCATCCCGGCTCTTGTCGTTGCACCTACCAGCGTAAATTTCGGAAGGTCCAGGCGGATCGACCGGGCAGATGCGCCCTTTCCGATCATAATATCAATGGCATAATCCTCCATCGCCGAGTACAGCACCTCCTCCACCTGCCGGTTCAGACGGTGGATCTCGTCTACAAAAAGCACATCGCCCTCTGACAGGTTATTCAAAACAGCCGCCATCTCGCCGGGCTTCTCTATGGCCGGACCGGAAGTCACCTTCATATTTACACCCATCTCATTGGCAATGATCCCTGCCAGCGTGGTCTTCCCAAGCCCCGGCGGTCCGTAAAACAGCACATGATCCAGGGCCTCTCCCCGCTCCCTGGCTGCCTGAATAAAAATATTCAGGTTCTGCTTTGCCTTTTCCTGGCCGATATATTCCTTAAGCCGCTGGGGACGCAGACTGTATTCTGTCCGCACATCCTCCTCCATGTTCTCTGTTGTAATAATTCGTCTGCTCATGCTCTCCCACCTTACATCAGAATGCCATATGCTTCAACGCCTGTTTTAACACGGTTTCTACATCTGTATCATCCATAATCTCCACCTTTTTAACAGCCTTCAATGCCTCGGTGCTCCCATATCCCAGTGCAACCAGCGCCTGCACCGCCTCACTCTGTACCTCACCATGCCGGCCGCCGGCTGTTCCAAAAGTCTCTGCCCCTGAGACGGCATGTTCCAGGGCGTCCTCAATCTTCAGCTTATCCTTCAACTCAAGAATTAACTTTTCCGCTGTTTTTTTCCCGATCCCCGGAGCGGCAGAAATTGCCTTCACATCATTGGACATAACGGCAAATCTAAGATCATCCGGAGAAAGTACAGACAGGATTGCCTGTCCGCCCTTCGGCCCGATGCCGTTCACGCCGATCAACAGCTTAAATACTCGCAGATCATCCCTGGTCAGAAACCCAAACAGCTGCATTGCATCCTCTTTCACATTCAGATAGGTATAGATACATACCTCTCTTCCGGCAGGCGGGAGCATGCCCATGGAATGTCCGGACATAAAAATTCCGTACCCAACGCCGCCCACATCTACAATTACCTTATCCTCCTCCAGAGCAGCCAGCTCACCTTTTATATAATGTATCATAACTCCTCCCAAACATTTAAAACGACAGTTCCGCAAGCCTCTTTAACATCCCGCCGGCAAGAATACCGATCAGAAGCCCCGTCAGAAGCCCCGCGATCAGAAGCACCGGAATATAATAAGTTACACTGAACGTTTCCACCACAAGGGCTGCGATGATAAGCTGCCCTACATTATGGAACACTCCCCCTGCAATACTGACCCCTGCAATGCTGAAGCCTTCCTGCCTTTTCATAACTGCCATGACTGTCAGGCTGAGCAGCCCCCCTGCCAGGCTGTAAAGAATACTGAAATAGTTGCCGAATAAAAAACCAGACAGCAGTACACGCACAACAGACAGCAGGAATGCCTCTGAAAGCTTCATCCTGTACAGTGCAATTACAATGATCAGATTTGCAAGCCCAAGCTTTACCCCGGGAATCCCAAAAGAAATCGGGATCAGGGTCTCAATATAGCCAAAGATCAGCGCAAGCGCTGTAAAGACACCAAAATATGCAACTCTGCTCTTCACTTCCCGCGTGCCTCCTAATTCGTGACAGCATCAAACTCACTGTTCTCGCTGCTGTCGACTTCAACTACGACTTTATTCGGAAGGCAGATAATGCTCTCATGATTCTTAGATACCGGCTTTTGATGTACGCAGAGCTGATCCGGGCAATCTGCTTCCTTCATATTCGCTTCCTGGTTCCTGATTACAAGAAGATTCGTCCCGCCGTTGATCTCGATCTCCTGATCCTCTGCCAGCGAATAGACCCCCTGGATCGTTCCGTCTACCTTTATCGTAACGCAGTTCGCACCCCTGCCTCCGATCTTCTCATGCAGAAAGAATGCCAGCCCTGCAACACATATAATAATGATAATAAGTAACCAGTCTTTTTTCTTCAATTTCAAAAATGTTTTCATGCCTTTTACCTCTCTGCGTTCTATTCTAACACAAGAAATCATTCCCTGCAATCACATGTTCGATTGCATATCTTAATTTTCATGGTATAATGTGCATAGAGGTGCTGCCCACGGGCAGACCACACTCTACAATTCCATATAAGAGGTGTTTCTATGAGATATAAAAGAATCCTTGCAGCCGTCGTAACCGTTGCATTATTATCCGGCTTAAGCGGCTGCTCTGCACTTTCAAAAAAACGAGACCTGACTTATTCGGATACCCTGTTTGACACTGTTGTAAAAATAGAAATTCTGGACTATTCCGACGAAGAGGTCATAAAAGGCTGTGAAGAAATCTGCAAAAAATATGACGCTATGTTCTCAAAAACCAATGAAAACAGCGAAATCTCCAAGATCAACCAGGCAGCCGGACAGCCGGTGGAAGTGTCTGACGACACCATCACCGTCATAAAAAAAGGCCTGTATTACAGCCGTTTGTCCCAGGGAGCATTTGACATTACTATAGGCTCTGTATCAAACCTGTGGGACTTCAAGGCTGAACAGCCCTCGGTGCCTGCCTCCGATGCAATTGCCGCCGCTATAAACCACGTAAATTTTCAAAATATCATATTAAAAAATAATACTGTAACTCTGACTGACCCCAACACACAGCTTGACGTAGGCGCCATTGCCAAAGGATATATCGCAGACCGCCTGAAAGATTACCTGAAAGAAAAAGGAGTAAAACACGCAATCATCAATCTTGGAGGCAATGTACTGACCATCGGTACAAAGCCCGATGGCTCCGATTATAATATTGCCATCCAGAAGCCTTTTGACGAAAGCAAAGAGGCCATTGCATCTGTGAAAATCGCAGACAAATCCGTCGTCACTACAGGAAACTATCAGCGGTATTTTGAACAGGACGGTAAGATCTATCATCACGTCCTGGATCCAAAAACCGGTATGCCCTGCGAGACAGATCTGTACAGTGTTTCAATCATAACGGTCTCCTCCCTGACTGCCGATGCATTGAGCACAGTATGCTTCCTGAAAGGATACCAGGAAGCGCTTGCTCTTGTCAATCAGCTGAACAATGTGGACGCCGTATTTGTGACAACGGACAACAAAGTCCATTATTCCGCTAATTTCCTTAAAAAGCATCCTTACTAAAAGGAAGCCCCGCAGGGGATGTATGATAGAACATACCATTCCTTGCGGGGGTTTTTTATGTCTGTCTGAATCAATAATAGTAATAACTCGTTCCTATTACCCCGGTTATCATAAATATAAAAATATAAACTACCAGAAGACCGCCCATTACGATCAGCATTGCCCTGCAATAATTCCTTCGGTTGACGTTCCCATGGCTGCCAAAGGCCCAGATAAAATAAAGGATGACCCCTGCACATGGAAGGAATGCAGCCAGGATCGTAAGCAGCCAGTCTCCCATTGACATAGGAGAGTTATCCATCTGAGGGACGGTTTGATTCTGGTACTGGTACTGCTGCTGATACACCGCGTGGTATTGATTCTGATACTGCTGATATTGCTGTTCCTGACCAAAACCTGCATTCTGCGGCTGCCGGATCTTCTGATTATTCACATCCCGGGACTGCATGTACGGTTGTCCGTACCCGGCATTCTGGAACTGTACGGACGGTTGTTCATAACCGGTATTCTGGGACTGTACGGCCTTTTCGTAATTCGTATTCCGGTACTGCACAGCCTTCTTAGTATCGGTATCCTGGCTCGGCTGCTCTTGAGCGTAAGTATATCCCTGCGTATAATCAGAAGGATTCTGCATATACGGATCATGGTATCCTGCCCGATCCCCTGAAAGGTCCTCATATTTTACATTTTTATTTGGATCTGTATATTCCGGCTGCTCCTCTGTCTGTTCTTTTGCAGATCCCTCTTCCTGCTGCTTTGTCAGGGGCTTTGCCTGTTCCTCTGTCCGGCTCTGTGCCTGCTTTTCTGTAAGTTCCTCTGTGATTTCCTCAACATTTTTTTCTGTATGATTATCCATTCCTGCCGCTCCTTTTCCAGAATCCTGCATATCATCTGAAACAACTGTTATTTCCGTGCCGCGCCGCTGTCTCTTGCCGCCTTCGCAACAGCGTCTGCCACTGCTTTTCCAACACGCTCGTCAAATGCTGCCGGGATAATATAATCCGCCTCCAGCTCATCCTCGCTGATCAGCCCCGCAAGTGCTTTTGCCGCAGCAAGCTTCATCTCGTCATTGATATCCCGCGCCCTGACATCAAAGGCTCCCCGGAAGATTCCCGGAAATGCAAGCACATTATTGATCTGATTCGGGAAATCACTTCTCCCCGTTGCCACCACTTTGGCTCCGCCTGCCTTTGCATCTTCCGGATAGATCTCCGGCGTCGGGTTCGCACAGGCAAACACGATGGCGTCCTGATTCATAGATCTCACCATATCAACAGTGACCGCACCCGGCGCGCTGACACCGATGAATACATCTGCCCCCTTCAGAACCTGGGCAAGTGTCCCGGATCTTCTGGAAAGATTCGTAATCTGCGCCATCTCTCTTTTTATCTCGTTCATGCCTTCCCGGCGCCCCTCATAAATAGCGCCCTTCCGGTCACAGAGCGTTATATCCTTCACACCGCTCTTAAGGAGCAGCCTTGCGATGGCAATTGCAGCCGCTCCTGCGCCGCTCATGACTACCCTTACCTCATCCATCTTCTTTCCCGTTACCTTCAGGGCATTCATAAGTCCGGCCAGTGTAATAATTGCAGTGCCATGCTGATCGTCATGGAAGATCGGGATATCACAGCGCGCTTTCAGCTTCTTTTCAATCTCGAAGCACCGCGGGGCAGAGATATCCTCTAAGTTGACACCGCCGAAGCTTCCGGACACCTGATAAATAGTCTCAACAATAGTGTCCACATCCTGACTCTTAATGCACATAGGAAATGCATCCACACCGCCGAAAGCCTTGAAAAGTACACATTTTCCTTCCATCACCGGCATCCCGGCTTCCGGTCCGATGTCTCCAAGCCCAAGCACTGCAGATCCGTCTGTTACTACCAGGCACATATTATGGCGCCGTGTCAGTTCGTAGCTTTTACCGATATCCTTCTGAATCTCAAGACATGGCTGTGCCACCCCGGGTGTATAAGCAAGCGCCAGATCCTCCTTGGACTTTACCGGAACTCTCTCCCGGACTTCAATCTTCCCCTGCCACTGCTCATGTAATTTTAAAGATTCTTTTGCATAATCCATAAAACGATCTCCTTTTTTCTCTCTTTCTTGCGCATATCCGAAATATTCTCTCCCCGGCTAAACATCCAGCGCCTTGGAGCAGGCAATTGCCATGGAACCCGGCCCGATATGGCAGGATACGCTCAGAGACAAGCGGTCCACATACATATCATATCCCGGAAATCTTACTTTTACTTCTTCTACCCACTGATCCTTTTCCTCCTCAGAACACGTGTAGGCAATGTCCAGATGCATCTTCTTCCCCGCAAAACGTGTCTTCAAATCCTTTTCTATCGCATCCAGCATCGTTTTTTTTGCTGATTTCCACCCTCGGGCCTTGGAAAAAGCGTCTAATTTTTCACCCTGGATCTGCAGAACCGGCTTCAGATTCAAAACTGTGCCGACAGCCGCAGCCGCAGGAGTCACGCGTCCGCCTTTTTTCAGATATTTTAAAGTATCTACGGTAATATAGATACTGGCCTCCAGCTTTTCACGCATCAGAACATCTTCAATCTCTTGTCCTGTCATCCCCTTCTTCGCCATGGCAGCCGCATCATCTACCGATCTCCTCTGTGTGATAGAGATTCTCTGATTGTCAATTACATGCACCTTCCCTTCAAACTCCTGGGAAAGCATAAGCGCCGTCTCACAGGAACTGCTGAGCCCGCTGGACATGGGGATATGTATGATCTCATCATACTTCCCAAGAAGCTCCTTCCACAACTCGATAATATCCCCGGGCGAGGGCATGGATGTAGATATCTCTGCATCCTCCTCAAGCCTCTTATAGAATTCCTCCTGTGTCAGAGTAATATCTTCATAAAATAATTCCTCGTTAATATAAAACGGCATTGGAATCACCCGGATTCCCATCTCCTTTGCTCTTCGCTGTGTAATGCCGCTGTTGCTGTCTGTTACGATCGCTACCTTTCCCATGTCTGCTACCTCTTCTCCTTATACTTTATCTTTTCTTCGCCTCCCCACAGCAAAGGCATATCTGCCCGGGCCAGGAAAGGATATGAGTCACTTATAAATGCACCACTTCGGACACATCATCCCTTTTTGCCACCAACATCCGGATATCCTCGCCGTGATAAGGGTTGTCCCCCAGACTCACCTGCAGCGGCACGGTCTCATATGCAAGATGCTCATAATTATTTTCCTTGCTCAGGTGCCCCAGCATCACACATTCCAGGCCGTCATGCAGAATGTCGCAGAGAAGCCGCCCCGAAGATTCATTGGACAAATGTCCCAATTCCCCCATAACCCTTCGTTTCAGGGGATATGGATATGGTCCTACCTCCAGCATATGTATATCATGGTTTGCCTCCAGCACAATACCGTTCAGACTCTTAAGGTTCTCAACAGTATAATCGTCATACTTCCCAAGATCCGTGGCCACCGCCGCAGCCCTTTTCCCGTTTTCTATCCGGTAGCCGGAAGGCTCATTGGCGTCGTGGGAAATCCGAAAAGGCCGGATATTCATGTCGCCGAGCCGAAATGTCTGATCGGTCTCCACCTCATGCAGAAGCCCCTCCGGAAGCCTTCCCAGTGACTTTGCATTTTTGATCCCATCAATGGTTCCTCTGGTGGCATAGACCGGGACCTCATATTTCCTGCTGAATACCCCCAGACCCTGGATATGATCTACATGCTCATGAGTAATCAGGATCCCGCTTAAGTCTTCCCCTTTAATATCCAGCTTCTCAAGCCCTGCCTCGATCCTTTTCTTACTGATTCCGGTATCCACCAGAAGATGTGTCGTGTCATCTCCTATATAGATACAGTTTCCGCTGCTCCCGCTGGCAATGCTGCATATTCTCATGTCAGTCTCCTATCTGTTTTTGTTTTCTCTCATAGACAGTTTTTGGGCCCATCTGCTCTCCTGCCCATTCCTATAACGGCTGCTCCTTCTACAGCCCGCGGACAATCCTGTCTATCTCAAGCATCGTCTCCGCAAACACTCCGTTATTGTCAATCACCCTGTCACAATGCTTCAGATACATCTCCTTTGACAGCTGTGCCGCCATAATCTCCTCGATCTTCTCCGGCTGATAACCCCTTGCATAGATCAGCCGTTTTCTGCGTATTTGCGCTTTCACATATACATACCACAATTCATCGCAGATCTCATCATAATGGTCTTCGATCAAAAGGGCCGCCTCCAGTATAAATAAATTCGTATTCTTTCGTTCTTCCCCTGCGATCCTTTTGCGGATTTCTTCCTTTACCGCAGGATGGACAATGGCATTCAGTGCTGCAAGCTCCTGCCTGTCTGCAAATACGATATCCGCAAGCTTTTCTCTGTCAAGCTCGCCGTTCTTTTCCAGGATCTCACTGCCAAAATGTGCCTTAATTGCCTCGAATACCTCTGTACCCTTTCTCTGTAGGTGCTTTGCCACTTCATCTGCCTGGCAGACAGACGCTCCATACTTATCATTCAGATACTCCAGAATCTGTGTCTTACCTGCTCCGACTCCGCCGGTTAATCCTATGATCTTCATGTTCTTCACCTCTTATTTTGCTTCGTACCAGTTGTCTCCTGTATGCATATCTATCTCCAGCGGGACGTCTAAAGACGCCGCCTGCTCCATCTCTTCCTTTAAGATCTGTTTTACGGTATCTACTTCCGTGTGATGTGCTTCGATCAAAAGTTCATCATGTACCTGAAGTACCAGCTTGGACTTAAGCTTCCTCTCCTTAAGCCTTCGGTTTACACCGATCATCGCAATCTTCATAATATCCGCCGCACTCCCCTGGATCGGTGCATTCATAGCCACCCGCTCCCCAAAGGACCGCTGCATAAAGCTGCTGGATGCAAGCTCCGGAACCGGACGCCTCCTCCCGAACAGCGTCACCACATAGCCCATCTCTTTGGCATGCTTTACCGTATCATCGAGAAATGCTTTAATCCCGGGATATGTGCGGAAATAGTCCTCAATGTACTGTGCCGCTTCCTTCCTGGTAATACTCAGATCCTGGCTCAGCCCGAAGGAACTGATCCCGTATACGATCCCGAAATTCACCGCCTTGGCATTGCGCCTCTGCAGAGGAGTCACCTCCTCAAAGGGCACATGGAAGACCTGGGAGGCTGTGATCCTGTGGATATCCGCCTCTTCCTTATAAGCCTGGATCAACTGTGTATCCCCTGAACAATGGGCAAGCACACGCAGTTCAATCTGAGAATAATCTGCATCCACGAACACATAGCCCTCTTCCGGCACAAATACCTTACGGATCAACCGCCCCAGTTCCACGCGGACCGGAATGTTCTGAAGGTTCGGCTCCGTGCTGCTGATCCTCCCGGTAGCTGTCACAGTCTGATGAAATTTCCCGTGGATCCTCCCGTCCTCACAGATATAATTTGCAAGCCCGTCCGCATAGGTGGATTTGAGCTTCGCAAGCTGCCGGTATTCCAATATCTTTGCAATCACCGGATAATCCGGAGCCAGCTTCTCAAGGACATCCGCCGCCGTAGAATAGCCGGTCTTTGTCTTCCGGCCCCCCGGAATCTTCATAGTCTCAAAAAGGACTGCCCCAAGCTGCTTCGGAGAATTAATGTTGAAGGTCTCCCCAGCCTCCTTGTAGATTTCTTTTTCCAATTCTACGATCTTGCCGCCCAGCTGATCCCCGTATACTTTTAATGCTTCTGCCTGGACTTTGACCCCGTTTTGCTCCATATCATAGAGTGTAAACACAAGGGGCATCTCTACATCCTCAAAAAGCCGCAGAAGGCCTGCCCCTTTTAACTTATTCTTCAGGATCCCGAAAGACCGGTACGCCGTGTATGCCTCATAGCATGCTTTTGTATAGATATCCGACTTCTCTTCTATAAGCAGGTCAAGCTGTTCTCTTGCAACGTCCTCATAAGTATAATCACTTTTCAGCGGATTCAGAAGGTAAGCGGCCACTGCGGCGTCAAAACAATGGTCCTGCCGCCGGATCCGGATATGATCCATAGCCGACTTAAGGTCAAACATCACAAACTGCCCGGCTTCCTCTAAAAGTCTCTCCAGCGCCTCCAGAAGCCATGCTGCCTCAATCTCTTTCCCGCACCGGATGCAGACAGTTTTTCCTTCTCCGCAGCAAATGGAAACTCCTCCCACCTCCGCCTGGCTGGCAAACAGCGGAAGAACCTGGGCGGTATCCCGAAAAACGGCTGCTCCGACGCACGCCGAACCTGCGGCTTCCCTAAAGATGCCCTCGGCCTCTGCCTTCGTTTCAATCATACAAAAGGAATCTTCCACAGCATTGGACGGTGCCGCAACGTCAAACTTCGACAGCAGGTTCTTAAACTGCAGTCTCTGGAAATAACCGTATGCTTCCTCCGTATAAAGGTTGCCAAGCCTTGCCTGGGCAAAATCATAGTCAAACTTTGCATTCACCTCGATCGTCGCAAGGGTCTTGCTGAGCACTGCCAGATCCCAGTGCTCCTTCAGTGCCTTTGACGCTCTCGGAGGCTTTATCTCATCTGCATGGGCATAGGCATTTTCAATAGAGTGATACTCTGTAATAATCTTCGCGGCCGTCTTCTCCCCGATACTTGGAACTCCCGGGATATTATCGGAAGTATCCCCCATCAGCGCCTTCAGATCTATAAATTCCGCAGGCGTCACCTGGTAGCGCTCTTTGACGTCAGCACTGTAATAATCCTCTACTTCCGTCCTTCCCTGCTTTGTCTTGGGAATCCGGATCTTCACATGCTCTGTGGCAAGCTGAAGAAGGTCTCTGTCCCCGGAAATGACCGAGACTTCCATGCCCTGCTCTTCACTTCTTTTTGACAGCGTCCCGATCAGATCGTCTGCTTCCAGGCCTGCCTGTTCTATCATCTTGATCCCCATAGCTCTCAAAACTTCCTTGATTACAGGAACCTGTTGTCTAAGTTCCTCCGCCATAGGCTTTCTTGTGCCCTTATATTCTTCGTACATCTTGTGACGGAAGGTGGGGGCGTGGACATCAAATGCCACCGTCAGGTATTCCGGCTTTTCCTCTTCCAGAATTTTAAACAGGATCGTGAGGAACCCATAGACTGCATTAGTGTGAAGCCCTTCTGAATTCGTCAGGTCCGGAAGTCCGTAAAAAGCCCGGTTCAAAATACTGTGTCCGTCTATCAATACAATTTTTTCGCTCATAATACTTCTCCATTTTTTTGACTACTTTATTACTATACACCAAAATAAATATTTTTAAAAGTAAAAACAGCTCTTTTACCGCCCGAATCTTCTGAGGGCTTATAAAAGCGCTGTTCTTACTATTTTTTTCTTTATTTTTATGTATCAGATGGAATACCGGAACTCCTTGTCTGTGAGGATTCTGGCGAAAATAAGACCCAGAGGCAGTGCAATCATAATCAGGATCGCATCCGTAAACCAATGCGCCGCATCCGGGATGGCACCGATCCCCATATTGTAGATGGCCTTGTAAAGGTAAAGCCCCGGTACCATAATGACAATGGACGGAACCGTAATGGATATCCTTGGATACCCGGAGGACGGCTTCATCAGGGATGCCAGGATCCCTGCCAGAAATACACACACAAATGCAGACGCCGCAGGCGGAATAGCAAACAGATCCACAAGTTCCAGCCGAAGCGTATTAGCAACAGCTCCGATCACACCCGCTGCAGCAGCCATCCTGTAATGGCTGTTGAACATAATGGAGAACCCGAACACCCCGATAAAACTTGCCGCAAGCCGGAAGATCAAAAGATCTGCCGGGTCAAGCCCAAGAGGAATAAAGTCCATCGGTTTAAGCTTTAAAGTCAGCGCCATGATCCACGCCACCAGCGCAGCCACCAGGATGATCCCGAAGGCATAAAACAGACGTTCAAGCCCCGAACGCATATCCAGCTTCGCAAGGTCGATCCCGCTTGTAATAAACGGAAAACCGGGAATGATAAACAGCATGGAACAGATATATCCGGCTTCGTGCTGTACGGAGACCCCGGCCGTCAGCACCAGAAACTGGAACAGACCGGAATAGATCAGGCATGCAGCCGCAACACTGACTGCCACATGGAAAACCAATGTAAACCTTCTGCGGATCAACACCACCCGAAGCCAGTTGCCGATAAAAGCCCCGAAAAGTGCACAGAGCATCTCCACCGGCCCGCCGCCCAGCAGAAAGGTAAACGCGCTGCAGGCAAATCCGGCCGCAAGCCCCAGGGATACCGGGCGGTAGGAATCCTTCGCCTTGTCCTTTGCGTCCAGTATCCGGTGAACCTCATCCACCGGCAAATGACTGTATTTCTCCGGGAAATCCGACACGAAAGTCTCGATTCCGGCAAGCTTGGAGGTATTTACCCCGGTATTTTTCAGTGTCATCGCCTGTGTATAACTCTCTCCGCCGTCAATGCAGGTATATTCGATGGACACAAGACCGATATCGGCGGCACAGGTAATTCCAAGTTCCCTTGCCACTGCATTCATGGAACTCCTGACACGCCATGCTCCTGTCCCGCAGGACAGGAGCATGAAACCGATACGTCCCACCACCGTCGACTTCTCGGTCAGCGAGGCCTCTTTAACGGGCGTACTGTCGTTTTCTCCGGCAAAAGAATGCCATGGGATCGGCATATGATTTTTATTGATCAATGATACATTTTCTTTTTTTATCTGCATTTTTTCTTTAAGAAACAACCTTTCTGAATGATTATTTGTTCCTGCTCTCCAGGTAAGATTTTCTCCCATCATCATAAAGGTTCTTTCCTTCGCTGTCAATAATGACAACCAGAGGCATGTCTTCTACGTAGAGTTTCCGAAGCGCCTCTGCCCCCAGATCCTCATAGGCGATCAGCTCTGCTTTTTTGATGCACTTAGCAAGCAGGGCTCCTGCTCCGCCGATGGCTCCGAAATATACGCCGCTGTATTTCTTCATGGCGTCTACAACTTCCGGAAGGCGGGCACCTTTACCGATCATCCCTCTTGCCCCGACGGACATCATGGCAGGTGCATAAGCGTCCATACGACCGCTGGTCGTAGGACCGGCAGACCCTATAACCTTTCCCGGCTTTGCCGGCGTAGGCCCTACATAATAGATGGTTGCGTCCGCAGGATCAAAAGGAAGTTCTTCTCCCCGTTCAAGAGCCTCGCACATACGCTTATGGCCGGCATCCCTGGACGTATAGATCGTCCCTGTCACAAGCACGCTGTCCCCTGCATGCAGTGTCTGCGCCAGTTCCTCTGTGAGCGGTAATGTAATTTTTCTTGCTGCCATCTAAATCACCTCCGTTTTGTGGCGTGTGACATGGCAGTTAATGTTCACTGCACATGGCATACCTGCGATGTGGGTCGGCAATGTCTCTATATTCAGGCCGATGGCGGTTGTCTTTCCGCCGAATCCCTGGGGACCGATCCCAAGCTCATTAATCTTCTCAAGCATCTCTTTTTCCAGGTCAGCATAGTACGGATCCGGATTCTCGGAATCCACCGGCCGCATCAGCGCTTTCTTTGCAAGCAAGGCAGCCTTGTCAAACGTTCCTCCGATCCCGACTCCTACCACCATAGGCGGGCATGGGTTCGGTCCGGCAGTCTCCACCACCTCAATGATAAAATCCTTGATCCCCTGAAGCCCTGCCGACGGCTTGAACATCCGGATCTGGCTCATATTCTCGCTCCCAAAACCCTTCGGCCCTACCGTAACCTTCACCTGCTCACCCGGAACGATCTCCGTGTAGAGCATGGCAGGCGTATTGTCCCCGGTATTTCCCCGGCGGACAGGGTCTCCTACCACAGATTTTCTTAAGTACCCTTTGTCGTAGCCCCGGCGTACACCTTCGTCTACAGCCTCAGAAAGAGCGCCTCCGGTAAGGTGCACATCCTGGCCGATCTCAAGGAATACACACGCCATGCCTGTATCCTGACAGATCGGCACATGTTCCTCCTTTGCAATCTCAAAATTTGTAATAATATTGTCTAACACACCCTGGGCAATGTCCCAGTCTTCGCATGCACGGCAATCTTTGATCGCACACTGTACATCCTCCGGAAGAAACTGGTTTGCCTCAATACATAGTCTCTCTACCACATCTGTAATCTGCTGTACATTGATTTCCCGCATGAAAGAATCACCTCCGTTTTTATGATAAGAATATTCCGATAAACTGGCAGGCCAACACTACAATCACAAGAGCCACCGGGTAAGTTGCCGCATAGGCAGACGCCACGTCATCTGTCTCTGTCACACGGATCAGTGTCCCAAGCGCCGGCGTACTTGTCATGCCTCCGCAGATGGAGCCAAGAGTATTAAACAGGCTCAGCTTTAATACCTTCACTGCAAAGGCATACCCTAAAAGCATCGGAACCAATGTCATCAGTGCACCATATACAAACAACAGTACACCCTGCTCCTTTAAGATCTCCACAAAACCGGCACCGGCCTGAACCCCGGC
>CANSCI010000030.1 GCA_947645355.1 uncultured Dorea sp. | reverse complement strand
GCCTAGTCCTGATTTTGCGTAGTATGTAAAGAGGAGATCATGAAGGAGAAAATATATATTACAAGTCTTCATTTGAAGCACGGCGGGGTTGAAATGGCAATTACGATGCTGGCAAACGCTTTGAGTAAGAGAGGATACGAGGTAGAGATCCTGTGTACGTACCATCTCGGTGAGCCGGCGTATGCATTGGATGACGGAGTTGCCGTCACATATTTGACAGACACAGCTCCCAACAGGGAGGCGGTAAAAGCAGCGGTGAAAGGCCGGAATATTATTAAGATTGTGAAAGAAGGGTTATATGCAGCGAAGGTGCTGCACCTTAAGAAGAGCACAATGAAGAAAAGAATAAAGGCTGTCCATGAGGGAGTTATTATTGCAACCAGAAATGACCACGCAGTCCTTTTATCCAAATATGGGAATAAAGGTGTGAAAAAAATTGCTCAGCTGCATCATGACCATCAGTTTGATAAAAAGCTTTTGAAGGATTTCAGAGAACATTATTCTAACATTGATCAGTTTGTATTGCTGACGGAATCGGTCAAAGAGGAGATTGCACAAGTGATGAAAGACAATCATCATACAGAACTGACGGTGATACCTAATTTTTTGCCTGATCTTAAACAAGATACTTCAGCAGAAAAGAAAAAGCAGGTCATTGCTGTGGGGAGGCTGCATGAGGTCAAAGGTTTTCTCCGGCTGCTGGATCTCTGGAAGGAGGCCGGGGTTGACGAGCATATTGTATTAAAGATTGTCGGGGACGGAGAACAGTTTAAGGAGATAGAAGCGAAGATAAAAGGTTTGGGGCTGGAGGGCCGTGTCATTCTCACCGGCGCCCTGGAGCATTCACAGGTGATGGAAGAGATGAGGGCATCCTTACTATATGTCATGACGTCCTATACGGAGGCTTTTCCTTATGTACTTATAGAGGCTATGTCAGCAGGGCTTCCCATCATATCTTATGATGTTCGGGTGGGTCCAAGGGCGATTGTCACAGATGGAGAAAATGGATTCTTGATTGAAGACGGCAATAAGAAGGAGTTTGGCATTAAAATGAAGGCATTGTTAGAGGACGAGCTTCTGCGGGCAAAAATGGAGAGGAGTTCGCTTAAAAAGGCAAAGCATTTTTCGGAAGATGCTGTGATACCAAAGTGGCTCAGAGTTTTAGAGGCATGAGATCAGTAAGAGGAGGGCATGTTAAATGAAAACACCCATTTTATATATTGTAATTCCCTGTTATAATGAAGAGAAAGTATTACCCATGACTGCCCCGTTATTCGCAGAGAAGATCAGGACATTAGCAGAGAAAGGGAAAATACATTCTAACAGTAAAGTGTTGTTTGTAAATGACGGAAGCAAGGATAAGACATGGGAGATTATAAAAAATTATCCATGGAGGATCCCTGCTATGCGGGAATCAGCCAAAGCAGAAACAGGGGGCATCAAAACGCTGTGCTTGCCGGGCTGATGGAAGCAAAGGACTACGCAGATATTACCATTTCCATTGACTGCGACGGGCAGGATGATATAGATGCGATGGATGAGATGGTAGACAAATTTTTAGAGGAGGGGGTAGAAATTGTTTATGGTGTAAGAAGCCGAAGGACAACAGATACTTTCTTTAAACGCTTCACTGCGGAAGGTTTTTATAAGATCATGGATCTGCTTGGAGCGGAGGTTGTTTTCAATCATGCAGACTACCGCCTGCTTTCAAAGAGAGTGCTTGAAGAACTGGCCAATTTTAAAGAAGTGAATATTTTCCTTCGTGGAATGATTCCTCTGGTAGGTTTCAACAGTACGGCTGTTTATTATGAACGCAATGAGCGCATCGCAGGGGAGAGCCATTACCCTCTGAAAAAGATGCTGGCATTGGCCTTTGACGGAATCACCAGTTTGAGCATTAAGCCGATTCGTTTTATTACCGGAACCGGTATCATCATTGCAATTTCCAGCTTTTTGCTTGCTGTGTGGGCTGTCTTTACACATTTTTGGGGCAATTCTGTACCGGGGTGGGCCAGCAGCACATGCATCATATGCTTTATAGGCGGGATTCAGTTAATATCTCTGGGAGTTATTGGGGAATATATCGGGAAGATATATTTGGAGACCAAGAGAAGGCCCAGATATATTATCAGTGAACGGGCAGGCCTGGAGCAGGAGGTAAAAAAGGATTCATAGAGTATGCAGAGTAATGATAAAGAACGTAATCTGAGTTTTAAATTCACCATGCCTTATTGAAATATGTTATATAATGCAATATAATAAGGAGGTTGTGATTTTATCATATAAAAAGGACGGAGCGTAATATGCCAGAACAAAAAGCAAAACAGGGGCCGGTTGTAAAGGATACGGTTATATATATGATTGCAAAAGGGATAGAGGCTGTTGTCGGTGTCCTGACGATGTCTGCAATGACATATCTTTTTGTGTCGGAACAGATGGGGCGCTATTCTACTATAAATATAGCAATCACTACAGTCGGGCTGGTTTCGATCCAGTGGCTGGCACAGGCAGTTCTGCGTTATGTGAATAAGTATGATGTGCTGGGCCAGAAAGATGTATTTTTTTCTACCGTATTTAATGCATGGTTGAAATCAAATGTTTTCGTAGTGGGCGTGAGTACAATTTTATTGCTGTTGTTTGGCTTCGTGCTGAAGGACAACAAGCTTATGGAATATTTTTCTGTGCGGGATAATCTTACCGTAATTATCGTGGGAATCCTGTGGTTTGTTATGTACAATACCTCTCAGCTGATCATCTCTGTAGTAGCGGCTCTGCGGCACTCTACTCTTAACCTGGTCCTGTCGACCATTACGGTAGTAGGGAAGATTACTCTGATCATATTATTTTGCAAACTGTGGGGAAGCAGGATCGAATGGATATTTTTAAGCTACTTTTTCATAGACGGCCTGGTTTCCTTTATCGGTATTACAAGATTAAAGCTTTACAAATACATTGGATGGAATAAAAAGTCAAAAGAAATATTAAAAGAGCTGAGAAAGTACGGTACCCCTCTCATGGGAAATATGGTTACCACCTCTGTTTTAAACAAATCAGATATCTATATCGTTACCGGTTTCCTGGGGGCTTCCGCGGCGGGAATCTATCAGACGAACTATTCTCTGGTAGCGACAGCTTTTACCATGCTTTCCTCTGCTGTCATGCGCGGCAACTATCCTACGATTCTCAGAGTCTGGAGCGAGGGGAAAAAGGAGCTGGCAAATGAGCTTGTTTCCGCGGCTGCCAGATTTTATCTGCTGCTTGCCATTCCGGCGGTGGTGGGTGTTGGGATGCTGTCGGACGTGATAGCCAGGGCGTTGTATGCGCCGGAATATTTTTCAGGCAATGGGGTTATGGTCTGGGTTGCCGCGGCAATGACAATCCTTGGACTGACAGAATATAATATAAAGCCCTGGGAGATGAATGCACAGACAAAGTGTATTTTCTCAAGAAGCCTGTTCGGCGGCGTGGTCAATGTACTGCTTAACCTGATCTTTGTGCCGCTATTCGGATATAAGACAGCGGCTGTTACTACTTTTTTAGGCTTTCTTGTCTACTTTGTACTGGCAAGGATCGGGACGCGGAAGTATGCACAATGGAAGCTGCCGTTTCGCTCTTTTGCCAGGATTGTCCTGAGTTCGGCTGCGATGGCGGCAGTCCTCTATGCTGCTAAGAAGTTTCTGCCGTTTAATCTTATAACCCTGATTATTATGGTGATATTAGGGATTCTGGTATACGGCGCTGTCCTGCTGGCCTCGGGGGAAGTAAGAGAAGAGTTTGGGAGCGCTGTGGCAATCATAAAGAGAAAATGGAAAAGGTGAAGAGTATGAAAAAAGTATTGATGATCGCTTGTTCCTTTCCGCCGCTTGGCGGGCCAGGCGTGCAAAGAAGTGTAAAATTTGTTAAGTATCTGCGGGATTTTGGCTATGAGCCTGTTGTATTTACAAGAGAGTGCAAAAATGAAGAAGTGACAGATGAAACATTATTGGCTGATATACCGGAAGGTGTGCAGGTGATCCGTACCAGGGATCATATGTTTACCAATATGCCCGGCATATGGAAGCTGCCGGGGAAGGTGCTGTCCCGCCTGATGATTCCGGATTATGCGGCAGTCTGGTGGAAGAAGGCAAAGGAGGAGGCTGAAAAGGCTGTTGTCAGGGAGAAGATAGAACTTATTTATTCCACCAGTGCACCTTACAGCGATCATTTGCTCGCTCTTCACCTGAAAAGGAAATATCCTCACTTAAAGTGGGCGGCGGATTTTCGGGATGAGTGGACGAAAAATCCGTATCTGCAGGAGGACAGGCTGTACCGGTTTAAGGCTGCAAAAGAGAAGAAGATGGAACATGCGGTGCTCCATATGGCAGATGTTGTAGTGGCCAATACACCTGTGATGAGGGATCATTTTATAGAGGGGAAGGAGCATCTGAAACATAAATTCTTCGTGATTCCCAACGGATATGATACGGAGGATTTTATACAAAAGCCAAAGAAGGACAAGGTCAAAAATACGAAAATGACTTTGACTTATACGGGGGCACTGTATGGAAGGAGAAAGCCGGATTCTTTGTTCGACGCACTCTGCCAATTGATCACAGAAAAAAGGATTCAGAGAGATCAGGTGCTTGTCAGGCTTGTGGGAAACTACAATGCAGCCCAGATGGACAGTAAGATCCGTGAGTATAAGCTGGAGGGGGTCGTTGAGATCGTAGGACTGCTTCCCCATGATGAGTGTATTATGGAGCAGCTTTCCTGTGATGCCCTGGTGCTGATCGAGGGCAACGGAAAAGGGGCCGAGGCATTTTATACCGGAAAGCTTTTCGAATATATGAATACAGGAAAACCTATTCTTGCGCTTCTCCCTGAGCACGGGGTTGCCGCCGACCTGGTCAGGGAAAGCAGAGTAGGTTTAGTAGCCGATGTGGATGACGTGGAGGAAATTAAGAAGAATCTCCTCAGCTTTTACAGTCAATGGAAAACCGGCAGTATCGAATACCATCCGGTGCGTGAGGTAATAGAGCGATATGACAGAAAGAAGCTTACGAAGGCTCTTTCGGAGATTTTTGACCAGCTGTCAGACAAGTAACGGGAGGTAGATATGAAGAAGATTGGAATCAGGGAGTTAAAACAGATCCAGATTCAGATCCTTGATGATGTTGTAGATTTCTGCGACAAAGAACATTTGACCTATTTTCTTGCCTATGGCACTTTGATAGGGGCTGTCAGGCATAATGGCTATATACCATGGGACGACGACATTGACCTGGTGATGCCGAGGAAAGACTATGATTATTTTATGAAGCATTATAATCAGAGCACTTCCAGATACCGGTTCCTGGATTACGAGATAGACCCCCGGTATCTGTATCCTTTTGGAAAGGTGATGGATACCAGGACCTTCTTGAGAGAGAATTGTCATATTCATTATGACCTGGGGGTAAATATCGATATATTTCCCCTGGATAAGGTGGATGCAGGAGGAAAGCTTCTCCGCCTGGAAAAGAGGCTCAGAAAGATTATTTTTTTCAAGACAATGCCCTGGAGCAGCAGTAGAAGTCTGCTGAAGAATCTGATCCTGACAGCGGGGCGCATTGTTTTTTCTGTAATTCCGCTGAGGGTATTGATCGCAAGAACGATTCAATACGGGAAGAGCCTGAACGGGACGAATTCTGTTAAAGTGTCGGTTCCCGTTGATGGTGCCTATAACGTGAACGTGTGGGAGAAAGGCTGGTTTGAAGCTTACGAATATCATCAGTTTGAGGATAAGCAGTATAAGATCCCTGTCGGATATGATCCCTGGCTTCGGGATGTGTATGGGGATTATATGCAGGTTCCGCCGGAAGGTCAGAGGGAATCCCTGCACGATATAGAGGCATATTGGAGATAAAATGGAACTGACAGGTTACAAAAAATAAGGAGAGGGCAACAATGAAATTAATGGATGAAAAAGGAAAGATATTTGGAAAGGTGAACATTATTGATCTGGCACTCGTTCTGATCGTGCTTCTTTTGGCAGCGGGCGTAGGGTACAAGCTGTTTATCCAGAAGAGCAACAGCGCCATGGAACAGCCAAAGGAAGAGAAGGAGGCAGAGATCACGTTTTTTGTAAAGCAGTGCATTCCGGAAAGTAAGGATGCGATAAAAAAGGGTGACAAACTTATCATCGGAAATGAGATCTCCGAAGTAGAGGTTATAGAGGTCAAAGCGGAGGAGAGCCGCATAAACGGCATCAGTGATACGGGAGAGGCGGTTGTTACAACGACTCCGCTGGTGGTGGATCTGTATATTACAGTCCGCGCGAGGGTGGAGGTCTCAGCGGCAGGAATTACCTTGAACGAAGAAAAGATAAAGGTAAATACAGATTTCATCTTAGAGACAATGGATTTTTATGGGAGTGCAAAGGTAGCAGAGGTTTCCTGTAAGAAATAGAGCATGCTGCTTTGGAGGTTAGAATGAGACTTTGGATTGAGACAAGTTTCCTGTGCAGGGCCTTTAATAGTATATTCAAATTTTGGGCAGGTATTTGGGAAAACAGCAGGACAGGACAGGCTGCGGGGCAGATCCGGCATATATGGGGATACAGCCACTTTGGAAAGATGGGCAGTTATTACAGCACCAATGAGCCGTATTTTTCATTTTCTGTGCTCTGTAAGAATGCAGAAAAGATGATAACGGTGTGTTTGAAAAAAATAGGTGCATGTTTGGACTGGATAGTAAAGAAGCTGTTCAGGATGGATGATTTTCCCGCCTTTATGTCTGCTGGAAGGGTAAGATACAGGCTTAGTGCCCTGTGGCTTATCGCAGTATCGGGGGGCTGCCTGGTTCTTAGGAGCCGTCTGTTGTTTCTGCTTGGGCTTGCAGTGCTCGCCGCATTATGGATCTTTTTATCCAATTATGAGGCGGCGACCTATGTACTTGCTCTGTATGCCCTGGTAGATTTTGTATTCCGTACGTATATAGCAGGTCTGGCAAGCATATGGGATGAGTTGTTTTTAATTGCTATGGCGGGTCTGTGGATGTATAAAGGGGTGCGTTACCGCAGGGAAGAGCAATGTAAGCAGGCGCCGCTTGATGCGAGTATCTGGATCTTTATTGGAATATTTGTGATCTTGCTTTTATTTTCACCAGTTCTTTCTATCGGAATTGAAGGGCTGAGAGCCATTGTACAGTATATGATATGGTATTTTCTGGTTTTGCAGTTATTGAAGGATCAGAGAAGTGTCAATATCCTGCTGGCCGTTTTTGTATGCCTGGCCGGATGTCTGGCTATCCACGGGATCTATCAGTATGTTGTAGGCGTGGAGATGCCGGAGGGCTGGGTGTCGGGCAGTGAGGTAATCCGCACAAGGGTATATTCTATTTTAAGCAGCCCTAATATATTCGGAAGCCTGAATCTTATGGCTCTTCCAATCAGTTATTCTCTCGCAAGGACAGCGAAGAGAAATCGGGTAAAAGCAATTTATTATCTGTTGTGTGTGTTTATGCTCGGGGCATTGGCCTTCACTTACTCAAGAGGCGCGTGGCTTGGGGCAGTCTGTGCCGTCGGCATCTATGTACTGGTGAAGAATAAAAAACTGGTCGTTCCGGCCATTATGCTGGGAATTCTGGTTTTGATTTTTGTGCCGGGTATCCGCAATCGGCTTTTATTCATGTTCAGCAGTACCTATCTTGCCAGCAGTATGAAGGCCGGGAGACTGATCCGCTGGCTGACTGCACTTGAGATACTGAAAGAACATCCTCTTACGGGCCTTGGGCTGGGACAGTTCGGAGGAGCCGTGGCTATGAATAACGGACTGTCAACACTGGTTAACGGAGAAGTGGTAAAAACCTATTATATGGATAACTATTATCTGAAGATAGCCGTTGAGGCAGGAATCATAGGTCTTATAGTTTTTCTGTGGCTGATGTATCAGGTTGTCATGGTGTCTCTGAAAACCATCGGGATGACAACAGATGTGAAAATGAAAGAATGGGAGATTGGGATCCTGGCAGGCCTGTCAGGCGTGATTTTCCATAATCTGGTGGAGAATGTATTTGAGGTGCCGTTGATGACATCCATGTTCTGGATGCTTGCAGCAGTTATGATGCAGTTGTGGTATTTGAATTATAAAAAAGAAGGGAATGAAGGAAATGTCAAAAATTAATGTAGTAGGATTGGGTTATATCGGATTACCCACAGCGCTGGCGCTGGCCTCCCATGGGATCGAAGTGGTGGGTACAGATTACAATAAGGGCCTGGTGGATACGTTGAATGCCGGGCATACCACATTTGAGGAGGAGGGGCTGGATGAGTTGTTTGCGAGTGCGGTAAAGAGCGGAATCCGGTTTACAACGGAGTATATTTCTACCGACATATATATTGTCTCTGTTCCTACGCCCTATGAAAAGGCAAATAAAAAGATTGATGCATCTTATGTGGTAAATGCAGTGAAATGCGTCATGGATGTATGCCCAAAGGGGGCTGTCGTAGTGATTGAGTCCACGGTTTCCCCGGGAACCATTGATCGTTTTGTCCGTCCGGTCATCGAAGAAAATGGTTTCACAATCGGGGAGGATCTTCATATAGTCCATGCGCCTGAGAGAATCCTGCCGGGCAATATGATCTATGAACTAAAGCACAATTCCAGGACGATCGGCGCCGATAGCAGGGAGATCGGCGAGCGGATCAAAGAGATCTATGCTTCTTTTTGTGAGGCGGAGATCGTAGTTACAGATATCCGGACTGCGGAAATGACAAAGGTAGTGGAAAATACATTCCGTGATATTAATATTGCATTTGCAAATGAATTGACAAAAATCTGTCGTTCCGACGATATGGATGTCTATGAGATTATCCGGATTGCCAATAAGCACCCAAGGGTGAATATCCTGCAGCCGGGGCCGGGCGTCGGCGGTCACTGCATTTCCGTTGATCCCTGGTTTCTGGTTGGTGATTATCCGGGACTTGCCAATATCATCCTCTCGGCAAGGAAGATCAATGATTCTATGCCGGAGTTCGTGCTGGGCAGAATCAATGATATTATGAAAGAAAATGGTATTAAGGATGTGTCCCGTGTAGGGTTATATGGACTGACTTATAAAGAGGATGTGGATGATGTCAGAGAAAGCCCGGCACTGCAGATGCTGGAATGTATGGAGAGACATCTTGCCAGGGGGGTCAAGGTATATGATCCTTATGTGAAAAAGGATATTGCAGAAAATCAGTATCATGATTTTGAAGAATTTTTAAAGAATATTGATCTGATTGTTATCCTGACTGCCCACCAGGAGATTAAGGAAAACTTTAACAGGATCGAGGATAAGCTTATTCTGGATACGAGGAATGTCTGTGATCTTGAGGGTGTATACAGGATATAAAGTGGGGAAAAAAGATGAAATTTGAGATAAATAAAAGGCTTCGTCTGAGCGAAAAATGGAATTGGTGGATCTTACTTCAGACAGCGCTTGTTTTGGCGTGTGTTGTTCCGACTCTGTTTACATGTTTTTATATTCTGCCGTCGGCGGATGATTTTTCAAATACCTATCGGATGAAAGAATGGCTGGGGAATTACCATAACTCCTATTTTCTGACTGCAATAGCAAGGAGTGCTGAGTTTTATAAAACGGCAGGCGGTTATTATTTTGCAGGATTTATTAATATGTTTTTGAGCCCGTACCTAAGGTTTGGTACAACAGGACTTAGGGTCGTCTGTTTTTTGCTGAATATTGTACTATATGTGTCACTTTATTATGGTGTGAAAGTTTCAATTGGATATTGGATGGGGATCCACAAAAGAGAGGCTGTTTTTCCGATATACTTTATGCTTCTGTTTTGCTTTACCAATATATATCTAAATGCCGAAGCGAGTTTCTGGTACTGTGTATTAGTGACTTATGTGTTATGTTTTTCCCTTATGATTTTCGGCGCGGCTGCTTTTATGAAGGCTTTGGGAACAGAAAAGACGAAATGGATAGTTATATCCTCTGTTCTTGGGTTTCTAGTGAGCGGTAATTCGCTGAACCTGGCGGCGTTAAACTGTTTTATTTATCTTTTGATCGGTGCCTATGGTTTTTTTATATTAAAATTGAAGAAACCGTCCCTGATTTGTTTTGGAGTTACCTTCGCGGGCGCGTTTTTGAATCTTGCGGCGCCGGGGAATTATGCCCGCCGTGGTGTTGTATCAAGCGAGTATAATATTTTTCGTGCAGTATCACTGTCAGTCGAATTTGTTGTGAATCGTTTATACGGAATGTTTACAAATAAATCTTTACTGCCTTTTATATTGGCAGCGCTGTTCTGTTATATTTTGGTTAGAAAAGAAAAAGTTAGAATTATAAAATGGCTGCATCCACTGGTGCTTGGGGCTGTGCTTCTGGGCACACTGGTTGTTATAGTATTTCCTGTTTATTTAGGCTATGCGTATGAAAGTAATGAGGTGTCTATCCCTGAGAGATGCATATTTGTTCAGGACGGAGCCATGTATTTGTTCCTTTTTATTATTGTTATTTACCTGGCAGGCTGGGTGAAAGAAAGGTTTGCACCGATTCAAATTAAAAAGGAGGGAATATTGATATTGTCAGTGACGGGATTTCTTACTCTGTGCATGTGGCATTCAGGTATGGAGGCCGCTAATATGTATCCTTCCTTATATCTGGCTAAGCAGGTTAAAAATGGACAAAATGCACAATTTGTAGAATATTGGCAGACAATTTTTGATTTTATTGAAGAGAGTGAGGAGAAGGAGATCTGTATATACCGGGAGGAGTTAAACTCGTACTCTAAGTTGATGTCCCCGGGGCTTAACTGGGACCGGGAGTTTTGGATCAACAAGAGGGTTGCCCAGTGTTATGGTAAGGATTCGGTACAGCTTATAATTACCAGTGATGAATAAAGGGAGTGGATAAGATGAAAGTTGCATTAATCGGATATGGATATTGGGGGCCGAATATAGCCCGTAATCTGAACAGGACAAAGAAGGCTGAGTTGTATGCCATCTGTGATATGGATGAAAATAAGCTGGATAAGGCGAAAAAGCTTTATGGGGACAGTGTCAGGTATGTAAAGGATTATCATGACCTGATCAATGAAGTGGATGGGTTTGCGATTGCCCTGCGGCAGGATATTAGTTATCCCATCGCACAGGAATTATTGAAAGCAGGGAAACATCTTTTTATGGAGAAGCCGTTGGCGGTATCTGCAAAAGAGGTGGAGGTTTTGGGAAAACTCAGTGAGGAATATGGGGTTGCTTTACATGTAGACCATATTATGGTATTCCATCCGATTATCAGGTATATCAAAAAAATGATTGATTCTGGTGAGATGGGGGAACTGTTGTATTTTGATATTTCCAGGATGAATCTTGGCCCTCACATTAAAAGTGATATTAATGCCATGTGGGATCTGGCTGTTCATGATCTGGCAGTGGTGGATTATTTGTGCGGCGGCCTGGAGGTAAAAAGAGTGAGCGCCTCCGGCCTGTCCCACTATGGGAGCAGTGAGGAGCTCACGTACCTGACACTGGAATATGACGGTATCGTTGCGTCTGTGCGCTCCAGCTGGCTGTCCCCGATCAAGGAGCGCCGTATGATTATCGGCGGAACAAAGAAAATGGTTATATTTGATGATATGAAGATAGACGAGAAGCTGGTAATATGTGATAAAGGCTTTGATGTTTCCGGTGATTTTGAGGAGTACGGAAAATATGAGGCAAGAGTCAGGCTGGGTGATCTGTTAGTGCCTCATATTGAGACGGAGGATATTCTCCTGAACAGTATTGAGCATTTCATTGAGTGTATTAAGGAGAAGAAGGAGAGTATTGCAGGATACAAGCAGGCTTATAGGGTGATATCTGTTTTAGAACAGGCGGATAAAAGTATGGAAGGAAAGTAATGGTGAGTGAATGATGAAAAAGATACCAGTAACGATCCCTTATTTTGACGACAGGGAGAAAGAAGCCGTGGGAGAGGTGCTTGCTTCGGGATGGGTGGCACAGGGGCCTAAGGTGGCACAGTTTGAGAAAATGATTGCCTTACATGAAGGGACAAAAGAGGGCGTGGCAACAACGTCCTGCACTACTGCACTTCATCTGGCCATGAAAGTTATGGGCATGGCAGAGGGTATGGATGTTTTCGTACCAGCATTTACTTTTATAGCTACAGCAAATGCTGTAGTTGAAACGGGGGCAACTCCGGTGTTTGTAGATATCAAACGGGAGACCTTCAATGTGGATGTTGACGATGTCCAGAGAATAATTGACAGCTGTTATGAGGAGAAGGGCAGCCGGCTGATTAACAAAAAAACAGGAAATGTACTGTGGGGAATTGTCCCGGTTCATGAGTTTGGGCTGTGCTGTGAGATAAATAGCATTAATGAGATCGCAGAGAGATACGGATTGAAAGTGGTGGAGGATGCGGCCTGCGCCCTGGGGGCGAAAATAGGAGAGACGCATATCGGAGGATTTGGCAATCCGGCGTGCATCAGTTTTCATCCGAGAAAGTCCATTACTACCGGAGAGGGCGGAATGGTTCTGACAGATGATGGAGAGATGGCAAAGCAGATGCGTGAACTCAGGACGCATGGATCGACTGTTTCAGCAGAACAGAGGCATTCAGAAAAGGGTTTTCTTTTGCCGGAATTTCCACAGGCGGGATATAATTACCGTATGACGGATATTCAGGCAGCGGTAGGCTTGGTGCAGGGAGACAAGCTTGATTACATTATTGAACAAAAGCAGAAAAAAGCGGCTGTTTATGACAGACTGATCCGCGAACAGATTCCGGAATTTATCACACCTGAGACACCGGAAGGTTATTTCCATACCTACCAGTCTTATGTATGTATGCTGGATTATGAGAAGCTGGGGCTGCCGGATATCGCGCAGGGCGGGGCATATAGAAACCGGCTGCTGGAAAAGCTGGAGGATGCCGGCATAGCTACACGTCAGGGAACACATGCGGTTCATCTGCTGGGTTATTATAAAACAAAATACGGGTATCAGCAGGAGGATTATAGGAACGCATACGCGTGTGACCATCTTTCTGTTACGCTGCCGCTTTATGTCCAGTTAACAGAGGATGAACAGAAATATGTTGTTGATGCAATTCAGGAAACAATCAGAACAATGAAGTAGCAGCGGAGGGATGATATGAGGTCAGTTGAGGGAAAAAATATTCTTGTGACAGGCGGCGCCGGTTTTATAGGAAGCCATTTATGTGACGCACTGCTTGAAAAAGGGGCAGGCAAGGTTGTGTGTGTTGACAATATGTTTCTGGGCAAGATGGAGAATATTGAGGAAGCATTACAGCATAATAATTTTGTGTTTTATAAAGATGATGCAAGAAATTTTGGCGTACTGCAGGCAATTATGGAGCGTGAGAAGATAGAGGTTGTCTTTAATATGGCAACAATTGCGCTGAATTACTCCTTTTTTAACCCGTTTGATGCTTATATGGTGAATGTAGAGATTGCCAATACACTTTTGGAATTGTTGAAGCTTGGAGTATACAGAACTCTTATTCATACTTCATCTTCAGAGGCGTATGGGACAGCTCAGTATTCACCGATGGATGAGAATCATCCGACTGATCCGACGACGCCATATGCAGCAGGAAAAGCGGCGGCAGATCTAATGGTGCACAGCTTCTCTAAGGTTCTTGAACTGGACATCTCAATTGTTCGGCCATTTAATAATTACGGACCGAGACAGAATGCGGAAGGCCCTCTGGCCGGGATTATCCCGGCAACTGCCAGAAGAATAAAAAATGGCGGTAAACCAGTGATAGACGGGGACGGAGAGCAGACAAGAGATTTTATTTATGTGAAGGATACAGTCAGAGGCCTTATGCTTGCATATGAGAACAAAGCATCCAGAGGGACGATCATCAATCTTGGTACGGGCATGGATATATCCATGAACCGGCTGTTGTCGGGAATCTGTGATTATATGGGCTATAGCGGGGAATGGGACCATCGCGGGGCAAGGACAAGTGATGTGAGAAAGCTGTGTGCTGATATATCGAAGGCCCGTGAATTATTGGGATTTAAACCTATGATGAGTTTTGATGATGGGATTCGAGAGACTTTAGACTGGTACATGCATAATGACATCATATAGATAACAGGAGGAAAAAGGGATGCACAATATTCTTGTGACGGGTGCAGGAGGCCTTGTAGGGTATGAAGTTGCCAGGTATCTTCAATGTGATTCTAGGTACCATGTTATATCTATGATCCATTCAAAATCTGCGGAAGGACTGAAAAATACAGTTCATAAGGATCTATTAACGGAGCAGCTTAATGATCTGCCGGGGATAGACGTTGTTGTACACTGTGCAGCAGCAATTCCCGGGAAGGACCAGACAGATGCCGGTGCTGCTGGTGTTAACCAGGCCATGGACGAAACGGTGATCCGGTATTGCAGGGAAAACAAATGTAAATTGATATATTTTTCCAGTATTGCCGTATATGGGCAGCAGAGAAATGATATCTTTTTGACAGAGGACAGCAGTTTTTCTCCAGAAGGGGAATATGCCAGACAGAAGATTGCGTCGGAGAAAAAGATTATGGAATCGGATTTTCCATATCTCATCTTACGCATTCCTTCGCCGTATGGTGTAAGGCAGAAAACGAGGACTGTGCTGAAAATATTTGTTGAAAACGCACAGGGGGGAAAACCGCTCACCTATTATGGGAGCGGAAGCCGCACACAGAATTTTGTGCATGTAAAGGATATTGCCCGCGCAGTGGAAGCATGTATTTCTTACAATAGCAGTGCTGTTTTTAATATTGCAGGGGATCAGGCATATGCAATGAAAGGATTGGCAGAACTGACAGCCTCCCGGATGAAAAAGATCAATGGCATTGACATCCCTGTCAGCAGTGTGGGAGCAGATCCGCAGGAGGACGTCCGGACGAATATCTCTATTGAGAAAGCAGAGAAAGAGCTTGGGTGGAAGCCGGAGATTACGCTTGAGACGGGAATAGAAAGTTGGTTGAGGTCTAATGAAAATCGCAGTTCTTTCTGATGCACATGGAAATAGAAGATTTTTTGAAAGGGTATTTTGTGAGGTCCAAAGCGAGTGCCCTGATTCTATGGTTTATCTTGGGGATATTTTTGGATATATGCCGTATGGCAGGGAAATTCTGGAGGTGCTCCGAATACAATTTGATGTGATCCTTAAGGGGAATCATGAGGCAATGCTTTTGGGAGAGCAGTGTCTAGATACGCAAAAGGACAGGATATATGGGCTGGCAGCAGAAAAGAAAAAATTGCTGCCCGCAGAGAAAGAATTTTTACGTGCGCTTTCTCCGGAGTATCAACTGGATGTGGATGGAAAAACAATATTGTTTATGCACGGTTCACCTTTGGATAGACTGGCAGGATATCTTTATGAGGATTGTCCGGATTATGAGTGGGAACTTCCCGGATATGATTATGTGTTTATGGGCCATACGCACAGACCGTATGTCAAAACAGGGAAGCATACTGTTTTTGTAAATGTCGGGTCCTGCGGGCTTCCGAGAGACGTTGGTCTTAGTCCGAGTTATGTATTGTTTGATACGGACAGCGGCCGGATAGATATAAAAAGAGTAATCATAGATACTGAGGTATTGGAAGATCCAGATTACAGAGAGGTCAGCCAGGCAGTTTTGGATGTATTTCAAAGAGGAGGTAAATAATGAAGAAATTGAATGTCATGATTACAGGAGTCGGCGGCGGCGGGGTCGGAGAACAGATCTTCAAATGCCTGAAGCTGTCTGAGTATGACTATGGGATCATCGGGTGTGATATGAGCCGAACCAGTAAGGGACTTAAGCTGGCTGATGCCTCTTATCTTGTGCCGGCTGCCTCCGATCCCAAGTATATAGACCATATTGTAAAAATCTGTAGAAAACATGACGTAAAAGTCTTGTTTCATGGATCGGAGGCGGAGCTTAAGGTATTCAGCAGGTATCGGGAGGTATTGCAGGATCAGGGTATTTATGTGCCGTTAAACCCCCGGGAACTGATCGACACATGTATGGATAAGAATAAGACAATGGAATTTTTGAGTGAAAATGGGTTTGCGATACAAAAATTCTGGGAAATCAGAAATGAGGATGAGGCGGAGCAGGTTGATATATTTCCGGTCGTGTTGAAGCCCTCTGTCGGAGGGGGAGGCTCTGCTAATACTTTTATTGCACAAGACAGAGAGGAACTTTATACTTTTACAAGATATCTTCTGCATGTGTATGACCAGTTTCTGGTACAGGAATATATAGGGAATGTAAACCACGAATATACAGTAGGTGTGCTGCATGGTTCGGATGGTGGTTATATCAATTCCATAGCAGTGAAAAAGAGTATTCTATCTGGTTTGTCAAATAAAATAAAAATACAAAACCGAACGGAACGGAAGGAATTGGGAGACATGCTTGCAATCAGCAGTGGAATTTCCCAGGGCGAGATCGGGAGATTTGAAGAGGTTACGGCGCCCAGCCGGGAGATTGCCCGGGCGCTTGGGGCAACAGCTGCGATTAATGTGCAGGGAAGGATCCATAATGGCCGGATGTATGTGTTTGAGATTAATCCGAGGATCTCGGGCACTTCGTCCTTGCGTGCGCTGGTCGGATATAATGAGCCGGATCTCTTGATCAGGGAACGTGTGCTGGGAGAAAGTATAGAGAGAGATTTCGCATATGAGTCGGGCTATATAACCCGGGGATTAGATGAGACATTTATCAGCAGTGAGTTTATGGATCAGCTTGGAACCGTAGAGTAGCAGGAGAAGAGGAGATTAAGATGGAGAAAGAGAGGCTTAGGTTTCTCGATCTGTACAAATTTGCCGGAGCTGTCATAATTGCCTGTTTTTTACATTATAAACAGATCCTTTTAGGCGGGCTTGGCCTTGAGTTTACGACGGGGAGCAGATGCATTGCTTTTTTGATGAGCAATAAAACAAATAGTGTTGTGGAATTCTTTTTTGTGATATCGGGAGTTCTGTTTGCTTTTGCATATATGGATAAAATATCGCAATCAAAGTTGTACTTTGCAGAATTTTATGATGCCAGATTAAAACGCTTGCTGCCGCTGGTAATTATTACTACGGTCTTAATGTTTGTTCTGCACATATTGTGTTGGAAATTGACATCTTCTAGTTTTTATCCGGGAAATTACAGCCCCAATGGATTTATTAGTTTGAATGATTTCGTAAGTTCCGTCCTGCTGTGTGATTCGACCATGGTGCAAAGCCGGGTAAATGCTCCGGCCTGGTATATAGCAGATCTTTTGCTGTGCTATGCGGTGGCATGGGGGCTGGTAAGAGTGAGGCCTTATCTGGGGAAGATTACTTTTTTTCTTCCGCTTATTTTGGGTGTTGTTATACAGAACACAGATTTAAATATTCTGTTTTTTAATTATAATTTTTCCAGATCGTACATTGCATTTTTTGCTGGTATTATTCTGGGGCGTTTTTTGTCGATGACAGCCTTCAGTGACAGGAAGTGGAAAATTTTTTGGGGGGGGGGTGCAGTAATATGTATCATTGCTGTCTGCTTTTTGGAAAATTATATTGTGGACCGAAGCCTGGTAGTATCTACGATGTTGTTTCCTCCGCTTATTTTGCTGGGGTACAGTTCGGATCTGCTGAACAAAATATGTGACAGCAAGGTAATAAAAAAGCTGGGGGAAATTTCGTTTGATATTTACCTGTGGAATTTTCCTGTGTTGATTCTTTTTTATATGTTGTTTCATGTCTGTCAGTTTTCAATAAACAGCTATTTGGGGTGGATTCTGGTCGGTTTCACTAATGTAGCAGCTGGTTTTTTGTCGGCTGAGGGAAGAATATGGGTGAGGCAGAAAATAAAATTGTAAAACAGGAGATATGGGAGGAGATAGGAGATATGGCAGTTGACAGCAAATGTGATAATGGGATATCAGTCATTGTCCCTTTTTTGAATGAGGAGGATGGGATAGAACTGTTCTGTACGTCCCTGGAAGAATATGCGCAGAAGGTAGAGTTCCCGATCGAGTTGATTTTTGTTGATGACGGTTCGACAGATCACACATGTGAGATATTATGTAAATATGAATTTAAATATATTGCTGGGAAAAAACTGGTCAGACTTTCAAAAAACTGCGGTTCTCACGCGGCAATCAGGGCAGGGCTTCAATATGCGGGATATGGAATATGTACGTGGATGGGAAGTGACTGTCAGGAGCCGGTAGAATTTCTGGAAAAATCATATGAATTGATCCAGGGGGGATATGAGGCAGTATATATTGAGAAAAGAAGTATCGCGATCTCGCATGTCGACAGAGGATTCTCCAGGTTTTATTCAAAGCTTATGCGTAAATATGCGGTAAAAAATTATGCATCGGGAGGAATCAGTAATATAGTATTTAATGAAAAAATAAAAAATTATATCAATGAAAATATTGAAGCTAATTCATCTATTATGCTTCAGATTATAGATATAGGGTTTTCTTATACAATTCTTCCAATGGATTACAGGGAGAGGGCGGCAGGCGAATCAAAATGGACATTAGCAAAAAAGGTTAAAATTTTTATAGATTCTTTTGTTTCTTTTTCATTTATGCCGATCCGTCTTGTTAGTTTGGTCGGGATTGCTATGTTTGTGGGGGGGGGTATTTTTGGCCTAATTGTCATTATTAACAAATTGCTCCATCCTGAGATAGAATTTATGGGCTATGCTACACTTTCCAGCCTGATTTCTATAGGCTTTGGCATCACAAATATATCACTGGGTATTATTGCAGAGTATTTGTGGCGGGCCTATGATGCGGCGAGAAAACGGCCTATCTATATTGTTTCAGATGTTATTGACTTGTAAAGGGGCAGGTAATGGGAAAAACAGAGAAAAATAAACTGTCTCAGTATATATTAATGTTTTGCGCATTTCTGGTTTATTCTGGGACAACTATATGCGCCAAATACGCGGCAATGGAAAATGAAATGACGTTTCGGTTTTTCGTATTTTTGGGTCTTGAGGTTTTTACACTGGGGGTGTATGCGCTGCTGTGGCAGCAGGTACTGAAAAGCTTCAGCCTGGTGACTGCCATGTCCAGTAAAGGGATTGTGGTGATTTTTTCGCTGATATGGTCGGTTCTGTTGTTTCAGGAGAAGATCAGTGCTTTTAATATTGTCGGTGCAGTTTTTATTATGGCAGGAATCTGGAGGGTAGCAACCGATGATTAAATATTTTTTGATTGCAGTCATATCAGGTGTATTGTCCGCTGTCTCCCAGGTGCTGCTAAAAAAGAGCGCGGAGAAAAAAAGGGATACCCTGATCGGGGAATATGTAAATCCATATGTTGTGGGCGGTTATCTGCTCACCGGTATATGCATGCTGCTGATGATCGCTGCTTATAGAGGAATCCCGTATAAGTACGGGGCAATTCTGGAATCATTGGTATATGTATATATTATGATTTTAAGTAAAATGTTTTTACAAGAAAAAATTACGAGAAGGAAGCTGACCGGGAATCTTTTGATTGTGATAGGAGTCATTGTATTTAGCCTGGGCAGTTAGTCGGGATTGTGCAGCAATGCCCGGATGCAACTTGTTGGAAAAGATTATGACGAATGACAGGAGGATACTATGGAAGTAAGGATTTTGGACCTGACAAGGCAGTATGAGATTATTAAGGATGAAGTGGAAAAGGCAGTCTTAAGCCAGATGGCCGGCGGGCAGTATATTATGGGGGCGGCAGTAGCAGAGTTTGAGAAAAGCTTTGCAGAGTATGCAGGGGTGAAACATGCCATTGCTGTTAACAGCGGTACGGATTCCCTGGTGATAGCTCTGCGCGCGGCCGGAGTGAAGGCAGGGGATGAGGTAATCACAACTCCGTTTACTTTTTTTGCTACGGCCGAGACTGTGGCAGCAGTAGGTGCAGTTCCGGTCTTTGCTGACGTTGATGCGGATACGTACAACCTGGATCCTGCGAAGGTAGAGGAGAAGATCACAGAAAAAACCAGGGCGATCCTGCCGGTACATATTTTCGGACAGCCGGCAGATATGGATGGGATCAAGGCAATCGCCAAAAAGCATAATTTATTTGTTATTGAGGATGCATGTCAGGCCGTAGGGGCAGAATATAAGGGAGCAAAAGCCGGGGCAATCGGAGATTTCGGCTGTTTTTCCTTCTTTCCTACAAAGAACCTTGGAGCTTTCGGGGACGGCGGCATGATTACTACGAACGATGATGACCTGGCTGTGATCTGCCGGGCACTTCGGGAGCATGGGATGGCACAGAACGGAGCAAAGGCAAGGTTCCTTCTGGACGGTGTGAAGGATGATCTGGAGGGCACGGTCTCACCGGACGGACTTTATAACCCTTACAAATATTATAATTATCTGATTGCATATAATTCCAGGCTGGATGCGATCCAGGCAGTGATTCTTAGCATTAAGTTAAAATATCTGGAATCTTTCAACGCGAACAGAAAGAAGATCGCAGAGTATTATAATCAGGCGCTGGGCGGGCTGACAGATATAAAAATACCTCATGTGTCGGAGGATGTGACACCTGTGTGGCATCAGTATGCCTTCCGCTGTTCCCACAAAGACGAGATCGGAATGTTTCTGTCCTCTAAGGGAGTTGGGAGCGCTGCGTTTTATCCGGTCCCGCTTCATTTGCAAAAGGCATTTTCTTATCTGGGATATAAAGAAGGTGATCTTCCGGTTGCCGAGACGCTTACGAAGGAGACCGTCTGCCTGCCGATCTTCCCGGAACTTCGGGAGGACGAGCTGGAATATGTAGTTCGTTGTGTAAGAGAATTTTATCAGTAGGAGAGGAAGCATGATGGGAGTTTTTGTACATGAGTCTGCTGAACTGGATCCAAAAGCCCGGATCGGTGAGGGGACAAAGATATGGAATCAGGCACAGGTCAGGGAATGTGTGGTAGGAAAGGATTGTATTATCAGCAAAAATGTGTATCTGGATGCAGGTGTTTCTATTGGAAACAGAGTGAAGATACAGAACAACGTGAATGTTTATCATGGTGTGACTGTGGAAGATGATGTATTTCTGGGACCTTCTATGACATTTACGAATGATTTTTATCCCAGGGCGTTTAACGCAGAGTGGGAGGTCACGGAGACGCTGGTCAGGAGAGGTGCGTCCATAGGCGCCAATGCCACGGTCGTGTGCGGGGTGACGATCGGAGAATATGCCATGGTTGGAGCGGGAAGTGTGGTTACAAAGGATGTGCCGCCTCATGCGCTGGTTGCGGGGAACCCTGCAAGATGGGTCGGCTGGGTATGTAAATGCGGACAAAAGCTGGATGCAGACGGCCATTGCGGGAAGTGCGGAAGTGATTATGGTCAGTTAAAAGATGGCGGGAAGTCAGAATAACATACTTGTCTGATTGAATAATATAGTGTAAGATATAATTTGATATTTATAAATAAACTTTGAATAGAGAAGGTGTAATATGGCTGGTAAAATGCGGAGAAGGCACAGAAGAGGCAGGAGGAAATCAGGCAACTGGTTTTCCAGGTTAAGCGCAGGAAAGAAAATGGCAGTTTGTCTTGGCGGGGTAGTATTATGTCTCGCAGCAAGCGGAGTGGTCTATGTTGCGGCAAAGCTTGGAAAGATAGATACCGAAGAGATTCCTGCGGAAGATATTATTGTGAACGAGGAAGTGGAGGAGACAGGAGAAGGCTATACCAATGTAGCCTTGTTCGGCATTGATTCCCGTGAAGGAGAGTTACAGCTCGGTACGCGAAGTGATTGTATTATTGTCGCAAGTCTGAACAATAAAACGAAGGAAGTAAGGATGCTGTCCGTCTACAGAGATACGATCCTGGACATCGGGGACGGAGAACTGCAGAAATGTAATGCCGCGTACAGCTTTGGGGGTCCGACCGATGCAATTAATATGCTGAATAAGAACCTGGATCTTGATATTCAGGATTTTGTTACCGTTGACTTCGCGGCGATTGCCAATGCCATCGACCTTCTGGGCGGAGTGGATATTGAGATTAAGGAAGAAGAGATCAAACCTATCAATAAATACGTCTATGAGACAGCCAAGGTGGCAGATAAGATGGCCACAGAGATCAAGGAGCCGGGCATGCAGCATCTGAACGGTGTGCAGGCCACAACGTATGCGAGAATCCGTTCTACGGCAGGGGGAGATTTTACCCGTACTGAGCGGCAGAGGATCGTTATAGAGAAGCTTGTGGAAAAGGCTCAGCAGTCTGACCTTGCGACGATCAATAAGATTATAGATGACCTTTTTCCGACGATTAAGACCAGCTTTTCCGTAGCAGAGATATTATCTTATGCAAAGAGTTTTACAAAATATACGATAGGGAACTCGTCGGGGTTTCCGTTTGACAAGACTACGGACACGATTTCCGGGCTGGGGAGTATTGTTATTCCTGTTACGCTGGAGGATAATGTAAAGCAGCTGCATGAGTTTCTGTATGATGATGCAGAGTATACTCCATCTAGTGAGGTGTCAAGGATCAGCGGTGCGGTCGTAAGCAGAGTAGGCCAAAGAGAGGCGGCCGACGATGAGACGCTTAATAAGCAGACTTACACGCCGACGGCAGAGGACCGTGCACAGGAGTCTAATAGATATACGACGCAGAAGAAGCCTTCCGGCGGCGGAAATTCTGGAAGTGGAACCGGAAGCGGCGGGAATTCCGGAGGCAGCGGGAATTCCGGAAACGGCGGAAATTCTGGAAGTGGAACCGGAAGCGGCGGGAATTCCGGAGGCAGCGGGAATTCCGGAAACGGCGGGAACGCCGGCGGCGGAACTGATGAAGGAGGCAGCGGCGGCGGGAACACTGGTGACGGCGGGAACGCCGGCGGCGGAACTGATGAAGGAGGCAATGGCGGCGGGAATTCTGGCGACGGCGGAGATGCTGGTGCGGAGTAGAGTAGAAATATAAAAGGTGGATTTGTGTGAAAGAGCAGATGGTTGCAGAAAAAGACAGCAAAGTTTTAGCAGACAATTCAAAGAAAAAAGATAACCGGATTGAACTATTGCGTTTTATTTTTGCCGGATTGCTCATGGTCTTCCATGGGCATCTGGTGAATGGGGGCAGGCCATCCGATTCCCAAGGGTCATATATTTGTTGAATTTTTCTTTTTTCTCACAGGATATTTTACTTACGCCCATGTCAGAAATAGCTGTAAAGAACAGGAGCACCGCCTTTTGGCAGACGGAGATACTGTTAAGTATCCATTGTCGGACGCAGATCGTCCGCCCCATGCGGCGCATATTGCGGAATGTCCGTTAAGGTATACTTTCCGAAAGCTTGGCCGATTATTTCCATATATGGTTATTACGGCCATAGGCTATTATTTTCTGGTTATTGTATATCAGGTAAGGGTGTTGGGACCCGGGGCAATTGCAGATACTATAAAGACATTTACGGGAGCGCCGTTCGACCTGCTTCTTCTGCAGGTTACGGGGATCTGTGCAAACTCTCAGTTTAATGCATGGTGGTACCTGTCCGGGCTTTTGTTTGTACTCCCCCTTGTAATGATAATTTTTTTGGGAGGGGGGAGAGAAGAAGGCAATGCATTATCCCTCTGGACGATGTATGCTGTGCCTTTTCTAATATATGGATATTTTGCCGGCACTTATTCGGATCTTAACTGGGATATCAGGATAGGAGTCTTTAATACAGGGATATTGCGCAGTTTTGCGGGGCTTTGTATGGGAGGGATCCTGTACCGCTTCACAGAGAAAATTGCTTCTGCATGTTTAAAGCCGTGGCAGAAAATTGCCCTTACAGTGTCAGAGGCTGTTTTGTATCTGTCTGCAGTTTTATTCGCGTGGAAATATCCCGAATGTGTGAACAGCACATTTTTGATTCTTTTCTGTATGTTTGGCGGTTTATGTATTACTTTCAGCGGGTTAAGCTGCAGCAGGCTCCTGAATTTCCGTTTTTTTGGCTGGCTGGGCAAGCTTGCGATGCCGTTGTATATCTGCCATTATTCTGTCGGAAGAATTGTATATCTATATACAGCGGACAAGCTGGGCAGTACAGGGAGATACCTGCTGTATTTTGGCCTGTCCGTTTTGTATGCTGTCATGATGATGGCTGCCGTAAAGGCAGGTAATAAAATTAGATCCGGCGTATGCCGGTGAGGAGGAGTTATGAAGGAACTGCAGTATCCGTTTGATGCAGAGTATATTTTAAAGAAAAAGAAAAGTATGCGCAAGAAACTGACGGAGTCTTCCGATGGTATAAGGATCAAAAAGAAGATTGCAATTCTAGGGGGAGCAACTACCCGCGACATTAAGCTTGTGTTAGAACTTTTTCTTCTGAACTATGGGATTGAACCAGAATTTTATGAATCAGAGTATAATCAATATTATGAGGATGCGATGTTTTCGAATCCTGAGCTTGAGGCATTCTGTCCGGATCTGGTCTATCTATGTACTTCCATAAGGAATATAAGCTGTTTCCCTGAGATGTGCGATTCCAGAGAGGCTTTAGAGGAGAAGCTGGATGCCGTAACGGGCAGATTTGAAGGGATATGGGAGCGCCTGAGGGCAGTCTATCACTGTCCGGTGATCCAGAATAATTTTGAATACCCGTTTTTCCGTCTGATGGGAAATAAGGATGCCAGCGATATGCACGGGAGAGTCCATTTTGTTACGGAGCTTAACTGCAGGTTTTATGACTATGCCCGTTCGCATGAGGATTTTTATATCTGTGATATTAATTATCTTGCAGCGTCTTACGGGTTGGACAGATGGTCGGATCCCTATTACTGGCATATGTATAAATACGCGGTGGCTGTACCGGCAATCCCGCATCTTTCTTTTAATGTGGCGAACATTATAAAGTCATTATACGGAAAAAATAAAAAGGCTTTTAATCTGGACCTTGACAATACGCTGTGGGGAGGAGTTGTCGGAGACGACGGGCCTGACAATATTGAGATCGGGCAGGAGACGCCGCTTGCCCAGACGTACAGCGAGTTCCAGGAATATTTAAAGCTTCACAAGCAGTTGGGCGTGCTGCTTACAGTAAACTCAAAAAATGAGGAGCAGAATGCGCTCAGCGGCCTGAGCAGGCCGGACAGTATCCTGCATCCGGATGATTTTGTGAATATAAAGGCAAATTGGGATCCTAAACATATCAATCTCGCGAAGACAGCAGAGGAGATGGCTCTTTTGCCGGAGAGTTATGTGTTTGTTGATGATAATCCGGCAGAGAGGGAGATTATTTCTTCCCAGATTCCCGGGGCTGCGGTGCCTGAGATGACAGACGTGGAGCATTATATTCAGACCATAGATAAGTCCGGATTTTTTGAGGTGACGTCGATGTCTGGTGATGACCTGAAGCGGACGGAGATGTACAGAGAAAATGCAAAGCGCAGTGCGCTGAAATCTTCGTTTGCTAATTATGAGGATTACTTGAAGTCTCTGGAAATGAAGGGTGAGATCCAGGGGTTTGTTCCTGCATATATGTCACGGATCGCGCAGCTGACGAATAAAAGTAATCAATTTAATCTGATTACGAAAAGATACAGCCAGTCTGAGATCGAGGATGTCGCCGGCGATCCGTCTCACATCACACTGTATGGAAGACTGGGGGATAAGTTCGGAGACAACGGGGTGGTCAGCATTGTGATCGGCAAGATTGCCGGTGAGGACCAGGATGAACTGCATATGGAATTGTGGCTTATGAGCTGCCGGGTGCTTAAGCGGGACATGGAATATGCGATGATGGACGAACTGGTGGAGAAGGCCAGGGCAGCAGGGATCAGGAAGATTGTCGGCTATTATTATCCCACCGCCAAAAATGTCATGGTGAAGGATTTTTATGCGCTGCAGGGCTTTGACAAGTGTTCCGAGGATGAAGACGGCAATACTGTTTGGGAGTATGTCATTCCGGACGATTATAAGAAGAAGCAGCATGTGATTACCGTAAATACAAAGATGTAGGAGTGTGCAGGATGAATCAATACGATATGGACGAATGTGCAAAGCTTAGGAAGCAGATATTTACCGTCGGATATAAAGGGGGCATGGCGCACCTTGCGTCTTGTTTCTCCGCACTGGAGATCATCTATACCTTGTATCTGAAAGATGTGATGCGGTATGATGCCGCCCGTCCGCGTTGGGAAGAGAGAGACCGTTTTGTGCTGAGCAAGGGACACGCCGGCCTTTCCCTGTATGCTGTTTTGTGCAGGGCGGGGTATCTGACAGAGGAAGAATATGCCACGTACCTGAAGCCCGGGTGTCGGATCGGCGGAGAACCGTGTATGCGTGACCTGGAAGGGATTGAGGCAACTACCGGATCTCTCGGGCATGGTCTTTCTATGGCCGTGGGTATGGCT
>CANSCI010000029.1 GCA_947645355.1 uncultured Dorea sp. | reverse complement strand
GACAGACCAGAGTGCGGCTCTGCTGCGCCTGGGGAGGCGTCTGCCTGAGAGCTGCTGGACAGTGTGCCTTAACTCACGGCTGCGCTTTCTGAATCTGATCTGTAATCTCCTTAAGCCAGAGGTACAGGTCTTCGTACACCTGCTCTCTGTCCGTCTCATTTAAGATCTCATGCCTGTCACCGGGATACAGCTTTATATCCACCTTCCGGATACCGGCAGCTTTATATTTGTTATATACCTTCTGAACATCTTTTCCAAACGATCCTACCGGGTCGTCCTGCCCTGCTGCGAAAAATACAGGCAGATCCTTCGGCAGACTTTCGGCACTGTCTTTTTTCGCAATTACCTTCATGCCTTCAAACATCTGGTAGTAGGCTCCCAGTGTAAAACGGAAGGAACACCATGGGTCTTTCACATATTTCCTGCAGACTTCGGGATCTGAACTGATCCATTCCCTGTGGGTCGGCCCGCCCCGGAACCTGCGGTTATAACCTCCGAAAGCCATCGCATCTACCAGAAGGCTCCGGTGCCTCCATCCTCTCAGCGCCGCACCGAGGCGGCATACTGCCTGGCCCACATTCAGCGTCAGGGAATCCTTAGATCCGGTACCCATAATAATGACGCCTGCCAGTCCTTCCGCGTGAACCGTCAGATACTGTCTCAGCAGGAAAGAACCCATACTGTGCCCCAGCATATAATAAGGGACACCCGGATACTTTTTCATAATAGTCTTCCGCAGTCTGTGGATATCGGCAGACACATACTGATTCCCTTTCGTCTCATGGAAATGTCCGTAATCCTTTTTATCCTGCACAGATCCTCCGTGTCCCAGGTGGTCGTGCCCTGCCACATAATATCCATGACTGTTCAAATATGCAGCAAATCCGTCATAGCGTTCAATATGCTCTACCATTCCGTGACAGATTTGAAGAACGGCTTTTACCTCGCCTTCCGGAATCCACTCAACAGCGTGGATCCGGCTCTTTCCGTCCGAACTTAAAAAACTGAACTCCTTCTTCATCTATCTGTCTCCCATCCTGACATAATCTCTGTACGGCGCCAGCGGCTTGTACGCCGGGCGAATGATCTTATCTACATTTTTAAGCTCCTCCAGACGGTGGGCGCTCCACCCTACGATACGAGCAGCGGCAAAGATCGGCGTGTAGAGCGCCGGCGGAAGATCCATCATACTGTACACAAGCCCGCTGTAAAAGTCCACATTGGCATTAACGCCTTTATAGATCTTTCTCTTCTCTGCAATGATCTGAGGCGCCATTTTCTCTACCGTCTCATAGAGAGCATATTCCTTCTCGCGCCCCTTCTCCTCTGCAAGCTGCTTTACAAATTTCTTGAAAATATCTGCCCTCGGGTCGGATACAGAGTAGATCGCATGCCCCATACCATAGATCAGCCCCTTCTGGTCAAATGCTTTCTTTTCCAGCAGGTCGCTGAGGTAACTGCGGATCGCATCCTGATCTTCCCAGTCCGTCACATGCTTTTTCATATCCTCAAACATCTGCGTAACCTTGATATTGGCCCCGCCGTGCTTCGGCCCCTTTAAAGACGCCATAGCCGCCGCCATTGTAGAATATGTATCGGTTCCTGAGGACGTCACCACGTGTGTCGTAAATGTAGAATTGTTGCCGCCGCCGTGATCCATATGGAGTACCAGCGCCATATCAAGAATCCTTGCCTCCAGTTCTGTGTACCGGCGATCCTCACGGAGCATCATCAGAATATTTTCAGCTGTAGATAATTCCGGGGACGGAGCATAGATGAACATATCTCCTCCCATGCGGTAGTTGTATGCATGATACCCATACACCATCATCATCGGGAACTGGCTGATCAGGTTCAGACACTGCCTGAGTACATTGGGGATCGTAATATCGTCCGCCCTCATGTCATAGGTATACAAATTCAATATTGACCGGGACAGGCTGTTCATCATATCACGGCTTGCAGCCTTCATAATAACATCCCTAACAAAGGTCGGCGGCAGCGTCCTCCTGTCTACCAGTGTCTGATGAAATTTCGCGGATTCCTCCGCATTTGGCAGTTCGCCGAACAGCAGAAGGTAGGCAACCTCCTCGAACCCAAAATAACCGTCCTGCAAAAATCCGCCCACAAGATCCTTAATATTATATCCTCTATAATACAGGTTGCCTGCACAGGGAACCTCTTTCCCGTCCACAACCTTGGTAGCGCACACGTCAGAAATGTTGGTCAGCCCGGCCAGGACTCCCTTCCCGTTAAGATCCCTGAGCCCTCTTTTCACCTCATATTTCGTATAGAGCTCCTTATCAATCGTCGTGTTCTTCTCACACAACTCGGCAAAATGCTCGATCTCCGGGGTAACCTCAAATAACACATACTTGTTTCTTTTTGCCATAAAATCATCCTTTCTATGAGTAGTATAAAATCTATATCCAGGGCAAAATACCTGCCCTTGCTCTTCCATATGCGATCCCTCTGCTGCGACTGTGCTCCTGCTGCTTCTATTGCGTAAATACTGCCCGCCGCAGAATTCTATTCTCCCAGAAAATTGCTCAAAGCCGCAAATTCCTCCAGTGTGAGCGCCTCACCCCTGATTCCCGGGTCCTTCCCCAGCCTCTCAATAGCTCCGGTAATCTTCTCCTTTGTAAACGACAGCCTGTCCGAGTTGTTCAGTCCGTTTGCCAATGTCTTCCTCCTCTGGTTAAAGGATGCCCGGATAATGTCAAACATCAGCCTCTCATCCTTGACCTGCACCGGCAATGTCATGTGCCTTGTAAGCTTTATGACCGCAGACCCTACCTTCGGCCGCGGCATAAAACAATTGGGGGGCACATTTGCCACAATATACGGCTCTGCATAATACTGAACGGCCAGTGACAGTGCGCCATAGTTCTTATTGCCCGGCCCGGCCTGCATACGGTCCGCCACCTCTTTCTGAACCATGACCGTTATACTGTCCACCGGAACATGATTTTCAAACAATCCCATAATAATAGGCGTCGTTATATAATACGGAAGATTCGCCACTACCTTCAGCGGCTTCCCGTCATGTTCCCTCCGGGCAAGTTCCTGGATGTCCAGCTTCAGAATATCTTCGTTGACCACTGTCACATTACCGTAACCACTCAATGTGTCCCGCAAGATTGGTATCAGATTCTTATCGATCTCAACTGCGATCACCTTCCCCGCCGCCTGTGCGAGATACTGCGTCATAGTCCCGATCCCGGGTCCGATCTCTAAGACCAGATCCTCTTTTGTAATCTCTGCCGCCCGGATGATCTTATCCAGTACATGTGTATCTATCAGAAAATTTTGTCCGAACTTTTTCTGAAATGTAAAATCATATTTCTGTAGAATCTCAATTGTATTCTGCGGACTGCCAAGTGTCGGTTCCCTCATATATCCTCTGCTCCCCAAAATAAGATATAAACGTAACAGTTAGAATACTCTCACTGTTACGCTTAATCATGCTTAATCATGTCTGCGATTGTGTAATATTTTTATATTATACAATAAGATCAGCTTTTATGATATACTTAAAAGGTAAAATAATATTAAGAAACTATTAATTATTCTATTTTACGGAGGACCACTTATGAAAAAAAGATATATTTTACTCACAGTTATTGCCGTCGCCGCCCTCATTGCCACGGGCTTTTTAGCTGCCCGTCTTTTAGACAGAGAAAAGGTCACTGTCAGTGCTTCTTCCATAGAGGAACGCCTGAGCAAGTGCAGTTCCCTCACCACCGCAAGACTCGATTACCGCGGAATGATCAAATACGAAGAAGGAGACATCCCGTACATCAATCAAAAAAGCTTCTCCATGATCTACGACGCCCACATCAAAGCAGGCATAGACCTGTCCCAGGCCAAGGTCGAGGTCAACGGCAAAAAAATCAAAGTCACCGTCCCAGCCCCAGAGATTCAGGACATCACCATCGACTCAGATTCCCTGGAATTCTACGATGAAAAACTGGCTCTCTTCAACTGGACCGACCGGGAGGACACCGCTAAAGCCATGGAGTACGCCAAACAAGACGCCGCTGCCAAAGCCGCCGAAAGCGACATCCTAACCCAGGCCTCCGCCCAGGCCCAAACCGTCATCGAGACCCTGATCACACCACTTGCCGACACAAAAAGCGAAGCCTGCCAAATCGAATTCCACGAGGCATCCTAGCCCCGGAAAATCCTTGCCGAAGCTGTTGGAGCCGGAGATGCAGATGGCCATCCATTTACATCTCCGGCTCCTTACAGATTCGTACAAGAACTGCAGGGGCTTCCCACCGCCGCAGCAATCACACAGAGTCCAGGCTGCCTGCCATGCACCCGCTGGATCTGCGGCCCTGGCGGCACCTCACACTACACCCCGTATACATCCCGGGCGTTCTCCCTCGTCTGAGCTATCACCTCTTCAGAACAGAGTCCTTTGATCCTCGCAATTTCTTCCGCCACATACCGGATATACCCCGACTGATTCCTCTTCCCCCGGTACGGCACCGGTGCAAGATAAGGGCAGTCCGTCTCCAGCACAATAGAGGTCAACGGAATCTCCTCCACAGTCTCCTTAAGCTTCCTTGCATTTTTAAATGTCACCACACCGCCGACACCGATGTAAAACCCCATTTTCACATATTCCCTCGCCATCTCCCTGGAATAGGAATAGCAGTGGATAATGCCCTTTAATCCCGCTGCGTACTCCTTCATGATCTCCATAGTGTCCGCTGCCGCCTCCCGGCTGTGGATCAGCACCGGGAGCGAAAGCCTGCGGGCCAGGTCAAGCTGGCGGATAAACCATTGCTTCTGGATGTCATGGGACTCATTGTCCCAGTAATAATCCAGCCCAATCTCACCCACTGCAACTACCTTATCCCTCCGAAAAAGTTCCTCCATACGGGCAAACCTTTCTTCATTCAGGCTCCCCACTTCATCCGGGTGAATCCCTACCGCAGCATACATAAACGGATAGTTCTGCACCATATCTACGACTCTTCTGCAGGAATCATACGAAGCACTGACATTGACGATTTTCTCTACGCCCTGTTCCTGCATGGCGTTCAACAGTTCATCCCGGTCGGCGTCAAATTGCGTATCATCATAATGTGCATGTGTATCAAATATCATAACTAAAGAATCTCTTTCCGCAGCTGCTCCGGTGTTTTCTGTGACAACAGCGCAGGCGCGATATCAAACACACTCCTCGCCCCGCTCTCGCCGGCCTTTGATAACCGATAGGCGGCCCTTGCATAGCAGACCAGCACGCTTGCCGTGAACTCCGGATTGGAATCCAGCTTAAGCGAATACTCGATCACGTGTTTACTGCCCTCCGTGCCGGTCTCGCCGCTTCGAATCACGAATCCTCCGTGAGGCATCCGGCTGTGGTGTTCCTTTAATTCCTCTTCGGTGATAAATGTTACCGTCGTATCATATTCATCAAAATAATTGGGCATCGTCTTGATAGCAGTCTCAATAGCAGCCAGATCCGCACCTTCCTCTGCCGCCACATAGCATTCCCTGAGATGCTTATCCCTGGTGGTAAGTCCAGGCTCGCTGCCGGTTCTCACCTGATCTACAGCGCTCTTAACCGGAACGGTATACTGAATGGCATTCTTCACTCCGTCTATGCGGCGGATTGCATCTGAATGTCCCTGGCTCACGCCTTTGCCCCAGAAAGTATAAGTGCTTCCCTGGGGAAGGATGGACTCCGCATACAGACGATTCAGTGAGAACATCCCCGGATCCCAGCCCACAGAGATAATCCCGATATTTCCGCCGGCCTTTGCCGCCTTGTCCACACATTCAAAATACTCCGGGATCTTTGCGTGAGTGTCAAAGCTGTCAATAGTATTAAAGTCAGCCGCAATCTGCGGCCCCATCACCGGAAGATCCGTAGCGGATCCCCCGCAGAGCACCATAACATCGATCTCATCCTTCATAGAAAGCACGTCGTCCATATGCTTTACAGCCGCCCCCTCGGTCCAAATAGAGACAGAAGCCGGATCTCTTCTTGTAAATACTGCCTTAAGCTCCATGTCTTCGTTGCGGGCAATTGCCTGTTCAACGCCTCTTCCAATGTTGCCGTATCCTACAATTCCAATTCTGATTCTTTCCATATATTATCATTCCTGCCTTTCTAACAAATCTCTGCCCCTGCAGGCATCTCTTTTTCCGGTGTCATCAGTGCAAGGTTCCCTTCCGCGTCCTCCGCGCAGAGAAGCATCCCTTCCGACAATACTCCCGCCAGCTTCGCAGGCTTTAAGTTCACAAGTACCATAACCTTCTTGCCCACCATCTCTTCGGCGCTGTAATGTCCCTTGATCCCTGACACGATCTGCTTCACCTGGCTTCCTACCTTTACCTGGGAGCAGAGCAGCTTTCTGGATTTCTTTACTTCTTCACAGGCTATGATCTCCCCCACCTGGAACTGCATCGTCCCAAAATCTTCAAAGGTGATCTCCGGCTTCGCCTCAATATCAATCACAGCTTCTTCGGTTTCCGCCTCTTCCACTACCGGCGGATGAAGCTCTTCCACCTTTTTCAGGACTTCGTTGATATCCAGCCTTGCAAACAAGATCTCCGGCTTCTCTGTCACCTTCCCGTCGCCTAACTGGGCAAATATCTTTTCCGCCGTCTCAGGCATAAAGGAAGAAAGAAGTCCCGCACCCACCTTGATCGCCGCGATCAGGTTGTACAGCACTGTCTCCAGGCGGGCTTTTTTCTCTTCTTCCTTTGCAAGCGCCCACGGCATCGTCTCGTCAATATATTTGTTGCAGCGCTTGAACAGATTGAAAATCTCTGTGATCGCATCTGCCACACGAAGATCATTCATTTTTACATCAACAGCCTTAGGAGCCTGCTCTACTGTCGATTTAAAATCAGCGTCCACAGCGGCGTCCGCCTCATCCAAAGCCACATTTTTGTCAGTCACAACACCACCAAAATATTTATTTGTCATGGAGACGGTTCTGTTCACCAGATTACCCAGCGTATTGGCAAGGTCAGAGTTGATACGCTCCACCAGAAGCTCCCAGGAGATCACGCCGTCATTGTCGAACGGCATCTCATGGAGCACAAAATAACGCACGGCATCTACCCCGAAGAAATCCACCAACTCATCGGCATACATTACATTTCCTTTGGATTTGCTCATCTTGCCGTCGCCCTGAAGCAGCCATGGATGGCCGAAGATCTGCTTCGGAAGCGGAAGGTCAAGAGCCATTAAAAAGATGGGCCAGTAAATGGTATGGAAGCGGATAATGTCTTTCCCGATCAGATGAAGATCCGCCGGCCAGTCTTTATAAAATTGTTCGGTGCTCTCCCCGTCTGCATCATAGCCGATGCCGGTAATATAGTTGGACAGTGCGTCCAGCCATACATACACCACATGCTTCGGGTCGAAATCTACCGGGATCCCCCAGCTAAAGGAGGTTCTGGACACACACAGATCCTGGAGCCCCGGAAGCAGAAAGTTATTCATCATCTCATTTTTACGCGATACCGGCTGGATAAACTCAGGGTGGGCATTGATATGCTCGATCAGACGGTCCGCATATTTGCTCATTTTAAAGAAATACGCCTCCTCTTTCGCAGGCTGCACCTCCCGGCCGCAGTCCGGACATTTCCCGTCTACCAGCTGGGATTCAGTAAAGAAGGACTCACAGGGTGTACAGTACATCCCCTCATAATATCCTTTATAGATATCCCCTTTTTCATACAGTTTCTTAAAAATCTTCTGAATCTGCCTCTCATGATCCTCATCCGTGGTGCGGATAAATTTATCATAGGAGGTATTCATCATATCCCAGATATCCTTCACCTGGCCCGCCACATCATCCACCAGTTCCTTTGGCGTAATGCCTGCCTCCTGTGCTTTCAGTTCGATCTTCTGCCCATGCTCATCTGTCCCGGTCTGGAAAAAAACGTCATAACCCTGGCTCCTCTTGTATCTGGCAATTGCATCCGCCAGCACGATCTCATAGGTATTCCCGATGTGGGGCTTGCCGGACGTATATGCAATTGCAGTCGTAATATAATACTTTTGTTTGTCCATATTGATTCTCTCCTTTCATTACCTTCAGCGGGCAAAGGGAGATCCTTTCTCCACCGAGGGTATCATAAATATTTTTTTAAATAAAAAATCTCCGATCCTTCCAACCGGAAAAATCAGAGAAGGCGGGGCTCTCCCGCGGTACCACTTCTATTCGCCCTTTGCCTCGCGGCATAAGGCCTCATCGGGTGTCAATCCAACACCTCCCGCTGTAAAGGGCGGTCCCTTCACGGCCTTACCTGTCAGGGCTTGGCTGCGCCGCTCAGAAGCCATCTTCCGCCAATCTCCATTCATCCCTCTCAGCATCCTCCGCCGGATGTTCTCTGGTGATACCGGGCAGATTCGGGAATTCTCTGTAAAACTTCAAAAAACGTACTCTCTTCGTCATCGCGTTTGTATTTTATTGGCTTGATTGTTTCAATGGAAAAACTTTAGCATATTCTTATTGGATGTGTCAAGTATATTTGAGCAAATGAAAGACACAAGACAAACTAAAAATACCGTTGCAGAAGCCCACCCTGCAACGGTATCTCTCAAAAAACAACGTCTTTAAACAGTTTTTTACATATCTCTTGATTATCTATATCACTATCATTTGCGCCATGATTGTCCTTACGCTTATAAAAAAGATAAAAAAAGTTATCTCTGTCCCTTTCTTTGGCCTCTATAGCAGATACTATCTCTCCTACTGATGCAATCTTTTCTCCCCCTTTCATCCGGAATGTAATGTTTGTTGCCGAAAAATCAGGTTTTCCAAAACCACTGTTAAACTGTGATGCCATCAATATGACAAAATTACAACTAATACCTTTTTCATCCGCATAACTTTTCAGAGAATGAACTACCTTTAAGATCATCTCCTTATTTTCTAACTGCACTCTTTTAGTTTCTAAATCCATCTCGGTGGCAAGTAAAATCTTTCTTTCCGTTTCAAGCTTGTCAATCAATACATTATCAATCACCCAGGAATCCGTACTCTTGGTTAAATATTTTGCTGTGACACTCATAGCCTGTTCAAACTTCTCCAACAAACTTCCACCTGAAGCCAAATCCAGCACAAACGCCTTATATTCTGCCTCTGACTTCCACACAGGATGCCTTCTTATTCTGCGTTCAAAAAACTCCTCACTTAATTCACTGTGAAAGACATTCTTCATCAGATAAATAATATCGTCATCACACAGCAAAGAAATATGCAGATCATTCTCAAAATATTGCCCTTTTTTACTTAACGATTCGACTGAAAATAATTTTTTATCACCATCATTAATCTTTCCACTAAGATAACTGATGATATGTTGGAGAATATATGCTTCATATAAAACAACAGGATGTGATTGAATCCATTTCCTTTCAGCATCATGAGCATAAACAACATTTTCAATAACACTTATGGCATTTTTGTAATATGCTATTTTATACTTTCCATCGTCTTTTGATACAGTAAGTGATGACAAAAGACGTTCAAAATCAATATTTACTGTATCAAACCCTGTATTATATGCATCTCGAATAAGATAATCCAGTTTATCAACATCTATTACTTTAGAATTAAGCATGGATATAAAGCAATTTTTTATATTACTTTCCGTTGTTTCTTCTGAATATTTGTAGCCGGTAATACACCGCGCAAAAAACTCTTTTTGATCCACCTTGTCAAAAAACATTTCAAATTCTGATAATCCAATTATTGCACTCATTATCTCATGGGATGCAGCAGCGGAACTTGAATCCTCAGGAATATCTTTTGAAAAGGTTTCATTTCCAATGGCCTTTATCAGTTTCCTGTGCAGTTGTGAATAATCATGTTCTTCTCCAAGATAAAAATCTTCGCCAGTATGAGAAAACGGAGCATGTCCCACATCATGCAATAAACATGCAAGTTTAAATAACTCTCCTATATTATCCAAATCCATCGCCGGACTTATCTTTTCCCGCACTTCTTTTATTAGTTGGTCAACAGCCAATTCCCCCAGATAAAAGACCCCATTGAATGAACAAAACGATTATGAACAGCAGAAGAATAGAGCGGAGAGTAACTGGTCTGTATCACACGCCGCAACCGCTGGAATACAGCTGTGTCAACAATATCCTCCATATATTTAACAGGGATCTTGATGTAGCCATATATTGGGTCTTTGACCCTTTTATACTCCTTCATACCTATGCTCCCAATACTTGTACCGAACGCTGATCCATAAACGCCAGCAATACATCCAAAGCCAAATATCCTCTGAACTGCTGAATCAGATCCTCTACTTCTTTACCTGCTTTCAACATGATGCCTCTTTTTCCATTTTGCTCTCCTTCTTCGAAGAATTCAAAATAATCCCTAAAAAGTGCATTTGTATTTTCCCTTGATAGTATAAGGATTGCTTTCTCTCCATTCTCTTTTAAGATCTGAACCACCTCAGCCCCATACATTTCAATCTCGTTGTAGGTAAGAAACCGTCGTTCACCCTTTCTCAGCATCTCAATCATTGCGTTTGCTGCCAAATCCTCAATCCCAATGTAAAAACACATTTCCTCCACTCCCTCTTATTTTTACTTGGCCTTAAAGCCATTAATGTATATACAATTGTCACCTACAACAAAATAAAAGCAACGCTTCGTTCATTTTTGAAAAAAGCGCTTACTACTTAAATTATATGATATCTGTGCATTAAATAGTGTTATATATTATAACATTTTTGTACCTCAATTACAAATAATTTTTGTACTTTATCCCCCACCCCAGTGCATATACATATTAAAAAACTCCGAAGGATCACTATGTCAAAAAAACGTTCTGTGATTATCGCTGCCTTTTTTGCGGCTCTTTTATTCCTGCTTGCCGGACTCTTCCGGTTCTTGGGCACGGGCCGCGCGGCGGACGAAAAATTCGAGGCCTACACCAACAGCCTTTTTTGTCAGGAAGTCTGTGCCAATACCATCTCTCTTCACTATACACTAAAGAATCCTGCTGCATACGGTATTAAAAATCCCCCGGTCACCCTGGGATACTGCAGCACGGATTCTGCTTCTATGTGCGCCTATGCAGAAAATGCAATGGCGCTTCTTAAGTCCCATGACCGCCAAAAGCTGTCCGAAGAAAACCGTCTGACCTACGACGTGTTGGAAAGCTATCTGTCCTCCTCTCTCCGGCAATCCAAATATGCCCTGTATGACGAGCCCCTGTCCCCGCTCACCGGTACCCAGGCACAGCTGCCCTTGCTCCTTTCCGAATATCAGTTTTATGGAAAGCAGGACATTGATACCTATCTTGAACTTCTCTCACAGGTGCCTGAATATTTCAGATCCATCCTTGCGTTTGAAACCGAAAAATCCAGACAGGGACTTTTTATGTCCGAATCCCGGGCAGATGCAATTATCGGAGAATGCGAAGCATTTATTAATATGAAAGAAAACAATTACCTGTACTCCTCCTTTGAAGAGCGGGTAACCCAATTAAACCTTTCGGAAAATGCAGCCAAATCCTATCTGCAGAAAAACACTGACTGCATAGAACAATACATATACCCTGCCTATGAGGAGTTAAAAGCCGGCCTGCAAGAACTTCGTTCTACAGGCAAAAGCAGCGGCGGCCTGTGCAGCCTCCCTGACGGGGATCAATATTATGAGCTTGTGGTAGCAAACGAGACCGGCTCCGGCCGCAGCATTCCTGAACTTCAGAAGCTTACAAAAAAGCAGATGACAGAGGATCTGGCTGCCATGCAGAAGATTCTTTCATCTATTTCTGCTGACCCGGCCTCCCCCTCCTCCGACCAGTTCAAAGCACAGGGCGCCGGCCTGTCAGACACCAACCCCTCCTCCATCCTGGCGTCTCTGCAGAAGAAGCTTGACGGTTCATTCCCTGCCCCTCCGAAGGTCAGCACTCATATAAAATTCGTACAAAAATCCATGGAGGAGTACTTAAGCCCTGCCTTTTATATGATCCCTGCCATCGACAATGCGAAGGAAAACGTCATCTATCTGAATCCGGGACATATGCCCGACGACCTGTCCCTGTTTACGACCCTGGCCCATGAGGGGTACCCCGGACATCTATATCAAACCGTTTACTTTAATGCAAAACAGCCGGATCCTATCCGAAGCCTCCTGAACTTCGGCGGCTACACCGAAGGATGGGCAACATACAGTGAGATGCTCAGCTATTACTTCGCTCCCATTGAAAAAGAGCAGGCAGCCCTGATGCAGCGGAATAATTCTGTGCTGCTGGGCCTTTACGCGCTGGCGGACATGGGCATCCACTATGACGGGTGGACGCTTCTGGATACCGTATCCTTCTTCCGGGGCTATGGAATCACAGACACCGACGCTATTGAGGAGATCTACGACCTGATCCTGTCAGATCCGGCAAACTATCTGAAATATTATATTGGATATGTGGAATTTCTGGAATTGAAAAAAGAAGCCATAGAAACATGGGGGGAAGACTTTTCCCAGGAACGGTTTCATCAGGCTGTACTGGATGTAGGGCCGGCGCCTTTTGAGCTGATCCGGAAATATATTTTTTAATCCTTTATGCATTCTTCTGTCCGCCCGGTGCAGGCAAACGTGCTGTCTGCTGCACGCTCTGCCTGCCGGGAGCACATGATCCGGATGATGCTGTAAGCCGTACACTAACAGGCCAGAATCTGGGAAATCGCCGGCAGAGTTATCATAGACAAAAAGGTGGAAACAAGAATGGTCTGTGACGCGAACATAGAATTATAATGATATTTATCCGCCAGGATCGCTGTCGTGTTAGCCATGGGCATAGCAGTAAGGAGCACGGTGACGTTCGTAAGGAGCATATCCGCCCCTAAAAGCCGCAGGATACAAAGCGTAAGAAGCGGATATACTGCCAGACGGATCAGACAGTAATATAGCACCTCCGGCTGAAAGAACTGCCTCCATCTGGATTCTGACAACATGCTGCCGATCGCCAGCATAGATACCGGCACCGTGCATTTGCTGATTCCTGCAACAGTATTGTCAAGATATGCCGGAAGCTTTATAGGGCAGCACATAAGAAATATTCCGATTACAACCGCAAGGATACAAGGATGCCTCAATAATTTTTTGAAGGCATCCTTTTTATCCACATCCGTAAAAAGTGCAAGCCCGGACGACCACATAGTAATCCGCACCGGAATCTGGAAAATGGAGGTATACAGAACCCCTGCCGTCCCATAAAGTGCCTGGATCACCGGAATCCCAATAAAGCTTGAGTTAGACACGATCAGCCCGTAAGTAAGTATATGGCGCTTTCCTTCCTCCATGCGGTAAAAGAAATATTTTCCTGCCAATATGCTGAAAACCTGAATTGCCAGCGCGATAACAAACGCATAGGTGCAGTTTTGGAGAAACTCTGCGGAGATCTCAATCTTCTTCATAAATGATGCGATAATATTGCAGGGCAGGATAATATTCACCGTCAGGTCAGACAGACATTTCTGCCCTGCATCTGTAATGATATTCCGTCGTTTCAGGATCATGCCGATCAAAATCAGCAGGAACAAATTCAATTGCAGATCTATCATTTAACTGTTGTAAACCTCTTTGTTCAACTCATCCTCTTTTGCATTGACAATGACATTGACTGCAGCATCACCAATAACATTCAATGGAAGCAGCGCCATCTCCACCGGACGGTTGATTGCCACAACAAGGGCATATCCAAGGAGACAGGCCTCTGTCGTCCATCCCATACCGGACAATACCGTGAAGATCATCGTCGTCCCTGCAATGGGGATCGCAGGTGTTCCGGCTGCCGCACAGATTGACAAAAATGCCATAACAATCATATTAGCAGGAGTCACCTCAATGCCTGCAGAAGTCGCAATAAATGTAACCGCAAACATATGCATGACCGTTGTACCGTTCATATTAATTGTCATGCCGGTAGGAAGCACAAAGCTTGTAACCTCCTCACTGCACCCAAGCTCGTCAATACATGTCCTCGTATTCAGCGGCAGGCAGGCTGCAGAAGAATTGGTGGAGAACCCGAATACACCAACCTTTATAATCTTCTTAATAAACTTCATCGGGTTCTGCCTGGTCGTGACCCAGATCCCCAGCGGATAAAGCGTCACTACCAGCAGGAACAGGGTCAGCATGGCAGATACAACATACGCTGCCGCCGGCGCCAGGTACTCTACACCGTAAATCGCAAATGTTCTGGAGATCAGACAGAAAATACCGAACGGCCCAACCTTGTTGATCAAAAATGTCAGATACATCTGGATGATTTCATTACCGCTCTCCAGAACCTTCTTAAACGGCTCCCCTTTCTTGCCCAGCTTGTTCAGGCAGAGCCCGATAATAATAGCTACCACTACAACTGCAAGGATACTGTTATTGGTGCTGAAGGCATCTGTAATATTGGAAGGAACTGCGTTAATTACCACTGCCAGCGGATTAAAAGCATCTATGGTGGACGCCTCCGCAACCCCTTCACTCGGAAGTGTCACATTGAAAAATCCCATTGCTTTTACAGCATATGCAACAACACACCCCAGGAATGCACCGCATACATAAAAGCCGAAGAAGCCGCCCAGTGTACGTCCGGCGATACGCCCAAGCTTTGTAGAATTCGAGATACTGCACATTGCAAGGCTTAAGGAAACCAATACCAACGGCACAATTGCAAGCTGAAGGCCCCTCATGAAGATCTGCCCCACAATATAAAAGATACCGATTGCCCCGACGCCGTCCTCCACCGTGATATCCTGGAACAACAGCTTATTAATGGTCACCCACGCCGACTCATTGCCGGAGGACAAAAGCTGCTCTCTCAGAAACAAAAATCCAAGTCCTACAACCAACCCTCCAATCAGGGCAATCATCATTTTCTTTACAACAGACATCGGCTGTTTTTTTATCGTTTTGTCACTCATTTTTCCTCTCCTTATCCTTCTTCTTAACTTACAAATGCTTAATCTCTATGCCCTCTTTTGCAAATGTATCGCGGATCCGCTGCACAAATGCCAGCGCCTTTGGTCCGTCCCCGTGAACACAAAGAGTATCCCCTTTAATATCCAGTTCCTTTCCGTTCAGGGAAGTCACCTTTCCTTCTTTGATCATACGGACACATCTGGCAATTGCCGTCTCTTCGTCCGTGATCATAGAACCCTCCATCTTCCTCGGCACAAGTGACAGGTCATCCATATATGCACGGTCTGCGAATATCTCGGAAGCTGTACGAAGCCCTTTACTCTCTGCGATATCCCCCAGAACTGCCCCCGCGCAGTAGTAAATGATCAGGTCCTTGTCAAACTCTGCGACAGCCTCGACAATTGCAGCTGCAATCTCCTCATCGTACTGACACTGGTTGCCCATTGCCCCGTGGGGCGCCACATGATTCAGTTTCATTCCACAGCTCTGGGTAAAGTCAGCCAACGCCCCGATCTGATACCTTACATAATTTTTTACTTCCTGGAAGGATAAAACCATTTTTCTTCTTCCAAACCCCATCAGATCCGGATAACCTGGATGGGCCCCCACCACAACGCCGCGCTCTTTTGCCATTTTTACGATCTTATCCATGACCATCGGGTCGCCGGCGTGCCAGCCGCAGGCCACGTTTGCTGTTGTTACATACTTGATGATCTCCTCGTCCCCGCCAAGCTTATAGGCACCGAAGCTTTCGCCCATATCACTGTTCAGATCAATACTGTACATTGTTTTCTCCTCTCTTGTTCTTTATTTATTAACGACATTCTGCGGCGCGCCGTCCACATATGCTTTCAGGTTTGCTGCCGCAATGTCCATTAATCTCTGTCTGGATTCCTTCGGCGCCCACGCAATGTGCGGGGTGAGGATCACATTTTTGGCCCCGATCAGCGGATTATCCGCCTGGATTGGCTCTGTGGATACTACGTCCAGCGCCGCGCCTGCAACTTTTCCACTATCCAGCGCCTCCCGCAGATCCTTTTCTACGATCAGTGGTCCCCTGGAATCGTTGATGATCATAACTCCGTCCTTCATCTTTGCAATATTGTCTTTGTTAATAATGCCCTCTGTTGAGGGGAACAATGGGCAGTGCAGAGATATCACGTCTGACTGCCCAAGTAACGTATCAAGGTCCGCGTAGCGGCAGGTCTCGCTCTCCAGTTCTGGATTCTGAAATGCATCATAAGCAAGAACCTTCATCCCCAGCGCCTGCGCAATCTTACCGGTATCCTGCCCGATTCTGCCGAATCCGATGATCCCCATTGTCTTTCCTGCCAGCTCTACCAGCGGATATTTCCAGAAGCACCAGTCTGGGTTATTTGTCCACTCTCCGGCTTTCACCGCATTCGAGTGTCCTCCGATGTGATGGCACAGTTCCAGCAGCAGGGCAATGGCAAACTGAGAAACTGCTGCTGTTCCGTATGTAGGGATATTGCACACCGGAATTCCTTTTTCCTTTGCCGCATCAATATCTACAATATTGTATCCCGTAGCAAGGACTCCAATAAATTTTACATTGCCGCAGGCATCCAGAGTTGCCCTTGTAACAGGTGTTTTGTTGGTGTATACGATCTCTGCGTCCCCGATACGTGCTATGACGTCCTCAGCCTTTGTGCGGTCATATACCGTTACCTCCCCAAAAGCCTCAAGCCCTCCCCAGCTAATATCCCCCGGGTTCAGTGTGTAGCCGTCCAATACAACGATTTTCATAATGATTACCTCCATATTCTGTGTGTTTATTATCATTTATCACCTTAAACAGTTTCCTGTTTCAGCACCATTTCAATCCCCTGGTCTATGCACTCTTATTTCCCAAAGTTTTTTCCAGTCCTTCAAGCTTTTCAAGTCTCCGGATATACAGATTCTGCGCCACCTCAATCCCCACTCTGACAAACCGGACTCTGCAGCCGGGGACGCTCTGAGCCAGCTTTGGCAGATCTACGGAAATCACTGTCCCGATCTTGGTATATCCCCCGGTACTCTGCCTGTCTGCCAGCATAATGATAGGCTGTCCGTTCGTAGGAACCTGTATAGAACCAAACGCGATCCCGTCGGTAATGATGTTTCCGTCACCCTTATGCTTCACCGGCACTTCCCTCTGCAGCCTGCATCCCATACGGTCAAACTCATTTGTGATCACTGCCCCGTACCAGAAGAAATGCTTTAATTCCTCTTCTGTAAATTCCGTATCCTGCGGCCCTGCAAGCACCCGCAGCGTCAGTTCCTTTTTAGGAAAAACCTCCGGCCTCAGCTTCCGAAGCTCCATGTTGGGAAGCGTTGCCCTGGGTGCACAAAATCCGATACGGTCTCCCTTCTCAAGCTTCCTTCCGTTAACGCCGCCAAGGTTGTTTCTCATCAGCGTAGATTTACTCCCCATGACAAGAGGCACATCCAGACCTCCTGCAAATGCCAGATAACTCCTGCAGCCGCCTGACGCAAATCCAAAAGCAAGAACGTCTCCCGCATGGATCAGCACCGCCTGATAGACCGGGATAGGCTCTCCGTTCACAGTCGGAGACATATCTGCCCCTGTGACTGCGATAATATTGTCCTCCTCAAAGGTAAGTTCCGGCCCGGAGAAGGTCATCTCCAGCACACCCTCACTTTTTTTATTCCCCACCAGGATATTTGCCAGATAAAAAGACTGTGTATCCATCGGTCCGGCCGGCGACACACCGAACTGCTGATACCCAAAGCGCCCTTCATCTTGTACCGTCGTCTGTATCCCGGGATTCCCAACTGCGATTCCCATTACTTCACCACCCTTTGATCCCGCGCTGCTTTATCTTCCCGGCGCAGATAACTCTTCACTTTATATGTTCCGCGTTCTACATCCCTTCGGATCGTCTCATACTCCCTGAGAGTTACGGGTATGTACCGAACCCACTCCCCGGCGTGCACCACAAAAGGATCTTCCTTTTGGTAGTCACAGATGTCCAGCGGTGTACCCCCTACAATATTCCACCCACAGGGCTGGCCAAAGGGGATCAGGTTTGACAGGTTCAACTGAGCCACAATAGATCTGCCGGGAATATGTACCCGGGGCGTCTCTCTTCTTTTGAAATGAAAGGGCTCTTCAAACCGCGCCATATATGCATGCCCCGGCGCAAATCCCAACATACAGGAATAATATTCATGCTCTGAATGCATGCGGATAAATTCCTCCACAGACACATTCTCATATGCCGCACAGTCTTCAAGATCAGGCCCAAGCTCTCCGCCGTAGCAGATGGGGATCTCCTTTACAAGCTGTGCCGCAGATCCGGCCTCTTCTCTTCCCCGCATCCGCTTCCTGATCTCTTCCTCCAGACGTTTGAAGCCGATGACCTGGGGTCTGTAATGAACCATCAAAGATGCATAAGTCGGTACCATCTCCGTAATTCCTTCCACCGGATCCTCTGTCAGATTTGTATAAAGGTCACGCACCAGCCGGTTGACCTCAAGGCTGATCTCCTCCCCCAGCTGGATAGATACTGCACTGTCGCCTGCGATTAAAAATTTGGCTTCCATAAGGCGTCCTCCTTTATTGATTAATTAAAATATAGCACAAGCCCAATTTTCAGAAAAATGAATTATTTTACTATAATATATTAACTTTTTTAATTATTAAAAAGCAAAAAGAGTGACCGATGGTCAAAGCACAAATTATGCTCTGGCCCTTGGTCACCCTTTTATCCTCTATGTATTATGCACAAGCCGTCACAAACCTACATACCCCCAATCTTTCCTGCTCAGATAATCATTCATTTTCTCCTCAAATACCTGCACCGCCTTCAAGGTAGCTTCATTTGGATATTTATGTTTGATCTTGTAAGTCACCCTCTGGGGCGGCTGCACCCCGTTGGCTATTTCGCTTACATATATGGGCCGCAGGCTGCCGATCCGCTCCGCCACGGAAATCGGTGCGATAGCCCACATCCTTTCTTTGGAGAGAAGATGAAACAAAAGTTCAAAGGTATCCACCTGTATCCTGGGCCGCTCCCCTTTACTTACCCACTGGTCATGCCAGATCTGGTAATTGGCCTCCCAGCTGACAAAGATCTCCCACCTGGGATCCAGCTCATCTGTGTGGATCACCGGCTTCTTACACTCCGCCTCCGCCGACTGGATAATATACATCTTTTCCTTCAATACAGGCTCTGCCACAATATTTTTAAAGTGGAGATGATGGTATACAAATCCGAGATCTACATCATGGTTTTCCAGCAGACCATATATCTCATAAGAATAATGCGTCTTGACCGTCAGGTTCATGATCTGTTCTTCCTCATCCAGCATGTTCCGGTACAGATCGAAAAGAATCGCACTGTTGAGTGTATCCGTACATGCAATTGTCAGATAAAGCTTTTCCTGCCGGTTCTTAAGCTCCTGCATCTCCTGCCAGACCGAGACCCAGCGCTCCGCAATGGGAATAAAATCCTCCCCCTGGGTGGTGAGTTCGATCTGCTTGTACCCTTTTTTCCTGGAGATCAGGCGGACGTCCAGTTCTTCCTCCAGAAGCTTCAGCCGATGGCTCACCGTCGGCTGTGACAGAAACAGATTTTCTGCGGTTTTTGTAATATTTTTCGTCTTTACGATCATTAAAAAGGTTTCAATCTCCGCCAGGTTCATAGGCTTTCTCCTTTGAATATAAATTTTATTAATATTATACAATAAAATTATTCATTTCTCAATTACAAACCTTTATGCTATGCTGATGTTAACAAAATAAGTATTACTGTCCACGCTGTACTTTGCATTCCCGGCAAAGCACACAGGAAAGTAATTCAGGAAACTGCAACAAGAAACCAGGAGGAAGAACAATGAGCGAAATCATGAATGAAAAATATGGAATCCTATTTTCTGACGACTATCAGAAGAGTTTAAAAGCACAATTCTGTTACCCGGATGCCGACCCCAAATACGGAGAAAGGCTTTTCTTTGAAAACTCCGGCGGATCCTTAAGGCTCCGCAAAGCTGTAGAAGTAAAGGCTGCCGCTGAGGAACTCCCGGACTGTCCGGAGCGTGTACGCGGAAGAGGATATGAGCTGTCCCACTACGTATCAGGCGGAACAGAAGAAATCTTAAAGGTTGTATTCGGGGCAAAAAGCGGCGCCCTGATCACGGAGCTGTCTGCCTCTCAGACAATGTTTCACGCCGTAGGCACCATCATGGAAGGGATCGACTGGGGAACCAACGCTGTCACCTCATCCCTGGAGCACCCGTCGGCACATGACGCAGTGGAATATTACTGTAACCGCACCGGCCGCGAGTTCCGTGTCGTACCTGCAAACCAGACCACCGGCGGTATTGATGTAGATGAAGTAATGAAATATGTAGACAAGGACACCTGCCTTTTGAGTATTATGGCTGCCTCCAACATCTCCGGCAACATCATGGACATCAAAGAGATCGCCAGACGGGCAAAGGAAATCAATCCCAGGATCTATGTAATCAGCGACACTGTACAGCACGCACCTCATGCAGTCATTGATGTGGAAGACTGGGGCATTGACGCGGCAAACTTTGCACCATACAAATTCTTCGGCGTCCGCGGCTGCGGGTACGCATATGTATCCGACCGTGTTGCCGGCCTCCCGCACCGGAAGCTGATCCACAAGCCTTCTGACGTATGGGCGCTTGGGACACCCACACCCGGCAACTTTGCAGCTATGACGGCAGTCATTGATTATGTGTGTGACATCGGGGCACATTTTTCAGACAGCACGGACAGGCGCGAACTCTATGTAGAGGGCATGCATCGGATCCACCTTCAGGAACGGGCGCTTCTGTACCGTATGTTAGAAGGCACCGAGGAAGTACCGGGACTCAGGCATATTAAAAATGTGGAAGTGTATGTAGATATGGAAGACCTTACATGGAAGGACCTGATCGTGGCCATGGGGATCAAAGGCATTGAATATGCCGACTGTGCACAGAAATACCTGGAGCACGGCGTAACTATCTTCGAGCGTCTTAAGACCAGCCCGTATTCCCAGAGGATCGTGGAGGCTCTCGGTCTTGAAGGGGCGCTTAGAGTATCTCCACTGCACTGCAACGGAACCGACGATATAGATAAATTCTTAAAAATCACAAAAGAGATTGCAGAAAGTGTATAATATATTTATAGCATTCGTGTTATAAGCAGCATGGTCATTCCAGAAACCACCCTCTGCGGCAAAGGTGCACATGCCTTTTGGCCGCGGAAAGTACCATTTGAGGAGAACATTATGAAAGCAATAATTGCAATCGATTCATTAAAAGGAAGCTTAAGCTCCCTGGAGGCAGGAAACGCCATTGCAGAAGGGATCCGGCGCGCTGATCCTCACAGTCAGGTAATTGTGCGGCCGCTGGCAGACGGCGGCGAAGGCACCGTAGATGCACTTGTGTATGCCATGAACGGTGAAATGCAGGAAGTCACTGTCAAAGGCCCCCTGGGGACGCCCGTCCGCTGTACCTACGGGATCCTCCGGGACACAAAGACAGCCGTCCTTGAAATGTCCGGCGCCGCGGGCATTACCTTGGTTCCTGATGAAAAGAAAAATCCCCTATGGTGTGGGAGAAGTCATAAAAGACGCAGTCGTCAAAGGCTGCCGCCGCTTCATCATCGGCATCGGCGGCAGCGCCACCAATGACGGCGGGGTGGGAATGCTGCAGGCGCTTGGCTACGGTTTTCTGGACGAAAACGGAAATCAGATCCCCTGCGGTGCAAAGGGTCTGGAAATGCTGAAATCCATCACTGACGCGGATGTCCTGCCGGAACTGGCGGACTGCGAATTCAAAATTGCCTGTGACGTCACAAATCGTTTGTGCGGCGAGGCCGGGTGCAGCGCTGTCTACGGACCGCAGAAAGGGGCGACCCCCGAGATGATCCGTCAGATGGATCAATGGCTGGATGCTTACGCCTCCCTGGCACGGCGGTCATATCCTAAGGCTGACCCTGACCGGCCTGGAACCGGGGCAGCCGGCGGGCTTGGATTCGCCTTCCTTACTTTTACCAATGCTGTCCTGGAGTCCGGTATCCAGATTGTCTTAGAAGAGACGCAGCTTAAAGACTACGTAAAAGACGCCGATATTGTCATCACCGGCGAAGGCCGGCTTGACGGCCAGACCGCCATGGGGAAAGCCCCCGTGGGAGTCGCGCAACTCGCCAAAAAATACAAGGTTCCGGTAATTGCTTTTGCCGGGAGCGTCACAGAGGATGCCGCCGAATGCAATAAGAACGGAATTGACGCATTCTTCCCCATTCTTCGCAGGATTACCACACTCGCAGAGGCTATGGAGCCGGAACGCGCGAAGCGTAATCTTGCAGATACTGCAGAACAGGTATTTCGTCTGCTGGCGGTAAAAGAGAGCCGCTGCATCACTTTACATCCATAGAGGACTGCAGGCAATGTACAGTATTCTTCACATAAGCTGCACAAAAGGCGAGGAGCTTGACTATCCGGTCATAGCTCCCCGCCTTTTGCGATATCCCCGACTTTATTCTCCTGAACATTCTAAGATTACTCTTCTATAAATTATAGGACATCCTCTCCCAGCACAAATGTCTCCAGATCATCCGGCACATACAAGTTCCCGTGGTAATATTGCTTCCCTTCTTCTGTATAGAACTGTTTGCGGTCTTTAAGGTGAGTCTCCTCTGTATGGTACAGCAGGAGGTTGGGAATCTGAAGTTTCTCAGCCAGCTCACAGGCCTCCCTGACCGTACTGTGATGCTTCTCATACGGCTTGAATCTCTCTGCCTCTCCAAACAGGCAGAACGCTTCGTGCAGCAGCCAGCTGCTGCCTTTCACATATTCATAATTAACTTCATTGTAAGGCTCATCTCCCACGCAGGTAAATTTCTCCCCGTTTTTCAGCAGCATAGTAAAACCAAACTGCTTTGCCTTGGTAGATGCAATGTCAAAAAATGTCACCGGGCAGTCAAGAATCTCCCGCTGGTCTCCGCTTTTGACAATATCAAACCGAATGCGCTCGCCCATATGCCTGCACACCTTTTGCTGAATTGTCATATTCGCGATTGCCTGTATCTTCTGTGCAAGATCCACGTGGCAATAGATCCGAAGCTCACCTTCGTATTTCCCCTGATTCATCCTCTGGCCGATTACACGTATCAGCCAAATGACACCAAGTACATGGTCCACATGCTCATGTGTCACGAAAATATCGTGGATATCATTTAATTCAGTCCCTGCATCCTTCAGAACTTTCAGGATCCGGTTACCGCCTCCTGCATCAACGAGAAAATGCCGGCTGCCCTCCGAAAGGGCAAAACACGTATTATAACACTCCGATACAGCTGCATTTCCCGTTCCTAAAATCGTTAATTTCATATATTGCCTCCTCTGCATCGTAGTTAATACTCCTCAATATTAATCTGCCTCGTTGCCGCCACATCGTAGGGCAGGATTTTGTTGGCAAATTCCGTGAATTTTTCCGCCGCGTCACTCACATAGAATTCATAGTCGGCAGGTCTTTCGGAATCATTGAGAAGCCCGCGCTTTTCCAGTATATGTTTTAAATCTATGGCTGTCTCATAAGCCGGGTTTACAATGTGCACCGCATCCCCGAAGAATTCTATGATACTGGACCGAAGCAGAGGATAATGGGTACATCCGAGAATCATCGTATCAATATCCGTGTGCCTCATATCCGAAAGATAGATCTCAATGACCTCCTTTGTGATCGGATGCTTTGTAAACCCTTCCTCTACAAGCGGCACAAACAGCGGGCAGGCCTTTCCGATCACCTGGGCATCTTCTCTCATGCTCCTAATCACCTTCGTGTAGGTCTCACTGCGGATGGTTCCTTCTGTCCCTGCGACTCCGATCTTCCCGTTTCTTGTCTCCCGCACGGCCGCCCGGGCTCCCGGCACGATCACTCCGATCACCGGGATATCTGTCTCTGCCTGCACGGTCTCAAGAGCAAGGGCGCTGGCAGTATTGCATGCAATGACAACTGCCTTTACCTCCCTTGTCCTCAGGAAACGGATAATCTGTCTGGAAAAACGGATAATGTTATCCCTGGATTTGCTTCCATAGGGAACTCTTGCAGTATCCCCAAAATAAACAATATTTTCTTCCGGAAGCTGGCGCATGATCTCCCTCGCTACCGTCAGTCCTCCGACGCCTGAATCAAAGACCCCTACAGGCGCTGTACTCTTTTGATTGATTTGCATGACATTTACTCCTCTATATTTTCTTTCTGCGATATCAGAAAACTTTCCTGCTCAATAACCAGTCCCGTATCCAGAATCCGGCGAATTGTCCCCGAAAGCTCAGGTACATGAACATTTTTCAATTTCTCAAGCTTGGACGGCTCCTCAGCCTCCGCATACTCTATATACCGGTCAAAGGTTGCTGCATCCATCTGAAAGGGCTTAAGCTGCGGAAAGATCCGATTCTTAATATATTCATAGATCTTGACACCGCCATAGTCCAGATCCCCGCTGTGAAAATATTCCATATCCTGCCCTTTATCCAGCACTTCTCTGAGCCTAATCAGAAACTCACGCTCTCCGGGCGAAAAATAGCCATGGCTGAAAATATACAAAGTCGTACTGTTATAAGATGCGGAGACAAAATTAGCCTTATTTTCAATGGTGACAACTCTCCTGATATCAGGCTGTTCCGGTAAGATCCGGCTGTTTTTCAGCATAGCGCTGTTCAGCACTCCGCCGTAAATAAACTGCCCCATATCAATACATATCTTTTCCCCGTCCGGCTGAAGCTTCTCCACCTCTATCTTAAGAGGACCTTTTACCGCAAGCTCCGAAGAATAATCCTCAATCAACATCTGTGCCAAAACCGTCTTACTGTCCATCTCTTCTGAAAGCTCTGTCCAATAACGCTTTGCTGTACGTACAACATGATCTTCCGCTTCATTCTCAAATCTCTTGGAATTCTTCAGGTAACGCTTACTAAACACTCTTTTATACATAGGTTCTTTCCGTTTGTCAAGCTCAGAGATCCCCCGGAAACATGCAAAATACATTTTCAGCGTCTCTTCCTCCAGCGGAAATTTCCCTTTTTTAAACTGGGACATCAAATCTTCATAGTACGCACGGATCCACCCCGGCAAATTCCCGTTGTCTAATTCTTCCTCCAGCATGGTCACAAAATAATCGGATTTCTCCTGTTTTGCCCACCGTCTTTTCCGGCCGTCTGCAGCCGCAAGCTCATTCAAGAGCTCATAAAACCGGGGCAGATCTTCTACACGGTAAGCAACCGTATCCACGTCACTGCCTCTGATCTCCCACCGCTTAATGGTAATATAACCCATTTTCTCCAGTTCCACAATCTCATCTACAAGTTTTTTCTTTCCACATCTGTCATAGTCGGACTGCTCGATCCGCATCGTCCGTCCGCCGCAGGCTCCCCGGCGCCAGTCATTGCTGCTTCTCTCACATTTATCTATGATCTTTTCCAGCAGGTACATGTTATCCTCCCGCAGTAGTCACTATATTCAATTCTCTCATTATGAATCTGCAACTAGGCCAAATATATTTCTCTTAGTGTATCATTGAAAGTTTGATTCTTCAAGCAATTTACCGAAGGTTAGCAGAAACAGAATGACGGTTGGATCAATGCCTCATAAGTACAGGCAATTTCCCTCTTGACCTTCATCAACGCCACACGGTTTTCAAATGCACCATAGCAATGGCTTTTATTGTTGCACTTTCTTTATACTACAATTTTTGTATTGTAAAATTACATAATATATAGTTGATTCATAAATCAAATTGTGATAACATCTTGTAAGAACAAACGTTTGAGGCCAGGAAATAAAATTGTTTAATAAAGTATAGTTATGCATAATACAATCACAAAAGTTAGCATCACGGATACTAGAAATGATTGCTCTTATTAGATAAACAATTTAGAGATTATTAAGGAATAAGACAATTATGCATTTTCCTATGTGTCCGAACTACCCAAGATGCACCATTTTTAATACTCAAAATCTCAAAAAGACTTTAAAAAATAAATGCTTTTGTTGAGGATCAGACGTCAGATAAAAGTTGCTGACGAATGTGTCGGACTATGCGTACATCCTTCAGAAGATAATCAATGGTCAGATCATAATGGCTCTCCCTTGGATAAAATCTATAGAAATCATTCTCAGGATTCTCAAAATGGGGAAATTATAGGTAACAGCATAAGCACGACAATATTGTGATCATTAAGTATTTGGAAAACATCTCCAAATCTGTAAAGAGGTATAAAAAATATGAGAAAGAAAAAGATATATAAACTTGAAGATGCAGTTTATTTTGCTAAATTAAAAAAACTTCAGAGAAAAGGAACTTTTTTAGTGATTTTGGAAATCAGTGGAATAACTATATGTACTATATTTGTATGTATATCTGCAAGTGATATTTTAAAAGGCTCACCAAGTATTTGTAATATTCCAGTCAATGTATTAGGACTAATAGTATTTATGCTGTCTATCACCATGGCGTTAGTTAATTCAGGTAGTGTTAGAAAGAAAAAAAATATAATAATAAGTTATTTAAATGCTTTAGAAAATGGTTCCCCCGATGAAATTAAGAACAAATATAAAATCAAAGCTGAACAATTGATTTCTCCGTTAGATGTATATGAAGAGAAATTTAAAAGAGGAGAGCAAATAAGACTACATGACAAAAGAGATGTACTCAGAAATTATATTATATGTATTGGCATTTTTTTAATGGCAATTATTGCAATAAACATTTTATTTATATTAAATTTAAATTTCCCTATTTTATTAGCATGGGAATCTTTCATTGTATATTTTTTGGTAATGCTTGAATTTTAGTAAGCGCTTGATAAAATAGCGGATATACAAAATCTCGCAGTTCCTATACAAT
>CANSCI010000028.1 GCA_947645355.1 uncultured Dorea sp. | reverse complement strand
AAGAATCCGGACGACTGTATCGGATGCGGAGTCTGCGGACTGATGTGTCCGGATGCGGCGATCGAGGTGTACAGGTAGAGGCCGTATACATCGTTCCAGAGATACCGGAGTATGAAAGATAAAAAAGAAAGGATTTTCAGATATGGCAAAGAAATTTATGAAAGGGTGTGAAGCCATTGCGGAAGCGGCAGTCCGCTCCGGATGCCGTTTTTTTGCAGGGTATCCGATCACACCTCAGAATGAGATACCTGAATATTTTGCGAGGAGGATGCCTGAGGTGGGAGGAAGCTTCGTGCAGGGTGAAAGCGAGATCGCCTCAATCAATATGGTTTATGGGGCCGCACAGACAGGGGTGCGTTCCATGACATCTTCCTCAAGCTGTGGGATCAGCCTGAAAAGTGAGGGGGTTTCCTTCTGTGCTTCGGCCAGGATCCCGATCGTGTACTGCAATGTGGCAAGAGGAGGCCCGGGGATCGGAGCGATCCAGCCTGCCCAGCAGGATTATATGCAGGCCACAAAGGCCAGCGGAAACGGCGGTTTCCGTATGATCGTCCTTGCTCCGGCAACGGTGCAGGAGGCAGTAGATATGACATATGAGGCCTTTGACCTGGCACAGAGGGACCGCAACCCGGTGCTGATCCTTGCCGACGGCGTCCTTGGAACCATTATGGAGCCGGTAGAGCTGCCTCCTATGCGCTCGGATGAAGAGCTTAGGAAGCTGAGGGAAGAGACAAAGGACTGGGCTCTGCGGGGGCACAAAGCCGGGGAAAAGAAGCTGATCCTGCCGGGAGGCTGGCAGGGCCAGGAGGATCGGTGCAAGGCCAATGCTGCCATGTACGATACGTGGGAGAAGGATATCCAGGTGGAGGAATTCCTGACAGAGGATGCCCGGGTAGTGATCGCTGCATACGGTGTTTCTGCCCGTGTGGCAAAATCTGCCATCCGCCTTCTTCGCAAGGAAGGATACCAGGTGGGTATGATCCGGCCGAAGACCGTATCCCCGTTCCCTTATCAGAGCTTTGATAAGCTGGATTATGGCCGTGTAAAAGCCATTCTGGATGTGGAGATGTCCATCCCTGCCCAGCTTGTCTATGATGTGGAGCTTGGTGTAAAAGGGCGGTGCAAAGTGCACACCTGCCTGCGCTCCGGGGGCGAGATCATGGGAAGGGAATATATTGTGAACGCTGTGAAAGAGATCTATAACGTGTGACAGGAGGACAAAAATGATGAAAAAAGTATATACCCGTACAGCCGGCATAGAGGCGGATATGGTTTCGGGATTTTGCCCTGGCTGTATGCACGGTTTGATTTTTAAATTGATCGGGGAAGTGCTGGAGGAGATGAACCTTCTTGAGGAGACCATTTCTGTACAGGGTGTCGGCTGCTGCGGCCTTGCCATGGAGTATGTGACGTATGACAATACGACGGCGCCCCACGGCAGGGCGTGTGCGGTTGCCACCGGCATCAAGCGTACGAACCCGGATAAGCTGGTCTATACCTATCAGGGGGACGGGGATCTGGCATCTATCGGCCTGGCAGAATCCATGTCTGCGGCAAACCGAGGAGAAAATATCTCTGTCATCTTTGTAAATAACGGAATTTATGGTATGACAGGAGGCCAGATGGCGCCCACGACTCTGGTGGGGATGAAGGCCACTACCGCACCGGAAGGAAGGAATCCGGCCATGCATGGTTATCCCATGCATATGTGTGAAATCATGAATCAGCTGACGGCGCCGGTGTATCTGGAACGGACAAGCTGCAACACACCGGCCAATACAAGGAGAACGAAAGCAGCAATTAAAAAAGCATTTCAGAACCAGATAGACCAAAAAGGATTTTCCATGGTTGAGATCGTGACAAGCTGTCCCACCAACTGGGGACTCAATCCGATGGAATCTCTGGAATTTTTGAATGAAAAGATGCTGAAGGAATTCCCTTTGGGCGTGATTCGAGACCGTTCGTAAAGGAGGAGGATGTATGGAAAGAAATTTGATGGCAGCCGGCTTCGGAGGCCAGGGTGTGATGATGATGGGAAAGCTTCTGGCATACAGTACCTTTTCTGCTACAGATAAGAATGTAACCTTTTTTCCGTCCTACGGGGCAGAGCAGAGGGGAGGTACGGCCAACTGCTATGTGGTGATCTCGGACAACGAGGTAGGCGCTCCTCTTGGGGATGTGATGGATGATCTGATCGTTATGAATGAGGCTTCCCTTAATAAGTTCCTTTATAAGGTGAAACCAGGGGGTCTTCTGTTTATCAACAGCTCGATCGTAAAAAAACCGGTAGAGAGGGATGATATTACAGTCATACCTGCCCCGGTTACAGAACTGGCTATGGAGCTTGGAAACGCGAAGGTTCTCAATGTGATCATGCTGGGAGTCTATGTGGGCTATACAGAGGTGCTCCCGGAAGAGGTGGTATATGAGACCGTGAAGGGGCAGCTTGCAAAAAAGCCGAAGCTGATCCCGCTGAATGAGAAAGCCTTCCGGCTTGGCACGAAGATCGGGCAAGAAGCGCGGAAAGACAGGAAAGGACTGGTGTAGGCAATGACGGATAAAACTCGCATTTTAAAATTGAAAATAGCAGCGGCCAAAAGCCGCAGAAACGTCCTTCGGATGATAAAGGCCAGCGGCCACGGCCATGTAGGGGGTGCTTTGTCAGCCATTGATCTTGTGACGGCTCTTTATTTTGACAAGATGAAAATTGATCCGTCAGACCCCGGGAAACCGGACCGCGACCGGTTCCTGCTCTCGGCAGGTCACAAATGTCTGGCACAGTATTCTGTTATGGCACAGCGGGGATATATGGACCAGAGTGTTTTGGATACATACGGAAGCTTTAAAGCATGCATCCCGGGGCATCCGGATATGCACAAACTGCCGGGAGTGGAGGCCAATACCGGCGCTCTCGGGCATGGAATGTCCATTGCCGCAGGTATGGCTATGTCGGCAAAGCTTGACAAAGAGGACTTCTGTGTATATGCAGTGACCGGGGACGGGGAACTTCCGGAAGGCTCCAACTGGGAGGCGGCAGCGGCAGCGGGGAAGTTTGGGCTTGATAATCTGACAGTCTTTGTGGATAACAACGGGCTGCAGATCAGCGGAAAGGTGACCGACGTCATGAGCATGGAAGATATAAAGGACAAATTCCGCGCTTTCGGCTGGGCAGTGGCAGAGATTGACGGAAATGACATGGAACAGATCGTTCAGGTGCTTGACAGGCTCCCGCTTCAAAAGGGAAAACCTAATATGATCCTGTGCCATACGGTGAAGGCAAAGGGGCTGTCCATCGGTGAGGGCAAGGCAGGGTACCATTTCTGGAATGCCAAACCCGAAGAGCTTGCAGCTGCGGACAGGGAGCTTGAGGAGCAGATCGAGAAGTTGACGAAAGAGTTGGAGGCTTAAATTATGACAGGTGAATTCATTGACCCAAGAAAGGAATTTGGGAAAACAGTAACAGAGCTGGCAAAGGACAATGAGGATATTGTCGTATTTTCAGCAGACAGCGGAAAGAGTTCTGGATTCGGGGATTTTATCGAAAAATACCCGGAGCGTTATTATGAGTGCGGGATTATGGAACAAGGTGTCGTAGGCCTTGCGGCAGGTATGGCCACAGCAGGGAAAATCCCTGTATTTTGCGCCATTGCCCCTTTTGTAACCTGCCGCCCCTATGAGATGGTACGCAATGATATGGGATATATGAGGCAGAATGTTAAGATCGTAGGAAGGAACTGCGGTTTTACTTATTCCGACCTTGGTGCAACTCATCAGAGCCTGGATGATTTCGGGCTCATGCGCCTGATCCCGGGAATGGTAGTGCTTGCGCCCCAGGATCCCGCCGAGATCCGCCAGGGCGTGAAGGCAATGATCGACTATCAGGGGCCGGTCTATATGCGGATCGGCAATCCGAAGATTCCTGTCCTGTTTGAGGAGAAGCCTTTTGAGATCGGTAAGGGAACTGTTCTGCGCGAAGGGACAGACCTGACGCTGATTACTACCGGCTCTGTGACCGGTGCGGCCATAGAGGCAGCAGAGGTTATGGAAAGGGAAGGGGTTTCCGTGGAGCTGATCGGTATGCCTACGGTATGTCCGGTGGACGAGAAACTTGTAAAGGCCTCGGCTGCTAAGACGAAAAAAGTGCTGACCGTGGAGGAGCATTATCTGGACGGCGGGCTTGGCACGATCATTACGGAAGTGCTTAGTGGAATGAGCGATGTTTTTGTCAGACGGCACGGCGTACCGAAATTGTATGCGACTACCGGAAGCTATGAGCAGCTGCTTGACTATTATAAGCTGGACGCAAAAGGGATTGCCGGGGTGATACGAGAGGTATTGGCATGAAGGTATTGATTATTAACCCAGGGTCTACATCTACGAAAATATCTGTATTTGACGAGACAACAGAAGTATTCGGGACATCGATTGTCCATGATTCCGGAATCCTGAAACAGTATACCAGGGTGACCGGGCAGTTAGAGTACCGAAAGGAACTGATTGTGACGGCTCTTAAGGAAGCAGGGTTTGAGATGGACGATTTCGACGCAATTGGAAGCCGCGGCGGTCTGGTAAGGCATATTCCGTCCGGCACCTACCGGATCAATGAACAGGTTATCGAAGACTTGAGAAATTGCGTGAACGGTGAGCATGCCAGCAACCTTGGCCCGATCCTTGCAAAAGAGCTGGGGGATCCGGCAGGCATCCCCGCTTATTTTACAGACCCGGTGGTGGTGGATGAGATGCAGGAGGTGGCAAAGTATTCCGGCTTCTGCGGCATGGAACGGGAAAGCTTCTTCCATGCGCTGAACCATAAAAGCGTCGGAAGAAAGGCGGCCCGAAGACTTGGAAAATCCTATGAAGACCTGAACCTGATCATCGTCCATCTGGGAGGCGGTGTGTCTGTCGCAGCCCATGAAAAGGGGAAGGCTATAGACGTATTTAACACCAGGGAGGAAGGGGCCATGTGTATGGACCGGGGCGGCAGTGTGCCCACCTCCCAGGTCATTGAATATTGCTTTTCCGGTGTCAGTAAGGCGGAGGCCAGGCGGATCCTCTGCCGGGAGTCAGGGATCTATTCGTACTTAAAGACCCGGGAATTCCGGGAGGTGCAAAAGAAGGCATTTTCCGGGGACGAGAAGGCAATGCTTGTATTTCGCCTGTTTGCCTACCAGATCGCCAAGGATATCGGAGCAATGGGAGCTGTGCTTAAGTTTGACTTGGACGGGATCATTCTTACCGGGGGAATTGCATACTCGGAAGAGTTGTGTGCAGAGATCACACAGTATGTGGGGAAGATGGCTCCCATAATACGCATTCCAGGTGAGGAAGAGATGAGCACTCTGGCAGAAGGGGTGCTGCGTGTCCTGCACGGAGAGGAAGCAAAGACTTATGGCAGGGCCGGCATATAAAGCACCGGCCGTCTGCCGGGTGTGTCAGTGTATAAAGCGCCGGTCGTCTGCCGAAGCGCCAGCATATGAACAGGAGGTGGAAGTATGATTTCACATCTTACAGACTTGACTGAGATGGCGAAACAGAAGAAAAAGAAAACAATTGTCGTTGCGGCAGCGCATGACACAGATGTCCTGCGTGCCGTGACAGATGCGTATAGACAGGGCATTGCCGACGCTGTTTTAGTGGGGGATGCCGAAAGGATCAGGGAGATCCTCACAGAACTTAAGTGTGATCCCGGAGATTTTACCATTATCCATGAGACTGCTGATACAGAATGTGCAAAAAGAGCAGTTCGTGAAGTCCGCGAGGGACGTGCCCATTTCCTGATGAAGGGGCTTTTAGGGACGGCGGACCTGATGCATGAGGTGGTAGACCGGGACACGGGGATCCGCGGAGACGGCCTGATCTCCCATGTCATGTTTTTTGAACAGAAAAATTATCCGAAACTCCTATGTCTGACAGACGGCGGGATGATTACTTTTCCGTCGTTGGAGCAGAAAGTGGGGATCCTTAAGAATGCTGCCCGTACTATGAAACGGCTGGGCTACGACCGGATCCAGGCTGCCTGCGTCTGCGGTGCCGAAAGTGTGAATCCCAAGATCACGGCTACCACAGACGCGGCAAAACTTTCTGAGATGACGGAAGAATGGGAGTCCTGCAATATGAATGTATTCGGGCCGGTGGGGCTTGACATGGCAATCTCCAAGAGTTCCTGCGCCCATAAGAAGTATGAAGCAGAAGGCGCCGGTGAGGCTGATATCCTGCTGGTTCCTACTTATGAGGTGGGGAATGGGATCGGGAAGGCGATGCTATATTTCGGCCATGCAAAAAACGCAGGGATCATTGTAGGAGCGAAGGCGCCGATCATTCTTGTGTCCCGCTCGGATGCGTCAGAGAGCAAGCTGGCGTCCATTGCGCTTGCCAGCATTGTAGCGGAGTAGATGGAAGCAGACTGTGCCGGTTTTTACGGGCGAAATGGAGGGGAAAATGAAGATTGTAAGATTTCGATGTGGATTAGAAGAAAAATACGGGATACTGGAAGGGAAGGAAATCAGGGGGCTTGAGAGTTCTCCGTTTTCTGGCGGTGAAAGCAGTGGGAAGGCCGGGGCAGAGGTCAGTTATAGGTTAGACGGCAGCAGCTTAAGGGCAGACGAGGTAAAGCTGTTAACCCCGTGTGAGCCTACAAAATATCTTGGCGTTGGTCTTAATTTTGCCGGGGCAGCTAAGGCTATGGGCCGCCCGGTCCCAAAGTACCCCATTACCTTTATGAAACCAACGGGAGCCTGTATTGCCGCGGGTGAGGCCGTCGAGATCCCGGCGTCAGACGGGTGTGACTGCCTGTACGAAGGAGAGATGGCGGTAGTTATCGGAAAGACAGCGAGGCATGTATCGGAGGAGGATGCGCTGTCTTATGTCTTTGGCTATACCTGTTCCAATGACATAACGGACCGGTCGCAGTTCGGCACAGATGACCTGCGGTTAAAGGCGGCCGATACGTTCGGCCCCATCGGTCCCTGCATTGAGACAGAGCTTGATCCGTCTCACACCCGGATCCGAAGCTGGGTAAACGGCGAGCTTCGTCAGGACGGCAATACGAAGGAGATGATCTTTTCAGTGCCGTACATGATCTCCTTTTTCTCAGATTATATGACTTTGTACCCGGGTGATATTATTTCTATGGGCACGCCGTACGGGGCAGGACAGATCCATCCGGGGGATGTGCTTCGCATTGAGGTAGAGGGAATCGGTATACTTGAAAATTATGTTGTAGAAAGGAAATAAAAATGGTTATTAAATCATCAATAAGGAATCTTGGATTAGCTCCGGTCAATGGAGAAGAGGCTTACGTGGAGCGTATCCTGGATCTGCCGCTTGCGTGCGGTGAATTTAAAGAACTTGCGGGGGCAGCAGAATACATAGGAGTGACAAAAAAGTTCCAGGAGGTCATTGATTACTTTAAAGTTCCGGCAGGCGAGACACCGGCCGGATTTGAGGTAGAGCTGGAGTTAAATGCAGACCATGTACTCCGGGCAGACCTTAAAAGAAATATTTCTTATGATAAAAATGGCAGGAAACGACCGACCAATCTTTTGTTTTCCGCAGACAGCGCCAACCCGTATGAGGTGGCTCCGGTGTCGGGGATGCTTGCGAACCTGACCTGCAACCCGGGGATCATCTATGATCTGTTTATCAATAATCCGAAGGCAAACGTGGGGAAAAAGTTTAAGACCCGGGATGAAGTGATGGAAGAGATCGGGAGGATCTTAGGCCCGGGATGCGATATCAGTGTAGAACTGAATGACCCGTTCAGAAAAAGTGATGCAGAGATTCTGGAGGAGGCGGCAAAATTCAAAGAAATGCTGTCCGAATACAGAGTTGTCATCAAGGTGCCCCACACCGGCCCGGTCAACCGGGATAATGTGGACGAACTGCTTCGGGGAGATAAAAGGCTGTCTAAGCGGTATGACGACGCAGCTACGGCGGACGCCTTCCGCGGGCATAACCTGGCATTGATGCTCCATGAGCATGGTTACCGGGTGAATTTTACCCTGATGTTCGAGCCTGCCCAGACAGCACTGGCTTTGCAGGCACGGCCCTATTTTATCAACAGTTTTATCCGGCACCGTCTGATGCAGTCCAAGGAGATTAAGAAATACCTGGATATTTATCAGCTGACCGGGGAGAAAAGGTATCTTGAGGAGCTGCGCGCCTATATGATCGGAAAGGATTATTTTGCCGCCGGTGAGGATGACGTAGATCTGTTTACTGTGAAAGAGAAGGCAGAGATCCTGCTTGACCAGCGCAGCCTCTGCAATCCAGAGGGGGCAGACGGGCTGGACGGGATCCGTCAGAACCTGAGGCTTCTTGGGCAGGCAAATATGGAGGACACAAGACTGATTATATGCAGCATGGAAGGCGATTACAATTATTACGATATTGACAGGCTCCTTTCTTCGAAAGAATACAGTGATATGGCAGGAAGAGTCGTGCTGACAGCAGAGCCGAATTATCTGGCGCGTTTTTCCAGTGCCAACCAGGTAGTGTCCTACCAGAGGCGGTTTATGAACGCGGCAAACGGAGAAAAATAAAGGTTATCGGTTGTTTGCTTCGAAATGCTTGAAAAAGCCGACAAATTATAGTATCATTTTCATATGATAGAAAAACTATAATAACGATAAGAATGAGAGTAAAAATGTTAGATAAGACAAGCGCAATTTCGCTGCACGACCAACTGGATCAGATCATCCGGACAGAATTGAAAAACAGTACCTGGGGGGCTAATCAGAAGATTCCGTCTGAGAATGAACTGGCACAGACATATGGCCTCAGCCGGATGACAGTCCGTTCTGTGATCACGGAACTGGTGAACGACGGACTGTTATACCGCGTCCAGGGGAAAGGAACCTTTGTGACGCCCGAAAAGCTGGATGTCAATACGGCGGGCTTTTCTAATTTCAGGGATCAGGTGGTGGCCAAGGGGCTTCAGTGTGAGACAAAGGTGATCTCCTGTGAGCCTATCAAAAGTACGGCTTACCTGCGGGCATGCCTGTGTCTGCCGGAGAGTGTGAAGGAGCTTTTCTATGTATACCGCCTCACGTCCGTGGACGGTGAGCCTACCTGCATCCGCAAGGCGTTTATCACCATGGATGCGGCAAGGTTTGTGACAAAGGAAGGTCTGGAGAATATGCCGCTTTTTTCCCAGCTTGAGTATAACGGGTATAAGACTGCCCGTATCGTGGAGAATATTAAGACCGATTTTCCCACAGAGACGGACTGTAAGCTTCTGGGAGTCGGGAAATGGCATCCGCTGTTGATCGTGTCCGATATACATAAGGGGAGCAATGGACTTCCCTTTGTCCTGAACGAGTATGCTTTCCGGGGCGAGAAAGTGACGGTGAATGTAGAGTTCAGGGATAAGCGGTCGTTTTTATTTAATGATTGAGGGATTGGAAACTAAGCAGATTTTAGGTACAGATAAGGGTGATTTTTTAAAAAGCTGTTCCGGGATGAGGAGATTGATGAGGAGGCGTGGGCCGATATCACAAGTGTTATGAAGTTCTGACAGGTAAAGTGAACGTTTGTGATCCTGCACAGGAATATAATATAATCATTGCGATATAATATATTAATGTCAGAGTTAAAAAATATTCGGCATTCGTAAAAGGGGAAAGACTATGTGTACCAGTATAGCAATGAACACGCAGGATTTTTATTTTGGAAGGACGATGGATCTGGATTGGGAATTCGGGGCAAGGGTTATCTTCACACCCCGGAATTATCCGTTTACATTCAGACGAGAGGGAACACTTAGCAGGCACTACGCTCTTCTTGGAATGGCTACGGTCTCGGAAGGGTATCCGCTCTATGCGGAGGCTGTCAATGAGACAGGGCTTTGTATTGCAGGTCTGAATTTTCCGGACAGTGCATATTACCCGTCGGATCCGGATTACAATAAAGCCAATATATCGCCGTTTGAGCTGATCTTCTGGCTGCTGGGCAAGTGTGCGACTGCCGATGAGGCGCGGCATTTACTTGAAAATACTAGGCTTATCAACATCCCGTTCAGCCAGAAGATTCCGGCTGCGCCGCTCCACTGGCACATTGCAGATCAAAAGGAGTCTCTGGTTCTGGAGTCCACGCTGGATGGGATGAAAGTGCGGGATAACCCGGTGGGCGTTCTGACAAACAATCCCACTTTTGATTTTCAGATGACGAACTTGTGTCAGTACCTGAATCTGACTGTCAGTTGTCCGGAGAATTGCTTCAGTACTTCGGCGAAGCTTAAGCCGTACGGCCAGGGGCTTGGGAGCTTTGGACTTCCCGGAGATTTTTCGCCGTCGTCACGGTTTGTTAAGGCTGCATATCTGAGGCTGAATTCCGTCTGCAGAGAGGATGCGCAGGGGAGTGTGGCGCAGTTTTTTCATCTTTTGGATGCGGTAGCCATGCCCAGGGGAAGTGTGGTCACGGATAAGGATGAGTGTGACATTACGTTGTATTCCTGCTGTATGGATGCCGGACGGGGAATCTATTATTATAAAACTTATGAAAATAACCAACTTACCGGAGTTGATATGCACCGGGAGGATCTGGAGGGCTCTGCATATAAGGAGTATCCGTGGGTAAAAGTACAGCAGGTGGCATGGGCGAATTGAAAAGCGGCCTACAGATCCCTGTGCTCTATGACATACTGCTTAAACTCCTGGACTACAGGAGCCTGGTATACATCCTTTAGTGTACACATGTAAAAGATTCGCTCCCAGGTAGGCTTAATGATCTTGAGTATCTTGACCGGCATAGATGCAAGGACCGGCATGTCCGGTACAACGGCAATCCCGAAGCCTGCGCCTGCAAGGCCGGCCACCGCCTGATCCTCCTCCACGGAGTAGACGATCTGAGGCTTTCCGCCGCATTTGTCAAAAAGCTTGTCGATTACGTACCTCAGCCCGCTCTCTTTCGAGAACACAATCTGTGGATAAGGCAAGGTTTCTTTCAAGTCTACGGTATCCTGTTCTGCCAGGGGATGGTCAAGGGGCACTACCAGAACCAGTTCCTGGCGTGCAATCGGCAGAAATTCAATGGTCGGCTCGTTGTCCATCATGGAGCAGAAGGCGATATCGTACTTTCGCTCCTTTAGTCCCTGGAGGATATGCCCGGTCAAACCGGTAGAATTGTGAAAATAAAAATCAATTTTCTTGCCTGCCTTCTGGTCAAGGAATCCCTTTACGAAAGCAGGTACAGTCTTTGTGCTCAGAGTCCGCAGCAGGGCAATGTCGATGCGGCCTTCGCCGCTTCCGGTCATCTGCAGTTTATGGATGCTGGAATCCAGCATTTCCAGAGATTTTTCCACGTCTATAAGAAAAGCCTGACCGCATTTGGTCAGGACAACATTCCGCCCTTCTTTTTCAAATAGCTTCACCCCCAGTTCTTTTTCCAGGGAGGCGATGGCATGGCTCAGGCTCGGCTGAGTGATGGCCAGGATCTCCGCGGCTTTTGTATAGTGCTCCAGATGTGCCAGTGTTGTAAAATATCTCAGGTGATACAGGTTCATGGACATCCTTCCTTTCTATTATGTGATTCGTATAGGCTTCTTTGCAGGCTCTCCTTTCAACTTTGAACTGTCCGGCATGCAGAATATGATGTAAATGTTGTAGTATATTTTAACATAAACTATAAACAAAATCTATGGATTCCGGCAATATTACCAATTTGTTTTAAATTTAACAATGGATTATAATAAAACCATCATAAAACATACAAGATTGAGCCAGAGATGTACAGAAAATATGTTCAATTTACACAATGAAAGGAGTAAGCGTTATGTCAAAGAAAAATCCAATCACAATCAGTTCCTGGACACTGGGAGATCAGTGCAGATTTGAAGACCGTGTCGTTGCGGCAAAGGAGGCAGGCTATGAGGGGATCGGCCTTCGCGCGGAGACCTATGTGGATGCACTGAACGAGGGGCTTCACGATGAGGATATTCTTGCAATCCTTGAAAAACATGATATGAAGGTCACAGAGGTAGAATACATCGTGCAGTGGTGTGAGGAGCATCGCTCCAAAGAGCAGATGTGCTTCCATATGTGTGAGCTGTTCGGGGTTGGACATATTAACTGCGGGCTGATGGAGAACTATTCTGTAGAATACACAGCGCAGAAATTAAAAGAACTTTGCCGGCGGGCAGGCAAGTATATCATTGGTGTTGAGCCGATGCCATACAGCGGGATCCCGGATCTTAAAAAGGGCTGGGAAGTAGTAAAGACGGCAGGCTGCGACAATGCAATGCTGATTCTTGATACCTGGCATTGGGTAAGGGCAGATCAGCCTTATGATATTCTGACAGAGGAGATTGCGAAGAAGGTGATCTCCATCCAGATCAATGATGCATATGACAGACCTTATGCAAAGAGCATTCTGCGGGATGAATCCATGCATGACCGTCTGGCGCCGGGCACAGGAGCAAAGGATACTGCCGGGTTTGTGAAGATGATCAAGGATGCGGGAATTGACCCGAAGGTGATCGGTGTTGAGGTCATTTCCGATGAGATCCTTGGAAGAGGATTAAAGGAAGCGGCAGCATTTACATACGACAATACAAAGAAGGTATTAGAGGAAGCCTGGCCAGAGATGGTGGAAGCGTAGGGCAGGAAGGAGAGACTATGAAATTTAAAAATATGTTTACACCGATAAAGATCGGTCCCATGACGGTAAAAAACCGTTTTGTAGTCCCGCCCATGGGAAATAATTTTGCAAATACCGACGGAACATGGAGTGACCAGTCCGCTGCATATTATGGAGCGCGCGCGAAGGGGCAGTTCGGCCTGATCACGATTGAGGCTACCGTGGTACACGAGGGAGCCAAGGGCGGACCAAGAAAGCCATGTCTGTATAATGACGACAGTATTGAAAGTTTAAAGGGAATCTGTGACGCTGCACACGCTGAGGGTGCTAGGATCTCTGTCCAGCTGCAGAATGCAGGCCCGGAAGGAAATGCCAAAAATGCAGGCGCACCTATTGAGGCGGCTACGTCGATACAGACCAAGGACGGGAAGGATATCCCGAAGGAAGTGCCGACAGAGAAGGTATATCAGCTGATCAAGGGATATGGGGAAGCGGCGCTTCGGGCTATGAAAGCCGGTGTGGACGCTGTAGAGATCCATATGGCGCACGGCTACCTTGTGAATTCTTTTATGTCCCCAAGGACGAATAAGAGAATTGATGAATTCGGCGGAAGCTTTGAGAACAGGATGAGGTTCTCCCGGCTGATCATTGAAGAGGTAAAGGCGAAGACAGATGGGAAGATCGCGGTCCTTGCCCGGATCAACAGTACGGAAGATATGTTCGGCGGACTTGACAATCATGATATGTGTGCGGTAGCATCTTATCTGGAGGACTGCGGGGTTGACGCTCTTCACGTATCCCGTGCGGTACATCTGAAGGATGAATATATGTGGGCTCCCACCGGTATCCACGGCGGATTCTCGGCAGAGCTGGTTGAAAATATCAAGAAAAGTGTTTCCGTTCCGGTGATTACTGTGGGACGCTACACGGAGCCGCAGTTTGCAGAACTGATGGTAAGACAGGGGAAGACGGATCTGGTTGCTTTCGGGCGTCAATCCCTGGCTGATCCGCATATGCCGCAAAAGGCACAGGAGGAAAGGCTTGAGGATATGACTCCGTGTATTGCCTGCCTGCAGGGATGTGTTGCCAATATGTATGCGGGAAAACCGATCTGCTGCCTGACCAATCCGGCGCTGGGCCGTGAGTCAGAAGGACTTCCGATAGCAGAGAAGAGGAAAAAGGTGTACGTTATCGGCGGCGGCGTAGCAGGGATGTGTGCAGCGTACACAGCAAAGAAACGGGGACATGATGTTACACTGTTTGAGGCTTCTGACAAACTTGGCGGCAACATGAGGCTGGCAGCTTATCCTCCTGGAAAAGGAGATATTACGAACATGATCCGCAGTTATGTGGTAAAATGTGAGAAAGCCGGCGTTGCGGTCAAGATGAATACAAAGGTTGACGCAGATATGCTGAGGCAGGATACACCGGATGCAGTGATCCTTGCCACCGGGTCTGAGACACTGATTCTTCCGTTTATCAAGGGAATCCATAATCCTGAGATCGTCCACGGCATTGACTGCCTGGAGGGCAAACGTCCGGTAGGACACAAGGTGCTTGTAGTAGGCGGCGGTATGGTCGGTGCAGAGACTGCGGAATTTCTTGCGGAGCAGGGACATGAAGTGTCTGTCATTGAGATGAGGGATGCCATCGGGCCGGATGTGATCCATGAGCACAGGATCTTCCTGATGAAGGCTTTTGAAGAGTACGGGATTGAGCAGATCACCAACGCGGCAGTGGCAGAGATCTTCTCTGACGGAGTCAGCTACAAAAATGCGGCAGACAAATCAGATGAAAAGGTTTATGAGGCAAGAGGATTTGATACCGTAGTGCTTTCCATGGGCTTTAGTTCCCGCTATACCCACCGCGAGGGACAGGAAGTGGTTTATGACTTTGCCGATAAGCTTCGCGCGATTGTCCCGGAGGTACATGTGGTCGGTGACGCCCAGCGGGCAAGAAGAGCACTGGATGCTACCAGGGAAGCGTACGATGCCGCCTTGAAATTATAAGGATTAAAAGCAGAAGGCGCAGTTTCAGATTGCGGTCAGAAGTGTAGAAATATAAAGTGATAATCATCATTGCCGGATGCCGGGATCTGGCATCCGGCTCAGGAGGAGATAAAAAGATGGAAAAAAGAATCAGCGGACATACAGGATTGTTGGCATTATTCGGAACACCGGTGGGACATTCCGGATCACCGGCTATGTATAATTTCAGTTTTCAGCATGATGGATTAGACTATGCCTATATGGCATTTGATGTTAATGTAGAGCAGATGCCGAAGGCTTTTGAAGCAATCAAGCTTCTTAAGATGCGGGGCGGCAATTTTACGATGCCCTGCAAAAACGTTGCAGCAGAGCTGGTGGATCAATTATCTCCGGCAGCTGAGATCATAGGGGCATGTAATGTATTTGTCAATGATGACGGCGTGATTACCGGCCATATTACAGACGGTGTAGGCTTTGTGAAAAATCTGGAGCTCAACGGCTTTGACGTAAAGGGCAAGAAAGCTGTGGTGCTGGGCGCCGGCGGAGCGGCGACAGCCATCCAGGTACAGCTTGCACTGGACGGCGCCAAAGAAGTGGCCATCTTTAATCCGAAGGACGATTTCTTAAAGAGAGCTGAAGGGACGAAGGAAAAGCTTGCAAAGCATTGCCCGGGCTGTGTGGTCACCGTGGAAGATCTTGGGAACAAAGAGAAGCTTGCCAAGGCAGTGGGCGGCTGTGATATTGTGATCAATGCGACCATCATGGGCATGAAGCCGTATGAGGATGTAACTCTGGTTGACAAGTCTTTGTTCCGCGAGGATCTTGTTGTGGCTGACACGGTCTATAACCCGGAGAAGACAAAAATGATCCTGGAAGCAGAGGAAGCAGGCTGCAAGGCCATCGGCGGTGTCGGAATGCTTCAGCAGCAGGGGGCTGTCAATTACGAGCTGTTTGTAGGAAAGAAGATGCCTCTTGAGGAATATCAGAAATTCCAGGCCGGGCAGGCAAAATAAGTAACGGCAGAAGAAGGAATCTATAGAGATCAAAAAAAGGAGAATGGGAATGAAAGCAAAGAAGTATTTGATGTCTATCATCTGTGTGTACATCTGTTACCTGACACACGGTATCCAGGCAATCATCTTAAGCCAGAACAATGTAAACTTTGCGACGCAGTGGGGATTTGACATGTCAAATCCGGATTCGGCGGCGTACGCGGCAGGACTTGCGGCAGTCAGCACGGCGGTGGCATGGACCGGGTTCGGTAAGTTTATCAGTGTGTGGATCGGCGGAGAGATCTCTGACCGTGTGGGCAGGAAGAAGCTTATGATCGGCGGGGCAGTTCTCTATATTGTATGTTTCGCAGGATTTTTAATGACAAAGAGCGCGATGGTAGCTTCAGTGTGCGGTTTATTGACCGGTATTGCTACATCCGGGTTCTGGGATGCTTCCGGGTATCCGGCAGTTCAGGAGGCTTATCCGGCGGCGCCGGGTTCTGCACTGATCGGGATTAAGTTCTTTGTATCCCTGTCCGGTATGGTATATCCGCTGTTTGTTGTACAGATGGCAGCTTCCGGCAACTGGAAGATGAACATTATTCTTCCTCTTGCAATGTCAGCAGTATGTCTTGTGCTTGCACTTGCGGCTCCATTCGTGTATGATGATCAGAAGAAGGCAGCTTCCGGCAAGTCCGGAGATAAGAAAAATGCGGTTCAGGCTGAGATTGATGCTGCCAAAGCAGCAATGCTTACAAAGCCCAGTAAGTTTGTTGTATTTCTGGTTATGTTCTACGCATTTTTATGTATGGCAATCATGTACGGTGCACAGCAATATACGAAGGCCTTTGGGCTGGCTGTATGCGGACTGACAGAGATGCAGGCGGCGGGAATGACCTCCATCTATACAGTGGGCTCTATCTGTGCGGTACTGTTCTGGGCATTTATGATGGCAAAATTAAAATGGAATCCATTGAAGGTTATCTTGATTGATTCTATTTTTACGGCGGTTGCCCTTGCAGGAGTCTTGTTCATCCATCAGGTGGCTATCATCTATGTTGCGATCGCGATGCTGGGATTTTTTGCGGCAGGCGGTGCGCTCCAGACAGGGCTTGCAGTTGTCCAGCTGTTTAACCCGGGTCCGAAGGGCAGGAATACAGGGATCTATTATACCTTCATGGGAGCGGCAAGCTACCTGATCCCGGTAGTGGCAGCACAGCTTACGAAGGCATCCGGCGAGGCGAATGCTGTTTACACATTAATGATCATGCTGCTGGTGTTCGCAGTCCTTGCAATCTTAAGTTCTCTGTACCTGGTAGGGCAGCATGCGAAGATCTTCGGCAAGAGCGCACTTGGCAAATAATAGGTTACTACTTTTCAGAGGGACTACATAAAAAAGACTCTGCCCTTTGGCTTGGGGCAGAGTCTTTTTTACTCAAAATTGTTAAAAAAAAGACATTTCATAGAAAAAGCAGTATGAAAACGATCAATATCTGAAAAAATGATAAATATTATCTATCAATTAGAGGTTTGCTATACAGGATGTGTATAGTAGGAGAGATAAAACAGGAGGGTACATAGACAATGAGTCCGAAGAAAGAAAGAAGAGCGAACGAGCTCCCATTTATTCCCCTCGGCCCGTTCCAGTGGCGGATTCCGGGAGTGCATTACCGTATCGAATATGTAGAATTTTTTCAGGGTCTGATCCTGGGGGCAACAGCCTTAAGTTCGATCCCTTATCTGACCGACAACCTGGGGCTGCCCTATGAACTGGCATGGAGCTGTGTCATTCTGGAGGTGTTTATGTATATGCTCCACGGATGGCTGGGAGATCCGGTGGTTCCGGGGTGGATCACACCGACACTGCCGTTTACGCTGGCATTTCTGGAAGGTTTTGAAAAAGGACCTGAGCGGATACAGGCCATGATCGCTGTCCAGCTTCTGGTGGCATTTATTTTCATATTCATGGGAATCACAAAGCTTGCCGACAAGTTTGTGCGGCTGGTACCGTCTTCTGTGAAGGGCGGAATCCTGCTTGCCGCGCCGATAACGGTCATCCAGGGGCAGCTTGCAGAAGGGAGCCAGCTGATGACAGCGCCGATTGCCACACTTTCAGGAACCCTGCTGCTGGCATTTCTTAGTTTTTCTCCGTTCTGTGAGAAGAAAAGAGATAAGATTAAGATCTTGGATGTGATGGCAAAGTACGGCAATTTGTTCCCTTATCTGGCGGCTATGCTGATCGGTGTGGCACTTGGGGAGCTTGCCAAGCCGGTGCTGGAGCTTGGGACGGTAATCCGAATACCGGATTTTGCGGATATGTTTGGTACCGTCAGCGTATTTGCGGCAGGGTTTCCGCCGCTTGCCGTGTTTGTAAAGGCGCTTCCGCTGTCGCTGATCTGCTATGTACTGGCATTCGGTGATTTTGTGACCTCGGAGACGCTGGTAAAGGAAGCACAGGAAAGCCGGGATGACGAGTACATTGACTTCAATTCCAGCCGCTCCAATCTGATCAGCGGCCTGAGGAATTTGATTCTTGCAATCTTCGCACCGTTTCCGCCTCTTGCAGGTCCTCTGTGGGTGGGAATGACTGTGTCTGTGGCTATGCGCTATAGGGAAGGGAAGAAGGCTATGAAGTCTCTGATCGGCGGGATGAGTTCTTTCCGTATGGCTACGTTTCTGAGTGTGATTCTCGTGCCCATAGTATCCTTTATGAAACCAATCATGGGGGTAGGATCCGCCATTACACTTCTGTTTCAGGCCTATGTGTGTGCAAGGATCGGCATGGAATACTGTAAGTCCAATACGGACAAGAGTATTGCAGGGGTGATGGCAGCTGTTCTGGCGTTTAAAGGTTCCGGCTGGGCGCTGCTGGTAGGATTTGCCATGAATTTCCTGTTGTCTAATATGGACTTCCAGAAGGAGAAGCTTGGCGTGCTCACCACGGAGGAACTGGATGCCGTGGAGAAGAAGCGGGAGGAAGAGATTAAGAGGCTGACGGCCGAGAAGTCTGAAGCAATGAATGAAAAAAATTAACCGAAAACTATAAAATCCCTGTAAAGGACGGCAGAAATTCTGACATCCTTTACAGGGATTTTGGGTTTTTGCGTTGGTTATTTTTGTCCCAGAGATTTCTCAGACTGCCGGATAAATTGCGGGATATCAAGCAGCGGATTGTCAAGGGTCTGGTGGATATACAGTCCGTCAGAAAGGACAAGCAGCAGCCATGCCAGGTAATCCGGCGGGAATTCATCTGTCCTCTGGCTGATCTTTTCTGCAAGGATCCGGGCAAATTCTTTATAGCGGTTCAGGAGTTTCTGCCGAATCGATTCATCTCCCATCATGGCGTCATAGAACAGGTGGAGACGCATGCCGGCAGTTGCTACGTCGCGTTCAAGCACATATTTGACCAGGCGGTGCAGGGATGTATCTTTGGACGCATCCTCTGTCCATGCCAGCAGGTTGTCGTATTGTTCCTTCAGATATTTGTCGGTGATATCGAACAGGATCTCATTTTTGTTTTTGTAATGATAATATAAAGTCCCTTTAGAAATGCCGGCGTATCCGGCTATCTCTGCCAGAGAGATGTCTGACAGTTTTTTCGTCTGCAGTAATTTTTCCGTTGCTTCCAGGATCAGTTCTTTTACATTATCTTTTCTCGGTGCAGCCATAGGTTAACCTCGCGTAAGTTTTTGAATATATTAATTATACTGTTTTCTGTGCATTCTGTCGAGAGGAACGTTACGGTTGACTTTCGCAGCGGCGTTTGTTATGATAAATTAAAAGAGTCGGTCAATCAACCGACTACGGAGAGAAGTGGGAATATGAAAAGAGCAAAATTGGAAAGACGATTGAAAAAAAATCTGCGGACACGTTTCGGGCCGGTCGTGAATGCGTCGGTGGAGGGGAGGATCATCCGGGTCTTTGGAAGGCTGTCAAACTGGGAGGATATTGTGGAAGCCTGCAGTATGTGTGTCATGAGGATTCCGGGGTTCCATGTGGTGAATGATATTGAACTGGAGGGTACCGATCTTCCTCCCATGAGGAAACCAGAGTTTACAGATGATGCACTGGAAGGTAGAAAGCCGGATGTACTGGTGATCGGAGGAGGAATTTCCGGATGCAGCATTGCCAGGGAACTGACCAGGTGGAAGCTGGATGTACTTCTGGTGGAGAAGGAATCGGATCTTGCCCTTCAGGCGTCCGGGAGGAATGACGGTGAGGTGCATCCAGGTGTGGATCTTAACAAGGGTACTTTGAAACAGAAGTATGTAGTGAAGGGGAACCGGATGTTTGACAGGGTCTGCAGGGAGCTTGACGTACCCTTTCGGCGGTGCGGGCAGTATGTAGGTTTTACAGAGAAGAGCGCCCTTCCGGTGGTTCGTCTGTATGTTTGGCACAGAAGGCATATATGCAAAATATCCGACACTCGTATCCTGTCCGGCAGGGAGCTTAAGAAGCGAGAACCTGGCCTTAATCCAAGATTCCGGTTTGCCATATATAATCCAAGCGCAGGCTGTGTGTGCCCTTACGGACTTACCATTGCCTACGGAGAAAACGCGGCGGCAAACGGGGCACAGATCAGCTTGGATACGGCAGTGCTGGGAATGGAGGTCCAGGACGGAGGGATCCGTGCGGTGAAGACCAATCGGGGAACAGTACGTCCCAAACTGGTCATCAACGCAGCCGGAGTATTTGCCGAGGAGGTGGCGGCTATGGCGGGAGACCGCTTCTATTCCATCCATCCCAGAAGGGGAACGAATTCTATTTTAGATAAAAAGGCCGGCAGCCTTGTGAAAAGTATAGCTTCTATCCGGACGCTGACTAAAAACACGGCCCATACAAAGGGGGGCGGGATCCTGCACACCGTGCATCATAATCTTCTGGTGGGGCCTGACGCGGTAGAGACCTTTGAGAAGGAAAACTTTGCAACAGAGCAGATTTCTGTCGACCGTGTGTTTGAAAAACAGGTGAAGACAGCCGGGGGGCTGTCTAAACAGGATATTATTACATATTTTACCGGGGTGCGCGCGGCTGCCTTTGAGGAGGATTTTATTATTGAGAAGGGGCGTAAGACAAGAAATCTGATCCACTGTGCGGGGATCCAGTCCCCGGGTCTGACTACGGCTCCGGCGGTGGCGGTGGATGTTGCAAAGATGGCGGTACAGATGCTCGGCGCTTCGGGGAAGATCGAGAAGAACGAGAGATTTTCTCCTGTCCGGAAGGGGATCCCCCGTGTAAAGGATCTTCCGACAGACGAGCGTGACCGGCTGATTCGGAAGAATCCGGATTACGGAAGGATCGTATGCCGGTGTGAGGAGATCAGCAAAGGTGAGATCATAGAAGCCCTGAAGTCTCCCATTGCCATACCTACGGTTGATGGGGTGAAGAAACGGGTGCGTCCGGGTATGGGACGCTGCCAGGGAGGCTTTTGTATGCCTCTGGTAGCACAGATCATCAGTGAGTATACAGGCATTCCGGTGGAGGATGTGTGCAAGAGCGGCCCGGATTCAAAGATCAGTTTCGGAAAGACAAAGGAGGTGCTGTTGTGACAGATTATGATGTACTTGTGATCGGCGGAGGCCCGGGAGGGCTGGCGGCAGCCGTCTCGGCAAAAAAAGAAGGTGCAGGAGTGCTCCTGATCGAACGCGAGGCGCGCCTGGGTGGGATTTTGAAGCAGTGTATCCATGACGGTTTCGGCCTTCTTCGTTTTGGAGAAAAACTGACAGGTCCGGAATATGTGGAACGTTTTGAAGAGGAATTCCATAAGCTTTCCATTTCGTATGAGGTACAGACTTTCGTGACCTCTGTCAGGAAGACAGAAAAAGGTTTTTATGTGTATGCGGTGAACGCAAAAGGGGTGCGGGAATACCGGACGAAGGCTATGGTTCTGGCGACCGGCTGCCGGGAACGGACGGCAAAGCAGGTCTTTATCCACGGGACAAGGCCGGCAGGAGTCTTTACCGCCGGTACCGCACAGCATTTTGTAAATCTTATGGGGCAGATGCCCGCAAGGCGCTGCGTGATTCTGGGGAGCGGGGATATCGGCCTGATCATGGCAAGAAGACTGACACTGGAAGGTGCGAAGGTGCTGGGCGTCTATGAGGTGAAGCCGGTTCCGTCAGGGCTTACCAGAAATCTGGTACAGTGCCTGGAGGATTATGATATTCCTCTTTTTCTCTCTCATACAGTGACGAGAGTCTTTGGAACCGGGCGGCTGACAGGTGTGGAAATTGCAGGGGTGGATGAGCGTATGCGGCCTATTCCGGGTACAGAGCGGTATGTAGAATGTGATACATTGATCCTGTCGGTGGGATTGATCCCGGAAAATGAGATGGCAGAAAGCCTTGGAGTACCGCTGGATATAAGAACAAAGGGACCGATATGTGACAATCGGTTTATGACAGAGGCTGACGGTGTTTTCACCTGCGGCAATGCCACACATGTCAATGACCTTGTGGATTATGTATCAGAAAGCGGTGAGATTGCAGGGAGGGCAGCGGCATCTTATAAAAAGAGAACAGGACAGGAGTCAGAAAAAGGCCGGGTTATGATGGATGCAGATGCTTCTCTTCAGTATCTGGTTCCCCAGAAACTAAACCTTGGCAGTGATCTGGGCAAGGTTATCCTGTATTTCAGAAGCAGCCGTGTGCTGACGGAGGGAACGCTCACTGTTGCAGTGGACGGACAGAAAATATTTGCGAGGAAATATCAGAACCTGAAGCCGCCGGAGATGGAGAGGCTGGAAATTGATTTTACGGGGCAGTGTCTCACAAAAGAATCCAGGGTTTTGGTTTCTATCGCGGAAGGAGGCGGAATCTGATGAGGGAGATGACGTGCATTGTGTGCCCGAACAGCTGTACGCTGAAGGTGGAAGAGCAGAGAGAAGAGATTGTTGTTACCGGAAATAAATGTAAAAGAGGCAGGGAATTTGCCGCCGCAGAGTTAAAGCACCCTATGAGGACGGTCTGCAGTACGGTCCGCACCGTATTTCCGGAGGCGCCGGTCGTCCCTGTGCGTGTATCGGCCGAGATTCCAAAGAACAGGATCTTTGATGTAATGAGAGAAATCAACCAGACAGTCCTTACCGTCCGGGCAGCCGGAGGAGATGTGGTGATCCGGGACGTACTGGGACTTGGAGTGGATGTAATTGCAACGAGCAGTATGCTGCAGAGTTTTGCAGAGTTGAAAGGAGAAAAATAAGATGAGTGTTAAGCCATACAAAGGATTTGAACCAAAATGGGTGAAGGAGGCAGCGCCGAAAGACAGCTATCGTTCCATCTTTCGCTGGGGGGATCCGGATTTTGTGAAATATCCGAAGGAATCCCTGTACAAAATGATGAAGGAAAAATTCCAAATGACGGATGATGATTTCCGACAGTATGCAGGAGATATCGGAATGAGCGCCGTGAAGCTTGACGCCCCGTGCAATCTGTCGCAGGAGCATCTGAACGCCCTTGCGGATATTGTGGGTGAGGAGCATTTGACTACGGAAGATTATCCGAGATTGGCCGTAGCCTATGGGAAGACCGGGTATGACGCAGCAAGGCTCCGTCAGGGAAAGATTGACTGCCTGCCGGATGTTGTGCTGTATCCGGAGAAGACGAAGGAAGTAGAGAAGATCGTAGCATACTGTACCAAGCAACGGATCCCCCTGTATGTATATGGGGGCGGCAGCAGTGTGACGCGGGGAGTAGAGCCCGTAAAGGGAGGAGTTTCCCTGGATATGCGTCCAAGGTTCAATAAAGTGCTGTCTTTCAATGAAAAGGATCAGACGATCACGGTACAAAGCGGGATGTCCGGACCGGCGCTTGAGAGAGCGCTGAATGAGGCTCCAAAGCGCTTTGGGGCGAAGCGCGCCTATACCTGCGGACATTTTCCGCAGTCCTTTGAGTACAGCAGCGTAGGCGGATGGGTAGTGACCAGAGGAGCCGGGCAGAATAGTACATATTATGGCTGTATTACAGATATCGTACTGACCCAGAAATATGCCACGCCTATCGGAAATATCCAAACTAACCGGTATTCCAGAGAGGCTACCGGGCCGGATCTGAATCAGATCATGATGGGGAGTGAAGGAGCATTCGGTGTGCTGACAGAGGTGACGTTAAAGGTGTTCCGCTATATGCCCCAGAATCGGAAACGTTTTTCCTTTATCTTTAAAAACTGGAGGGTAGCCCGGGAAGCCGCCCGGGAGATGATGCAGTGTGAGGCCGGCAACGCGTCTGTGTTTCGTCTCTCCGACCCGGAGGAGACAAATCTGATGCTCAGGCTGTATAATGTAGACGAGACACCGTTGTGGAAACTTCTGGACGTGCGTGGATATCAGGATATGGAGAGATGCCTGTTTCTCGGGTTTACAGACGGTGAAAAGGGTTTTTCCAAAAATGTGGCACGGAATATTAAGCGCATCGCACGGAAATACGGAGGCATGAGTCTCACCTCTTACGTCACGAAAAGCTGGGAGAAGGGAAGATTTAATGATCCGTATCTCAGGGATACGATGCTGGACTTCGGGATCATGACAGACACATTGGAGTGTACGGTGAGATGGTCCAATATGGCGAAGGTACATAAGGAGGTTCGGAAGGTCTGCCATGCCCTTCCGAATACGATCGTGACGACCCACATGTCCCACTGCTATCCGCAGGGGGCGAACCTGTATTTTATTTTTATTACAAGGATGTCGGATGCAGATGAATTTAAAAAGTATCATTCGACGATCCTGGATGCGATCCAAAGATCCGGTGCATCCATGAGCCATCACCACGGCATCGGAAAGATGTTTGCTCCGTGGCTGGAAGGACAGGTGGGACGGAACGAGTTTGGGGTTTTTCGGGCATTGAAGGACTATTTTGACCCGGATTATAATATGAACCCCGGCGGGACGCTGGGACTGGATATTGTGGAGGAAGAGAAGAGGTTCTTAAGAGACGATATACAATAAAAATGTCCGGCAATTATGCAGGAGAGAGGGGAATGCAATGGAAGATCGGATTGTTCTTATATATGATGTGGGAACGCAGAGCTCGAGGGCGCTGCTGGTCAATCAATACGGAGAGATCCTGGGGAAGAGTAAAGTGAGCCATCAGGAGCCTTACGTGTCAAGACAGCCGGACTGGGCAGAGCAGGAAGCGGACTTTTATTACCGAAATATCTGCCAGGCCTCACAGAGCCTTAAAAAGCAGCAGCCAGAGCTGTTTGAGAGGGCTGAGGCCGTGTCCATTACTACGATCCGTGATACGGTGGTGTGCGTGGATCGGGAAGGGAGGCCGCTGCGTCCGGCCATCCTGTGGCTGGATAAAAGAAAGGCATCCGGGAAACCTAAGATGTCCCAGATCAGCCGCATGCTTTTTAAAGCGGTGGGGATGGAGGAAACTGCAAATATGCAGTTTCAGAAATCCCACTGCAACTGGATCAGGCAAAAGGAACCGCAGATCTGGGAGGCAACCTATAAATATTTGCTGCTGAGCGGTTATCTGATCTTTCGGTTGAGCGGGAGGATGGCGGATTCATCAGCAAGTCTTGTGGGGCATGTCCCTTTTGACAGCCAGAGGCGCGGCTGGCAGAAGCAGGGGGCTCTGACCCGTCCGGTCTTCCCGGTGGAGGAAGAGAAGCTCTGTGAGGTTGTAGAGCCAGGAGAACAGATCGGGAGGATCACGGCTTCGGCGTCCTGTGACACAGGGATTCCAGAAGGAACAGCACTTTTTGCGTCTGGTTCTGACAAAGCCTGTGAGATCCTTGGTCTGGGATGCATTACGAAAGAAAAAGCTGCGGTTGGATTCGGGACGACAGCCATGATCACATTTACAGCAGATCAGTATGTGGAGCCGGAGCGTTTTATCCCGCCCTATGCGTCTGTCATCCGCGGGAAATTTACTCCGGAGATTGAGATCTTCCGCGGATATTGGCTGATCTCATGGTTTAAGAAGGAGTTTGCAGAAAAAGAGGTAAAAGAGGCAAAACGGTTGGGTGTTTCGGCGGAGGAGCTGCTGAACCAGAGGCTTAAGGAGGTTCCGGCAGGCTGCGACGGCCTTTTTTTCCAGCCGTACTTTACACCTAATATCACTATGCCCACGGCCAGAGGAGCGGTGATCGGATTTTCTGATCAGCACACGAGGATCCACATTTACAGGGCCATCATCGAAGGGATTAATTTTGCCCTGATGGACGGAATGCGGCTGATGGAAAAACGGGCGGGGAACAAATTCGAGAAAATATATCTTGGAGGAGGAGGCTCTCAGAGTGACGAGATCTGCCAGATTACGGCGGATATGTTCGGACTGCCCACAGTCAGGATCCAGACTTATGAGGCAAGCGGCCTTGGCTGCGCCATGGCGGCGTTTGTGGGGAGCGGCGTGTTTTCGTCCTACGAGGAGGCGGTACGGTCTATGGTGCATGAAAAAGACATTTTTTATCCGGATATGGAGATGCATCAAATCTATGAGAATCTGTATATAGAGATTTTCCGCAATATCTACGGGAAGCTTTCGGGACTGTATGGGAAACTGCATGAATTATATCACGGCAGGGAGGAGTAGGACGATTCTTTTGACAAGAGCTTCGGGAAGAGATATAATGTTGGGAAAAAAGAGGAATAGACGGAAAATGTATATCAAATTCAGATACAAAATATCAATGGTTCTGTGCTGTATTCTTCTGGCAACTACATTTTTAATCTCGGGAATCTGGTACCGTTATTCTAAGGAAATGATTGTGGACAACGCTTATGAGACGACGGAGCTTTTGCTTAAAGAGCGGGATAAGAAGCTGACGGATCTGGTCAATACGATTAATAACCAGACCAGGGTGCTTGCGTATAACAGCAATATGGTTGACCGGTGCCTGAATAACCGGTGGGAGAATGAATACCTGAACCGGCAGGCCATGGAAAAAATGGAGACACTGGTGACCAGCATCTATACCAGTAATCCGGAGATCCATTCTATTGAAATAGGCACTTATGGGGGGGAGTCTTTTGCCAGAGGTCAAAAGCTTGGCGAAAAATTTTGGGAAGAAGCTGACAGGGAACGGCTGGAAGGCCTTGAACAGGGGTATACGGTGATTGGAGAGGGCGGATCTGCCTTTCATCCAGAACAGCTGATCTTATTCCGCAATATTATGTATTATGGCAAGATGATCGGTTACTGTGCGGTTACGCTGGAGCGTGAGAGTATGGAAGTGATTTTTGAGGACGCGTTTCAGCCGGAGGCGGTCATCTCGGTAGAGACGAGGGACGGACAGATCTTGTATACTTCGCCGAATTATGAAGACTGTCTTGACAAAGAACGAGTGATCACAAAGCTGGGGGTGAAGGAGAAAGAACTGGTGAGGGACGTCTTGGGACAGGAGTGGCTGTTGACGGGAAGCAGTCAGGATTCTTCCTTTAAAATGGGAGTTGCCGTTCCGGTACACATACTTCTTGGAAATATGGCAGGGCGCTTCCTCAATGTGATTCTGATTACGGCGGTCATGCTTTGTCTTCTTCTGGGTGTCGTCTATATTCTGAGCCGATGGATCGGACGCAACGTGGACCGCCTGACGGAGGCACTTCAGACGTTCAGCAGCGGGCGGTTGGATACAGAGATCAGTCTGGAGGGAAAGGATGAGTTTGCCAAGGTGTCCGAAGCCTTTAATATTATGACCCAGGATATCAAGGAACTGATGGCGGACATCAAGGAGCAGGAACAGGAGAAGATGAAGCTGGAGATTCGTTCCCTGCAGGGGCAGATCAACCTTCATTTCCTGTTCAATACACTGAATACGATCAAAAACTTGTGCCATATCCAGCGCGTGACCAATGTAGAGCATCTGACGGACGCATTTATGCAGCTTCTGCATATCAGTATGGA